>CAADGU010000323.1 GCA_900696625.1 uncultured Chloroflexota bacterium | reverse complement strand
GGCACAAAGGCGGAACTGAGTTGAATCGCGGCCTGGTTTTTTTGACGATACAGCTCGCTTTCCTGACCAATACGGCCGACTTCGTAGGCTTCGGCCGTGTAACTTTTCACGGTGGCAATACCGCTCAGATTATTACCCAGGAAACCATTGAGGAAGCCAACCTGTTCGCGCACGGCCGCATATTTGGGCGCTAACTTCTGCTGGAATTTCAGCGTACCCCAAATTACAAAGGGCATGGGCAAAATGGTCATCCAGGCTACGGACGGGGCCAGGATGATAAATGCGCCGCCGATGGCGATGACGGTGGTGATGAGTTGGATGATGTCATTAGCGCCCACATCCAGAAAACGTTCCAGTTGGTTGATGTCATCATTGAGGATAGACATGAGACCGCCGGTGCTGCGCTCTTCAAAGTAGGCCATGTCCAGCGATTGCACATGGTCATAGGTGTCCAGGCGTAAATCGTGCTGAATGTCTTGGGCCAGATTGCGCCACAACACGGAAAACAGGTATTCAAACAGCGACTCCAGCGCCCAGATGAGGAGGGTAATCAGGCCCAACGCGACTAACTGGCTTTGCACGGTGGCAAAACCTAGCCCGGCCATAAAGGAGTCTTCCTGCGAGACGACCACATCCACCGCCATGCCAATCAGCACAGGCGGGGCCAGGTCAAACAGTTTGTTGAGGACGGAGCAGATGGTTGCCAGCGCCACCCGTTGCCGGTAGCGGTGGGAGTAGGCGGTTAATCTTTTGAGGGGGTGGGGGGATGGTGTGTTCATGGGAAGAGTTTACCGGAGCGATACCTGAACGCAAAACAAACACCGTTGCTAAAACGCCGTCACCCAATCGTCGCCTTTTCATCACACGGCCGTACCCCCCACACTCCCCTTTTCCATTACAATACCCCCAGGGAAAAACTCCATTTGTTGGCAAGCGAGGTAAAAATGAACCGCCAATTGCGACTTCCATTGATTGTGTTTGTGTTGCTGCTGATCACGGCCGTTAGCTGCCGCGAAGAAGAAAAACCAACCCCTACCCCCACCAGCACCCCCATCGCCAGCACGGCCACGCCCGCGCCCACTCCTTTCCTGCTTGACCTGGGACAGCCGCTGCCGCCGCAGGTCATCGGCCAGCACCCGGCCGCCGGGGAAGAAACACCCCTCGACGGCGTATTTGAACTCTATTTTGACCAGCCCATGCAGCCGGACACGGCCGTACACGTCACCGACGCTGAAGGTGTGGTTATAGACGGTGACATCACCTGGCCGCAGCCGCGCGTGTTGCGCTTCCAACCGGCCAAACCGCTGCAACCCGCCAGCCGCTACCAGGTGTCGGTAGACAGTTCCGCCATCTCCACCGAGGGGTTGGCTCTGGTGGAGGGTCTGACGCTGGACTTCACCACCATTGGCGATCTGGCCGTCAGCCAGATCAGCCCGGCTAATGGCATTGCGAATGTGGCCGTAGATTCCACCATTACCGTCATCTTTAACCGGCCTGTGGTGCCCCTCATGGTCGGCGAAGAGGCCGCCAATCTGCCCAACCCGCTGGTCATTGAACCGGCGATTCCGGGGCAGGGTGAATGGGTGAACACCTCCGTCTACGTCTACCGGCCGGCCGAAGCGTTGATTGGGCGGCAGGCATATACCGTGCGTGTGGATGCTGCCACCGTCAATGCCATCAGCGCCACCGGCGCCCAAATGCTAAAGGATGAGGTCAGCAGCTTCACGGTGACGCCGCCCACCTTTGATTTTCTGGAACTGGTAGACAGCGCCTGGAATCCGCAAAACGGCTGGCCAAACCTGCCTTTGGATCAAAGCTACCGGCTGCATTTTAACCAGCCGATGGATCCGGGCAGCACGGAAACGGCCATCACCCTGCAACCCACCGCCGGGGGCAACGCCATCCCCTTCGAATTTGCCTGGGATGATGCTTTCATCACCCTGGCGCTCACACCTACGCAGCTGCTCGAATTGCAGACCAACTACACCCTGGAACTGGCTGATTCGGCTCAGGCCGCCAATGGGGGTACACTGGCACGGCCGTTTACCTGGACGGCTTCCACCGTTAAATACCCGGCCATCCGCCGCACCGAACCGGCCAACGGCCAGACCGAAAGCCACTACTCCAGCGTCTTCCGCATCGAATTCGCCTCGCCGATGGACGAGGAGAGCATGGCCGGTAAAGTCATCATCAGCCCGGACATCATCGGCGACCCGGACGGCCTTTACTCCCCCTGGGATTGGAGCCAAAACTATTACGGCTTCCGCCCCTCTACCACCTACACTGTGCAAATCCTGCCCGGCATGAAAGACGTGTACGGCAATGAAATTACCGAAGGCCAAACCCTCACCTTCACCACCGGCAAACTGCCGCCCAGCGCCAGCCTCAATCTGCCCTACTCAGTTGCTCTTTACCGCAGTGGTGGGTCCGATTCTCTCTGGGTAACGCACCAAAATATCACCGAACTGGATGTGGATTTATACCAGTTATCCTTGAGCGAATTTGGCAAGCTGCTGCATTACGACTTGTCCCCTTACAGTTATGTACCCCAAGCCGACCAGCTTCTCTGGCAGCGCACCTTGCCGGTGAACACACCGCTCAATGAACTGGCGCATAGACGGTTTGTCCTCAACCAGGAGGATACCGGCCCGCTGCCTACCGGCTTCTACTTTGTGGCGCTGGACTCGCCGCAAATCAGCCATACCGAACCCCATTTGCAGGCGCAGGTGCTGGCAATGGCTACCGCCAATGTTACCCTGAAAACCACAGCCACCGAAGCCATGATTTGGGCCACCGACCTGAACAGCGGCGAACCGCTGCCTGACGTGTCGGTGGCGCTGTATGACAAGAATTATCGGCTTGTTTCTGAGGGTACAACGGACGAATTTGGTCTGCTCTACCAGGACGATTTAGAGCTGATACCAGGATGGGACGGCCGTTACTATGCCATTGTTGGTGAACCGGGCAATGACGTTTTTGGTCTGGCCGTCAGCAATTGGAACGAAGGCATTAGCACCTATGACTTTGGCATCTACACGGACTTCTACCTGGAACCCAACCAGCCCACCGGCTACATCTACACCGAGCGCCCTGTTTACCGCCCCGGCCAACCCGTCTACTTCAAAGGCATCGTCCGCCTGAATGACGACCTGCGCTACGCCCTGCCCGATTTTGAGAGTGTGAATGTGCAAATCGCCTCCTATGACGAAACCATTTATACCGCGACTCTACCTCTCAATGAATATGGCTCTTTCAGCGGCGAGATCACGCTGGATGACGAAGCCGTATTGGGCAACTACTGGATCGGCGTTAGCACGGCCGACAATCAGCCTGTTGGTAATGGTTACTTTGAAGTGGCCGAATTTCGTAAACCCACCTTCCAGGTGGAAGTGACCGCCAATGAAAGCGACGTATCCGCCGGCGATACCATCGAGATCGTCATAGACGCCCATTTCTTCTCCGGCGGCGCGGTCGTTGGCGGTGATGTGGAATGGCACGTCCGCTCCGAGGACTACACCTTTACCGGCGGGCCTGACCTGGGCCGTTATAGTTTCCGCAACCAGGAGCGTGACCTGGGCTATTACTATTACAACTACGATTACCAGCCCACGCAGGTTATCGCCGAAGGCGTGGGGCAGACCGATGGGCAGGGCCGCCTGCTGCTGGAAATTCCGGCCGAACTGCAAGAAGGAGACGGCAGCCGCCGCTTTGTGGTGGAAGCCACCGTCACCGACTTGACGGGCAACCAGGTGAGCGGGCGCAGCCATGTGATCGTGCATCGCAGCCG
>CAADGU010000322.1 GCA_900696625.1 uncultured Chloroflexota bacterium | reverse complement strand
TTTATGGAGCAGGTGCCGGCGCTGGCGTTTATTAAGGATGAGTACGGCCGTTTGCAATACGCCAACAGCGCCATGCAGCAGACCCTGATCTCCAGCGAATGGCAGGGCCAGTTCACCACTGAGTACCTACACCCGGCGTTAGCCGCGCAGGCCATGGCTGATGATCAACAGGCCAGGCAGCAGGGAGTTCTCGTTGTGGAACGCCAGCTTCCGGGCAATGAGGGTACATTGCGTACCTATCGCACCCACAAATTTGTCATTCGCCAGGGTGATCAGCCTCCCTTGCTTGGCGGCCTGGCTATAGACATCACCGAGCGCAAACAGATGGAAGAAGCGCTGCGCGCTTCAGAAGAAAAATTTCGCAAGGCTTTTAATACGACCCCTACGGGCATGGCCATCCAGCGAACCGATAATGGACACTTTGTGGAAGTGAATGATGCCTTTGGCCAGATCACCGGTTTCCACCGGGAGGAGGTATTAGGGCACAATGCGCAAGAACTCAGGTTATGGTATGACGAAGACGAACGCGATTATGCGCTGACCATCCTGCGTCGGGAGGGCCTTATTCAGGATTTGGAAGTACGGTTCCGGCGGAAAAGTGGTGCGATGGGTGTAGGCGTCCTGACGACGGAACGCCTCTCCATCAATAACGTTTTATGTAATCTCATCTCCTTACAAGATATTACCCAACGGAAACAGACCGAACTGTTATTGGAAAACTACAACCGCGAATTGGAGCGCAGCAACAGTGAATTGCAAGAGTTTGCTTATGTGGCTTCGCACGATTTACAGGAGCCGCTGCGCAAAATTCAGACGTTTGGCAACCGGCTGCAAACCCGGTACGGGGCGGCGCTGGATGCGGCGGGGCAGGATTACCTGGAACGCATGATCAAGGCGGCGGCCCGGATGCAACTTCTGATTACCGATTTGTTGGCCTATTCCCGTGTGACGACGGAAGCACAACCTTTTAGCCAGGTGGATTTGCATGAGGTGATGCAAGGGGTCTTATCTGATCTGGAATTGCAAATTCAACAATGTGCTGGAGAGGTGCTGGTGGGTCATTTGCCCATCGTGGAAGCCGATCCGACACAGATGCGCCAACTGCTGCAAAACCTGTTGAGCAATGGGTTGAAATATCACCAACCAGATAGACCGCCGCGTGTAGAGATCACGGCGGAAACGATGGCGCAAAACGGCCGTGCCGTCTGCCAGTTAACCGTCACAGACAACGGCATTGGGTTTGATGAGAAATATGCGGAGCAGATTTTTGGTATTTTCCAACGGCTGCACGGCCGTCACGAATACGAGGGGAGTGGGGTAGGGTTGGCGATTTGCAAAAAGATCGCGGAGCGGCACGGGGGAACAATTACCGCGCACAGCCAGGGAGGGCAGGGCGCCACCCTTGTCGTCACCCTGCCCATGGGGAATCCGTAGACCGTAACCCGTAATTGGTAATCGGACTTCGGATAACGGTTCACGCATCACGAACGCCGATTCAGCCAGCGATTTTCCACATAGCCAGCGCCAATTGTGAAAACCAGCGGTAAAACAAACCGCAGGGCAAATAACAAAACAACCACCAGAATAACTGTCATCTCGTTCATCACTATAACCTCCGAGGGGTTCGTAATCCGTAATCGGTAATCGGTAATCGGATAACGGTTTACGAAATCCAACCTGTTGATACCTACAGCATACCGGGGCGGTACACGGCCGTCTATGCGGCATCGCCGCCATCTTCTTCTGGGTCAATCCCCCACGCCATGTGGAGTAAACACCCATGCCGCATGGGTCAAACACCCCATACACAAATGGGGTGGCCCGCCAATTGTGAACACCCCGCTACAGACCTACACTTCCCTTGTATGAATCTGTAAACCGTGATACGTGATGCGTGATGCGTGAACCGTATTCGGAATGTTTACGGACAAGGGAGGAAGTAATGCACACACTAAAACGACTTTTCATCGGCGTGGTTTGTGCGCTGTTGTTGGGGGCGGTCACGGCCGTCATCACCCTGGCGCAGAGCGACGAACCGCCCACCACCCCCGTGGAGCCGGAAGATTGTGGCAGTTGCCATGAAACGGCGGCAGCCATGTGGGAAAACAGCACACACAGTCAGGCTTCTGCGCTGGCCGGTTTTGTGAAAGCCTGGCAAGAGCAAGGTAGCCCCAGTGAATGTCTTGCCTGCCACACCACCGGCTATGACCCGGCCACCAACCAATACGAAAGTGAAGGCGTCGCCTGCCAGGTTTGCCACCCCTCGCCCCCCCACGAACACCCACAAAAAATCATGTACACCGACACCTCATCCCGGCTGTGTGGGCAATGCCATACCGACACCTTCGACCAGCTAGGGCACAGCCAGCATGGACAGGAAGGCATGGCCTGTATTCGCTGCCACAACCCGCACGACAACAGCTTACGTGCCGGTGGCGTGGAAGAAACCTGCGCCGCCTGCCACCGCGAGCAAACCCATTTCTACAGCTTCACCAACCACGCCATGGAAGGACTGCTCTGCACCGACTGCCACTTCCAACTTGCTGATGGCGCGATGGGGGATGGACACGGCAGCCGCCTGCATAACTTTACGGTTGGCGACCAGAATTGCACTGAATGTCACGGTGGTGGTATGCACTATCCGGTGCAAAACCAGGGGGGCCAGGAAGCGGCGAGTACGGCTCCCATTGTCAATCCTCAGGTGGTGCAGGCGTCTATTGTACCCCTGCTGGGTGATAACGACAGCCATGCCCTGAACATCCAGCCGCAAAGCGGCACGAATACGTCGCTGAATTTCATTATTCTGGCGGCGCTGACCGGCATGTTATTTGGTCTGGTTGGCTCTCCCTGGGTAGAAAAACAATTCCGCCGTCACGACAAAGACGATGAAGGGAGGAACTAAGATGCGCGAAAAAACATTTCCCCGCCGCGAATTTATGATGATGGCGGTGGCCGGCACGGCCGTAACCACCCTGGCCCTCAACGCCAAAGGTCTGCCCAAAATCGCCGAATCCACCCCGCCTGAAAACGAGGTCAGTGGTGAACATCAATGGGCCATGGTCATTGACCTGAACCGCTGTGTGGGCTGTGGCGACTGCCAACTGGCCTGCCAGGCGCGTAATGACACAGCCCCCGGCGCTTCCTGGGTACGCATGGTGGAATCCGGTGAAGTGAACGGCAAACCGATCAATGTGCCCGTGCCCTGTATGCACTGCCAGGAAGCGCCCTGCGTCAGCATTTGCCCGGTTAAAGCCACCTACAAACGAGCCGATGGCATTGTAGTCATGGATTATGACCGCTGTATCGGCTGCCGCTACTGCCAGTTGGCCTGCTCCTACGGGGCGCGCACCTTTAACTGGCAGGAGTTCACCGGCGAAAATCCGGCCGTGCCGCAGTATGGTCAGCCGGAAGTACCCCGCCGTCCACGTGGTGTGGTGGAAAAATGCTCCTTCTGTGTCCAGCGCATTGATCGTGGTCTGGCCGAAGGTTTGGTACCCGGCGTAGACCCGCAGGCGACGCCGGCTTGTGTGGTTGCCTGCCCACGCAAGGCGCGCTACTTTGGCGATCTGAATGATCCCGATTCGCCGGTAAGCCAGGTATTGAAAAATCACCAGGCGGTGCAGTTACGCCGCGATTTGGGCACCGACCCCCGCGTCTACTACCTGCCCGCCGCCAACCGCCCCGACCCGGAAGCGGATTTGACGTGCGGGTAACTGGGTAATT
>CAADGU010000321.1 GCA_900696625.1 uncultured Chloroflexota bacterium | reverse complement strand
GACCTGGCCCGGAAAGAGGAGTTCATTTTTAATTTGTTCCCCGATTTGCAGCGGTTGATCAAACTGCCGGGGACCAACCTGTCTGGCGGGCAGCAGCAAATGTTGGCGGTGGCTCGCGCCCTGGTGCCGGATAACCGGCTGCTGCTGATTGACGAACCCAGCGAAGGGTTGGCCCCGGTGATTATTGAACAGATGATGGAAGCGATCCGCCAGCTTTCGGTCAATACGACGGTGGTGCTGGTAGAGCAAAACTTTCTGATGGCCAGCCGGTTGGCGGAGCGGTATGTGATTGTGGACGAGGGACGAACGGTGAAACATGGTCTGATGGCCGACCTGGTGGATGACCGGGCTACCATTCACCGCTATCTGGGCGCGGCCTAGAGGCGGTAATCGGTGAGCGGTGAGCAGTGAGCAGTGAGTGGACGAGGGAAGATTCATAATTCATCCTTCTTAATTCATAATTCCTGGAGGTAATACATTGGTGACGCTGCAAAAGAACCGGTTGCAACTGATTACGTTGGCGGTGATCGGGGTTTTGTTTCTAACGGCCGTGCAAAGCATGGAACCCCGCGATTGGGTCATTACTGTCATGCGTGGATTGTCGGTGGGGGCCATTACCTTTTTGGTGGCGGCCGGGCTGTCGCTTATTTTTGGCCTGATGGATGTGCTGAATCTGGCGCACGGCGAACTATTTATGCTGGGGGCGTATGTGGGCTGGACGGTTTTTGTGCGCCCGGATACGTTTGTGGATGTGCTGCCGCTGCTGCTGTTGTTGGCGGCCGGGCTGCTGTTGACGCCGCTGTGGGAGTCGTTACTGGCACGACTGCGCCTGTCGTCCCGGCTGGCGCGATTCTGGCCCTGGTTGGCGCTGGGCTTGTCGTTGGCGGTGCTGGCGACGGCCGTGCCGCGTTATTCTATTTCCATTTGGAATCCGGCAGTCTACACGGAAAGCCCCATTACCTATTCGCTGGCGCTGGAACAAGGGAGGCTGGTACTGCCGGAGGCGCCAGCCGCCAATCCATTGTATCTGCTGTTGGTTATTTTCCTGGGCATGGCGTTGTTTGCAGTGGCCATGGCCGGTTTCCGGCAGCGGCGGGAATTGGGTATGCGGCCAACGGCCGTGGCCCGGCGTCCGCTCATTTTTGCTATTGTTTTGTTGGTTTTGGGGCTGCTTGTCCATTTTGGCAACGATACTCTCACGGCTGGTTTGCTCAACATTGGCACCACCTGGCGCTTTTTCCTGGCGATGGCGGTGGCTGCGCTGGTGGGTGTGGTGTTGGGCGGCGTGGTGGAAGTGACGATGATACGGCCGTTGTACAGCCGCCCCATCTACCAGCTCATGCTCACCCTGGGTCTGGGTTTCATCATCATCGAGGTGGTACGCTCCATTTGGGGGCGGCCTGAATTTACCATGCCCCGCGCTGCTCTCTTTACCGGCAGCGGCGATGGCTGCCCGGCTACCAGCCTGGCCGATTTGCTGGCGCATCAATGTTCAACGGTGATTTTGTTTGACGGCCGTTTGCGCGCCTACAACGAAATCTTCATCGTCCTGGTGGGCCTCATCGTCCTGGTCTCGGTCTGGCTCGTTTTGCAGCGCACCCGCATCGGCATGGTCATCCGCGCCGGTGTGCAAGACAGCGAAATGGTGGAAGCACTGGGCATTAACGTGCGCCAGGTGTTTACGCTGGTGTTTGCCCTGGGGGTAGGGTTGGCGGCGATGGGTGGCGTGTTGGCCGCTCCCTCGGTGGGCCTGTCGCCGGACATGGGCACCCGCTTCTTGCTGCTGGCGCTCATCGCCCTGGCCATTGGCGGCCTGACCAGTTTCCCAGGGGCCGCAGCCGGGGCGGTGTTAGTGGGTTTGCTGCAACAGTTCATCATCAAATACGGGCAAATCGGCATCAACCTGCCCTTCCTGGCCGAACCATTCAAACCATCACCCCCCCTCGTGCCCGCTTCGGTGGTGCTGTTGATGGTCATTATTTTGCTGGTACTGCCCAATGGCCTTTTTGGCCGGAATGAGTAGGGAAGGTGATCGGTAGTCCGAGGCCCGAAGTCCGAAATCCGACTTCGGACTTCGGATTACGGGAGTTTGAGAATGCAAACAACGGTTTCTAAAACGGGCGTGGCCCAAAATCGCCTGACCGGATGGATGAAGGATAACGCCGGTTTATTGGCCCTCTTGTTGGGGTTGATCCTCTTTCCTTTTCTGGTGGCGCTGGCCGACGGCCAATCTTTTGGCGATGTGCTGGCTAACAAGTCCGGCAACGCCAAGTTTTTGCAGGGTTTGTTGATTGAGGTGTACATCCTGGCGATTTATGCTATCAGTTATGACCTGATTTTGGGCGTGACCGGGCTGCTTTCTTTTGGACACGCCATGTTTTTTGCCGTCGGCGCTTATTTTACGGGCATTGCCTTTAAGAATTTGGGCTGGGGATTGGGGGCCACGCTGGCCGGATTGGTCGTCTTGGGGGTGGCGCAGGCGTTGTTGTTTGGCATTGTGCTGCCGCGCGTGAAGGGCATCACCTTTGCCCTGGTGACACTGGGTATTGCCTCCATGTTTTTTATCGTGGTGCAGGCCAGTGAATTGGCGGCCTGGACGGGGGCGGACGTGGGGCTGCAAGGGGTGATTACACCCGCCTTTTTGAATACATCCAATGAACGGTTCCAGCTTTACCTGATTACGCTGCTCTTTACCTTTCTGGTTTACCTGGTTTACCGCCGCTTTGTAGATTCACCGACGGGCCGGGTGTGTGTGGCTATCCGCGAAAACGAGAACCGGGCGCTGATGTTGGGATACAACACCTTTTATTTCAAATTGGCGGCGTTGATATTGGCTTCGATTACGGCCGTATTCGCCGGTTTTTTCCACACCATCCACCAACCCATCGTCAGCCCCAACATAGCCGGCCTGGGCTGGACGGTGGCGGCTTTGTTGATGATTCTCATTGGTGGTGTGGGCACGTTGAGCGGGGCGATGATTGGCGCGGCCGTGTTTCGGCTGCTGCAATTTTATCTGGACCGGTGGTTTGGCCACGCCTCCAGCTTTTTGCTCGGACTCATTTACGTGGGCATTGTCCTGTTTATCCCCTACGGCATTGTCGGCACCTGGCGCGCCAAAGCCATTGAACGGCAGCGCGGCTGGCAGCGGCTGCTGAAGCTGTTTGGTTTGGAGAAAGAGCCTTAATCGGTGAATTGCTGCTTGAGTTCCCGTTTCAGGATTTTACCGGCGGCGGAGATGGGCAGTGCTTTCATAATCTCGATGCGCCGGGGCACTTTGTAACCGGCCAGGTGGTCTTTCAGGTAGTCGAGCAGGTCGTTGGCGCTGACAACGGCCCCCGGCTGCAACACCACACAGGCCAGCCCCACCTCCCCCCATTTGGCATCAGGGACACCGATGACGGCGCATTGGTGTACGGCCGTGTGCCCATACAACACCGCCTCAATCTCCGCCGGATACACATTCTCGCCGCCGGAAATAAACATATCCTTTTTGCGATCCTTGATGGTGAAGTACCACTCTTCGTCATAAACGGCCAGGTCGCCGGTGTGGAACCAGCCTTCGTCGTCAATGACTTCGGCTGTGGCGTCCGGGTCATTAAAGTAGCCGGAGGATTGGCTGGGGCCTTTCAAGACCAGTTCGCCAATTTCGCCGGCGGCCAAAGGCCGGTTCTCGTCGTCCACCACCCGCGCCGCCACGTAAAAGTTGGGCCGGCCGATGCTGCCGGCATGGCTGATGGCATCTTCGGCGGCCAGAGCAAAAATGCCGGGGCCAAACTCCGTCATGCCAAAGCCTTGTTTGAAGTGGATGCCTTTTTCGGCCGTGTACTTTTGCACCAGGGGGACGGGCAGGGGCGCGCCGCCGCTGGTGCAGAAACGGAGGGAAGTGAGTACGGCCGTGTCCCAATTGCGCGCCTGGGTTAACAGTTGGTACATGGT
>CAADGU010000320.1 GCA_900696625.1 uncultured Chloroflexota bacterium | reverse complement strand
GGTGGCAGTTCCGGGTAAGTTTTGTCTATGCCCCAAAAGAAGCTGATGACCGAGCAGGAGTACCGCTTGCGTTTCAATTGCCGGGCCATGCCGTTGGGCGGCAGCAGGTTTTGGTAGACGTAGGGCAGGTCGGCATTGGCTACGACGGCATCGGCTTTCACGGTACGGCCGTCCACCAACACCACCCCCTTTACCGCTTTCCCCTGTGTGATGATCTGGGCAACGGCCGTGCCATATACAAATTCCGCCCCCGCCGCCTGCGCCAATTCCACCAGCGATTCCACGATGCGATACATGCCGCCGCGTGGGTACCAGACGCCATGCGCCAGTTCGGTGTAAGGCATCATGGAAAAGGTGGCGGGCGCTTCAAACGGACTCAACCCCATGTACACATCCTGGAAGGTAAAAGCCGCCTTCAAGCGCGGCTGGTCAAAGTAGCGCGCCATATGGTCGTAATGTTTCGCTAATGGTTTGATCTGATAGAGCAGCGGCAGGTTTGCCGGTGAAAAAAACTCGGATGCCCGGCGAAAATCCCGGTTTACCAGCTTCTCCATCGCCACATGATAATGGCGATGCCCTTCGTCCAGGTAGCGCAAGAAGCCGCCAAAACTGCCCGGCTCCATTTGTTCCAACTGCTCCTGCATTCGTTTCATATCGGAGGTGAGCGTCAGGCGGCTGTTGTCGTCGAAAATGAGATGATAGGTGGGGTCAACCCGCTGCCAGGCCAGCATCTCTGCTGCCGATGCGCCCAGGGCGGCAAACTCCGCTTCATATACCAGCGGCATCACCAACAGCGTCGGCCCGGCGTCAAAGTGGTGGCCTTCCCGCACGAACCGGTCACAGCGGCCGCCGGGGTGGGCATTCTTTTCCACCACAATGACGTGCAATCCACGCTGTGCCAGGTGTGTGGCCGTGGCAATCCCGCCAATGCCCGCGCCAATGACAATAACAGTGGGGGTGTGTTTCATGTTCATGCTCTATTCAGTCCTGATAGTTAGTTGCTGGTTGTTTGTACCAGCCACCAGCAACTAGCCCCCAGCCCAATTTCAGCGCCGCCCGTTTACTTTTGCGCTCCGGGTAATCGGGCCGCAGCACGTAATCATCTTTTTCGATGGCGTCCAGCACCAGTTCAAAGCGGCCAATGTAGGCAAACCCGGCCAACCGGCGGCGGCGGTTGGGCATCCGCGCCAGCGCTTCCCGGCCGGCGGCAAAACAGCGGCGGGCCAACTGCGCCCGCTGCCGCACCCAGTCGCGGTAGGCGGGATGGTGAATGTCTGTTGGGGTTAACCCATGTGTTTCCAGATATTCGCGGGGGATGTTGACATAGCCAACGGCCGTGTCTTCCACCATATCCCGCAGCATGTGGGTAATGTGCGCCCCCGTCACCGCCAGGTAGCGCGCCTTGTCCGGCGGGCTGATGTCGTCATGGCCGATGAAGTGGTGCAGGGCTTCGGTCACGGCCGTAGCCAGCGCCCGTGTGTATGCGTCCAGTTCCCATTCGCCGATGAGCCGCCCTTTGCGACCGGCATCAAAAGCCATCACCGCCATCATCTGCTCGATGTAGGTTCGCAGCCCGCTGTTTGTTTCGTGGTCGCCGCGAATGAGATCGGCCACCAACTGCTCTTGCAGGCATAACTCATCCGGCCAGCCGCTCCGGTAACAGCGGGCGATGATGTCTTGCTGCCGCTCCAGGAACGCCAGCCGCCTGGCTGCGGATACACCATCTTGATCTACCAAATCATCTACCCAGCGGAAATAAGCATACGCGCGATAGGCATCGGCCACCAATGGCCGGTCGGCCAGATACCGAATGGTAAAATAGGTCTGGCTGCTGGCCGCTCTGGTAATGGCTGCCGCCAGGTCAGCGCTGGTCGCGGCTGTACGCTTTGGCTGCACTGGAATGGAAGAGGGCAACGGCCGTGAGCGAGCCAGCATGAAATGATAAGAAGAGAAAGTGGGAGACATTGATTTCAGCCTCATGTTTGGTGAAAGAACTTTTGAGAGTGAGAGTACGGTGATTGTGAAAAATATCACACTCTTATACGTCAACTGGCAAATCTTGTTGCAAAACGGCATCCTTTTGCCCCAACCGGCAGCCTGCGTATAATCTCTGCCAGTAAACTTCACACCTGTAACTGACGGCCCGTGACAAAACTGGCGAAGAAAGGAAACGCATGACGCCCCAAATCGCTCTCACCCTGGCTATTCTGCTGCTGGCTACCATCCTCTTTATTACCGAACGACTGCGCATGGATGTAATCGCCTTGCTTGTCCTGGGCAGTCTGGCGCTAACAGGGCTGGTGACACCGGCCGAGGCTCTGTCCGGCTTTAGCAACCCCGCCGTTGTCACCGTATGGGCAATGTTTATCATCAGCGGTGGCTTATCGAAAACAGGCATCGCTAACCTGGTGGGCCGCCAGGTGATGCGCCTGGCAGGCGAAGATGAAGTGCGGCTGATTGTGGTGATCATGTTCACGGCCGGGCTATTGTCTGCGGTGATGAATAATGTGGGCGTAGCCGCCCTGATGCTGCCGGTGGTAATGGACATTACCCGGCGCACCAACCGGCCGCCTTCCAAGCTGTTGATGCCGCTCACTTATGGCGCTCTGTTAGGCGGCTTGACCACCCTTATCGGTACGCCGCCCAACATCCTGGTTAGCGATGCGCTGTATGAATATGGATTGACTCCCTTTGGCCTGTTTGATTTCACCCCGACTGGCTCGTTAATTCTGGTATCCGGCGTCCTCTTTATGGTTTTCATTGGCCGGCGGCTGCTGCCGGTGCGCAATCCGGCACAAGAATCGGCCAGAGCCAGGCAAAAGGATCTGGGTGGTGTGTATGAACTGTTAGATCGTACCTTTATTATCCGTTTTCCGGCCAATTCGCCGCTGGTGGGCATGACGCTGGCGGACAGCCGGTTGGGATCGGCGCTGCGGTTGAATGTGGTGGCTATTTTGCGCAACGGCCGTACCCATCTCGCCCCCCGCCCGGATACCGTTTTGCAGGCCACCGACCGGCTGATTGTGCAGGGGCGCGCTGACCGTCTGGCAGAACTGCACGGCCGTCAACAACTCATTCCCCAACCCCTTGATCCCGCTCTCCAGGAAACCATCACCCAGGAGATTGGCCTGGCCGAGGCGCGTCTTTCACCCCATTCCACCCTGGTCGGCCAGACCCTTTTCCAAAGCGGCCTGCGCGGCCGTTTTGGCGTCAACGTCAAGGCCATCTGGCGGCAGGGCATTTTGTACCGCGCCAACTTGCAAGATACCGTCCTGCAAGCCGACGATACCTTGCTTTTTCAGGGGCTGCGTACCCGCCTGGACGCCATTCAAGACGCTCCCCACTTCGACAATTTCCGGTTCCTTTCCGATGCTCAGTTAGCCGGGCTTTATCAGTTACCAGAGCAGTTGATCGCCCTGAAAATTCCTGATGATTCCATCCTGGCCGGACAAACCCTGGCTGAAAGCCGCCTGGGTGATGCTTTTGGTCTGACGATATTAGGCACCGTGCGTGGCGATGAAATGGACCTGACGCCAGAACCAGATGAGACGCTCGCAGCCGGTGACATTTTATTGATCAAAGGTAAACCAGAAGATTTGTTGACGCTGCGCGGTTTACAAGAGGTGGAGATTGAAAGCCAATCAAGCCAATCGCTGACCGATTTAAGCACTTTAGAGTCAGAGCAAATTGGTCTGGCAGAAATGGTCCTCTCCCCCTACACCACCCTGCGTGGCAAGAGCCTGCGCCAGCTCAACTTCCGTGAGAAATATGGGTTAACCGTGTTAGCCATCTGGCGCGAAGGGGAGGCCATACACGCCAATTTGCGTGATATACCTTTGCAATTTGGCGATGGCATCCTGCTGTATGGGCCACGTGAAAAGCTGCGCCTGCTGGGCAGCGAACCAGACTTCCTGGTGCTGACTGAGTCTGCCCAGGCGCCGCTGCGCCTCAACAAAGCGCCGCTTTCCATTCTCATCCTGGTGGGCATACTGCTGCCGGTGTTGTTGGGCTGGCTGCCCATTGCCATTGCCGCCGTCATTGGCGCTACGCTAATGGTATTGAGCCGCTGCCTGACGATGGAAGAGGCTTACCGTTTCATCGAATGGCCGGCCGTTTTCCTGATTGCCGGCATGCTGCCGTTGGGTATTGCCATGGAGCAAACCGGCGCCGCCAGCTTTCTGGCCAATGGCTTCATCTCCGTCATTGGTGGGTTTGGGCCGCGGCTGGTTATCCTTGGCTTGTTTGTGTTAACCTCGCTGGCTACCCAGATCATTCCTACTGCCGCCCTGGTGGTGCTGATGGCCCCTATTGCTTTTAATACCGCCAGCGATCTCAACCTATCCCCCTATCCGCTGATGATGACGGTGGCCATCGCGGCTTCGGCCAGCTTTGCCAGCCCGGTTTCTCATCCGGCCAATGTCATGATTATGGGGCCAGGCGGCTACCGCTTTAGCGATTATCTTAAAGTGGGGCTGCCTCTGACGCTGTTGGTGCTGGTGCTGGCGGTTGTGTTCGTACCGGTGTTTTGGCCTTTTTAGCCAGATTGGTTCAATCTTTAAGATTGAACCAATCTTGAGACATGATGACGCCACAAATTGCCCTGACTCTGTTAATTGTTTTGACCGCGATTGTTCTCTTTGCCACAGAAAAGCTGCGGGTGGATGTGGTGGCATTGCTGGTGCTGATTACGCTGGCGCTCACCGGGCTGCTCACACCCGCAGAGGTGTTTGCCGGTTTTGCCAATCCGGCGGTGATTACAGTGTGGGCGGTATTTATCGTTTCTGGCGGGTTGTTCAAAACAGGCGTGGCCGACGTGTTGGGCAGCCACATTGCCCGCCTGGCGGGGAACAGCGAACCCCGGCTGATTGCCATGATCATGCTGACCTGCGGGCTGATGTCGGCGTTTATGAACAACATTGGGGCTACGGCCGTACTCCTGCCTGCCGTTGCCGGTATCGCCCACCAAACCAAAATCCCGTTGTCTAAACTGCTCATCCCGTTGGCTTTTTCTTCCTTGCTCGGTGGTAATCTGACGCTGATAGGCACCCCGCCCAATATCTTAGCCAGCAGCATCCTGGCCGAACGCGGCCTGCCCACTTTTAGCTTTTTTGACTTTTTACCCACCGGTATCATCGTGTTTAGCGCCGGTATCCTCTATATGGTATTCATTGGCCGCCATCTCTTGCCATCTTATGAGCCGGTCAAAGACATTCAAACCCGGCGCTTGCGCGAATATATCAGCGAAGTCAGGGTTTCGGACCGCAGCCCATTGGTCGGCCAGGCGCTTTATGAGACGAGATTGGGTGCTGAGTATGGCCTCTCCGTCCTGGCCATCATCCGCAACCAAAAAAATCGCATTATCCCCCTGCCCGATGTTCGGTTGGCGGCGGGGGACTTGCTGATTGTGGAGGGTGCGGCCAAAGACCTGATGCGGGCGCAAGAGGCACTGGCCCTGATAAGTGAGACCGGCCAGGAAGCCGACTTGATGATGAACTCAGACGAAAATCATTTAGTGGAAGCCACGTTGTCGCCGCGCTCCTCCATGGCCGGCCGCTCGCTGAAACAAATGCGTTTCCGCGACCATTATGGTTTTACCGCTCTGGCAATCTGGCGACATGGCGAAGTGATCTTCCAACGCCTGAGCGAGGTGGAACTGCAATTTGGCGATGCTTTACTGCTGCAAGGGCCACACCATCGTCTGGCGGCACTGCAAGAAGGAGATGACTTTCTGGTCATGGAGCCGGTGGCATTGGAGCAGCGGCGGCGCGATAAAGCGCCGTTGGCGGTGGGCATTATGCTGCTGGTGTTGGCGCTGACCACTCTGGGTGGTTTGCACATTTCGCTGGCGATGGTGATTGGCGTGGCGCTGATGGTGTTGGGTGGCGTACTGAACATGGACGAGGCGTACCAGAGTATTGAGTGGCGCAGCATTTTTCTGATCGCCTGTATGTTACCTTTGGGCACGGCCATGGAAACCACCGGCACGGCCCGGTTTCTGGCAGACCTGGTTGTGGGCGCCACGGCCGGTCTGGGGTTGTTGGCGACCCTGGCTGCTATTTATATATTGGCCGGTTTGATTACGGAACCAATGTCCAATGCGGCGGCGACGGTGCTGATGGTGCCTATTGTGATTGATATTGCCCTGGAGTTGGGGGCCAGCCCACAGGCGTTTGTGCTGGCGACGGTGATTGGCGCATCCACCAGCTTTCTGACGCCGGTGGGCCATCAGGCGAATGTATTGGTCATGGGGCCGGGGGGGTATCGTTTCTCGGATTACACGCGGGTGGGGTTACTGCTGAATCTGGTTATTTTGATTGCCACCCTGCTTTTTCTGCCTCTTATTTGGCCGCTGGTTCCCTAAAAAACGAGAAGTGACACGTTTGGGAAAACCTGTCACTTCGTAGAGCGGCTATCGGGACTCGAACCCGAGATAACAGCTTGGGAAGCTGCTGTGTTACCGCTACACCATAGCCGCAATGGGCTGCATTATATCTACCCTGCGAATGGTGTGCAATACGAAGTGGTTCATTATGTTATGATATAGTCATGCGTCTGTTTAAGCGTTCTCAAGTACAAAGGGAAACGGCCGTTGCCACCCCTACCACGCCCCCATCGCCTATCCACCCTCGTGTTCTCTGCATCATCCACAACCCGAAGGTTCCTTCACAAGGGGGCCGCAAACTGGCGGATGTATCAGGCTGGCAGAATCCAGATCGGCTGGCGCAGCAGTATATCGCCGACGTGCAAGACGCCAGCTACGGTTACGTCCGGTATGCCATTGGGGAACGGATAGAAGTAGATGGCTGCCCGGTGAAAGCTGACGGGTTTGTCTATACGGCCGACGATTACGTCCGGCATTGGTTCGCTCGTGGTGGCTGGCATCAACCCGATGGGGTGGATTACGGCCGTATCCTTTCCGAATTCGACATCATCAATCGCATCAACGACAACCGCATAGACGAAGTGTGGCTTTTTGGTTTCCCCTATGCCGGGTATTACGAATCCATCATGGTAGGGCCGGGCGCGTTTTGGTGTAATGCGCCCCCGTTGGAAAATCGGCAGGCCAGACGCCGTTTTGTCATCATGGGTTTCAACTATGAACGTGGCGTGGGTGAAATGCTGGAAAATTTAGGCCATCGTGCCGAATCTATCATGCAGCATGTGTACCGGGGCCAACGCGGCCAGGCTAACCTGTGGGAACGTTTTACCCGCTACGACAAAACCCATCCCGGTCAGGCTGAGTGTGGCAACGTCCACTTTGCTCCCAACAGTCTGCGCGATTACGATTGGGGCAATCCCCGTTCTGTGCCCAGCCGGTGTGATACCTGGCTGCATTTTCCCGATTTAAGCGGTGCGCCGCGCTCTGTGAACTGTCGGGAATGGGGCAACGGCGATATTCGCCAGCATCATCTGTGGTGGCTGCGCCATCTACCACATGTAACCGGCGCCACAAACGATATTAGCCACAACTGGTGGGAATACATCATTACGCCGTAGTGGCAGGCAAGGGTCTGCCCCACTTCGGTTATCCGAAACGGTTTTGCCCCTTGCCTGGCACTGCTTTCAGAGATCGGTAAACCTGGTATGAGAAAGGCTGGTTGTGTTGTCTACATGATGATAAAACCACATAGGAATTTATCACCTTTTTGGGCTGATTTGGCTCTATAATTGAGAAGAGGGTTGTTGGTGGCTGGTGGCTGGTGGCTTGTACAAGCCACCAGCCACCAACAACCAGCCACCATTTTTGGGAAAGTTTATATGGAGAAGAACGACATTCTGGTGATCAACGCCAGAAATCAAAATCTAAGCGTTGGCCAGCGCCATCTGGCTTTTGGCGAACTGGTGAATCGTTTTTATGACGTTGCCTATCGTTGGGCCTATGCGGTGCTGGAAGACCGGCACCAGGCGCAAGATGCGGTGCAGGAGGCATTTGTGGTTGCCTTCCAAAGCCTGGATCAACTGCGTGATCCCCTGGCTTTTGCCGGGTGGCTGCGGCAGATTGTGGTCAGCCAGGCATACCGGCAGGTGCGCGGCCCTTCAATAGATTCAAGTTCTATTGAGGCAGCGCCAGAACTACCGGCTAATGAGCCCGGCCCAGCCGCTATTTTGGAAGAGGTGGAGATGAAGGAAAGGGTGATGACGGCCGTGCAAGCTCTGCCCGAAAAAGAGCAGATTGTCACCCAACTGTTTTATCTGAATGGCTATTCTCAGCATGAAATTGCCCGGCTGTTGGAACTGCCGCTGACCACCGTGAAAAAGCGGCTGCAATATGCCCGGCGAAATTTGAAAGGGATTATGGCGACAATGGTGGATAGTTTCACGCCAACGGCCGTGCCCGCCGAACCTGTTCTGGTACCTGTACCAGCTAGAAAGTATCCGTGATTCGTAATCCGTGATTCGTAATCCAAAGTCCGATTAGTGATAACCGATTACCGACGCGAATGAGTTAAGCAAAAGCGAGTAAATTATGGACGAACAACCTGATCAGCGCCCCTCCATTCCCACCTGGGTGTGGATTGTGGCGATATTCATCATCATTTTAGGTTTACAATTATTTTTGAGCGGTAGTTTTACCCGCAACCAGGCTACTCCCATGACCGAATTTGTTAAAGCGGTGCAGGGTGGTCGGGTGGATGAAATTGTCGTTAGTGGCGATAAATTAGAGGCTTTGAATGACGGCCAATCCGTGACCTACACCTTCAAAGACACGCAGCAAAGTTACGCCGAAGCCCTAAGCTATTATGGACTCGATGGCGCTGCATTGGAAAAGTTAGGCGTCGCTGTGGCCGTGAATGATCAATCCATTCGTAACAACTTGTTCACCATCGTCCTCACCATTGGCCCTATTTTGCTGCTGATCTGGATATTTACGCGGGGCTTCCGCCAGATGCAGGGTGGCGGCGGCAACAGCATCTTCGGTTTTGGCCGCAGCCGCGCCCGCAATCTCAGCGATGCTGACCGCCCCACCGTCACCTTTGACGACGTAGCCGGCGTAGACGAGGCCAAACTGGAACTGCAAGAGGTGGTGCAGTTTTTACGTGAACCGGAGAAGTTTGTGCAGGTGGGCGCGCGCATTCCTAAAGGTGTGCTGATGGTTGGCCCGCCGGGAACGGGCAAAACGCTGTTGGCCCGCGCGGTGGCCGGTGAAGCGGGTGTGCCTTTCTTCCACATTTCCGGTTCTGAATTTGTGGAAATGTTTGTGGGTGTTGGCGCCAGCCGGGTGCGTGACCTGTTTGACAAGGCGAAAGCGGGTGCGCCTTCTATTGTGTTTGTGGACGAAATTGACGCCGTCGGCCGCCAGCGTGGCGCCGGTTTGGGTGGTGGGCACGACGAACGTGAGCAAACTCTCAACCAGATTTTGGTGGAGATGGATGGTTTTGATAATGACACCAACGTCATTGTGATGGCGGCCACGAACCGGGCCGACATCTTAGACCCGGCGCTGCTGCGCCCCGGTCGTTTTGACCGTAAGGTGTTTGTGGATTTGCCAGACATCAAAGGGCGCGAGAAGATTTTGCAGGTTCATTCACGGGGCAAGCCCATCGCCAAAGAAGTGGATATGCGCGAATTTGCCCGGTTGACGGCCGGTTTTTCCGGCGCTGACCTGGAGAATTTGCTGAATGAGGCGGCCATTTTTGCCGCCCGGCGTGACAAACGCACCATTGGCCGTCTGGAGTTTCAGGATGCCTTTGACCGGGTAGCCATGGGGCCGGAAAAGAAGAGCCGGGTGATGAGCCCCGAGGATAAGGAAACGGTTGCCTACCACGAGGCGGGTCATGCAGTGGTCAGCTTCTTCTTGCAACACACAGATCCGGTACAGAAGATCACCATTGTGCCGCGTGGCCGGGCAGGTGGTTATGTGCTGTCGCTGCCGGAAGACAGGATGGTTCATTCGCGGGAGTTTATTTTGGACCAAATCTGTTGGGCGTTGGGGGGGCGGGCTTCGGAAGAGGTGTTCTTTGGCCGGTTGACCACAGGCGCTTCGGCTGATTTACAGCAGAGCACACGCCAGGCACGGGCGATGGTGATGCGCTTTGGCATGTCCGATAAACTGGGACTGCCTATTTATGGTGATGAAGGTGGTAATCCGTTTCTGGGCCGGGACTATGGGCTGGGGGCGCGTGATTATAGTGAGGAAGTCGCCCGGCAGATTGATGAGGAAGTGAAGCGGATTTTGGAAGAGCAGTACAGACGGGCTGTGACGATTATTAAGGAAAACAGGCTGCGTGTGGATCGTCTGGTGCAAGTGTTAATGGAACTGGAAACACTGGATCGGGATACATTTGAAGCGTTGATGAATGACCCGGCGCTGACTGAGAATGCCGTGATAGTGGAAGGGGAGATCATCGCAGCGGCGGAAGCAGTGATGGCCGATTGACCTGCCCAGAATAGAACGCGGATTTTTACGGATGCGGCGGATTAGCGCGGTTTTGTTTCTGCGAGAATTCGCCGCATCTGCGTTTATCGGGCAAGGATGCCCGATTTACGAAGGAGCGGAGAATGAGCGAAGAGATTGAGTTGAAACAAGTGGGGGCGGTGTTGACGGTGGCCTTAAACCGGCCGGCCGTACACAATGCCCTGACGCCGGAGATGATTCAGCAGCTAACGGCCGTGTTCCACGACCTGAATACACGCGATGATGTCCGGGTGGTGGTGCTAACGGGCAACGGCCGTACCTTCTGCGCCGGCGCTGACCTCAGTCATATGTTGGCCGCCGGGCGGTTTACGTTTGAGGATAATGTACACGACGCCGAAGCTATTTTTGACCTGATGTTGATGATTGAGCAGTGCCAGAAGCCGGTGGTGGGGCGGGTGAATGGCACGGCCGTTGGCGGTGGCATTGGCCTGGTTAGCTGCTGCGATATGGTGGTAGCGGTGGAACGGGCAAAGTTCAGTTTTAGCGAGGTGCATTTGGGATTGGTACCGGCGGTGATTTCACCATTTGTGTTGGCTAAGACGGGGGCTACGCACGGCCGTGAACTGTTTCTGACCGGCGAACGCTTTTCGGCCGAACGCGCCAGAGAAGCAGGACTGGTGCAATATGTGGTGGCTGAAGAAGAATTAGACGCCAAAGTGGATGAATTGGTAGCGTTGCTGCTGGCGGGCGCGCCCGGCGCTCAGGCGGCGGTGAAACAGTTAGTCCGCATCGTGGCCGGACGGCCCAAAGAAGAAGTGCGGGAGTATACGGCGAACCTGATTGCCCAACGGCGCAACAGTGATGAAGGGCTGGAAGGCATGAGCGCCTTTTTGCAGAAACGGAAGCCGGTTTGGCAGGAATCATAGGCATAGCTGCCTATGATTCCTGCCAGTTATAACGGCGGAAAAAATCGTGTTCGCCGGTGAGGGTAGCCAGACGCATGGTCAGGGCACGGCCGTCGGCCACTTCCCAGGCCACCGTCACCCGTCGCCCCACCAGCCGCACCACCAGCGCCCAATACGGTTTGGCAAACTGCTCCTTATCGCGCCCTTCCCCCGTGCTTGATTCCTGGCTGCCCGCCACCAGTTCCAACAGCCGCACCATATACTTTTCGGCCGCATCAATAACGGCCAATACCTCAGCCCGAAACAGGGCGCGGATAATGTCCCCATCCGGCAGCCGCCAGACAAACTGCACCAAAAATGTATTGCCTACTTGCAGGTGTGATTCAGCCATAAAAAAAGAGATTGGAAATTGGATATTTTTTTTTTATCTCCAATCTCCAATCTCAATTACCCAATTGCTCAATTACTAAACTACCGAATCGCCAGTTCCGTCGTCTTGTCAAAAAGGTGCATGTTGTGCATGTCCATCACCAGTTGCACCTGATTGCCCGTATTCACTTGCAGGCGAGTGTCTACTGTGGCGACCATGCTGTTTTTGCCCGAATTGACATAGAGATGCAGTTCGTGGCCCAGCAATTCCACCACTTCCACAATGCCTTCAATGGGAGAAGCGTCAATGCCTGGGGGCGCAAACTGGGGTGCATGAAGGTTTTCTGGACGCATCCCAAAGATAACCTCTTTGCCCACATAATTGTTATATGGTTGCCGGCGATCCTCTGGTACATGCACCCGGAAATCTCCGGTATCTACATACAGCTTGCCTTCTTCGCCTACCAGGGTGGCGTCAAAGAAATTCATGGCGGGGCTGCCGATAAAACCCGCGACAAAAATGTTGCCCGGATAGTTATACAGGTTGCGCGGGCTATCAATTTGCTGCAACAGGCCATCACTCATCACCGCGATGCGGTCGCCCATGGTCATGGCTTCTACCTGGTCGTGGGTGACGTAGATGAAGGTAGTGCCCAAACGGCGGTGCAGTTGGCTGATTTCAGCCCGCGCCGATACACGCAGTTTGGCGTCCAGGTTGGAGAGTGGTTCATCCATCAGGAAGACGGCTGGTTCGCGCACAATGGCCCGGCCTACCGCCACACGCTGCCGCTGCCCACCGGAGAGGGCTTTGGGTTTCCGATCCAGCAGGGGGGTCAATCCCAGACTATCAGCAGCTTCTTTAACCCGGCGATCAATTTCTGATTTAGGTGTTTTGCGCAGTTTCAAACCAAAGGCCATGTTGTCATACACGCTCATGTGGGGATAGAGGGCGTATGATTGGAAAACCATGGCGATGTCCCGGTCTTTGGGGGGAACGTCGTTGACAACGCGGTCACCAATGAGGATGTCGCCTTCCGTGACTTCCTCCAAACCGGCTAACATACGCAAACTGGTGGATTTGCCGCAACCGGAAGGGCCAACAAAGACGACAAATTCTTTATCGCCAATTTCCATATTCAGGTCTGTGATAACGGTGATGTCACCATAGCGTTTGTATACGTGTCGGTATGTTACACCTGCCATTTGATTCTCCTTATATTTTCAAAAGTTCAACTTTTCCGAAAGTTCAACTTTTTATTGGTACGATGCGGCAACTATAGTAAGGGGTGGGAGTTCTGTCAAAGAATTGGCAAAAAGTGTCTAAATATGTGGTGTTGTGTGGCAATTATATTATTGGGTAATGGGCAGTCACAATTACCCAATTTCTCAATTACCAATTCTCATTTCCGGCGGGGATTGAAGGTAATCAGGCCATCGAGTACGGCCGTTTCCAGCACACTATCGGGCAAATCCTCTGGCAGGTTCCCGGCAAAATGGTTTACCCAGTTCGCCACGCTCTGATGATTGACGGCCAAAATGCGGGAGATGGTGCGCAGGCTAACCCCTTCTAGAAACAATGTCAACGCTTGCAGCCGTATCTCGTCATCGTAGCCATGTGGTTTGGGCACGGGAGTGTAACGGCAGCCACACAGTTTGCAGCGGTAGCGTTGGCTGCCAGAAGGGGTGTAGCCATCTTTAATTTGGCATTCACGGCCGTGACAGGCGGGGCAGGTGGGGTGTTCTAAGCTCATAAAGAGATTGGAGATTGGAGATTAGAGATGGAGGCATCTCCAATCTCTAATCTCCTATATTTACATAATCGTTAATACCAACGCCATTAACAGCAACGCCAGCACAATCAACACGGCCGTGCGGTTGGCGGCAAAAGCAGCGCCCCATACCGATGGCGCCAATACGTCGGTTCGGCGTCCCGGTGGTTTTTGCAGGCCAAACAATACCTGCCGAAACTCCTCAATGGTAGACGGCCGTTCGTCAGGATGCATGGCCATGGCCCACAGAATGGCCTCGGATACCGTTTCTGACAGCGCCGGGTTGATGCGCTGCGGCGGCTGCAAGACGGCGGGGTTCAGGAAACGCGCTTTGGCATCTGGCGGCGGGTAGTTGGTGAGCAGGTGATAAAAGGTGGCGCCCAGGGCGTAAACGTCGGTGCGGGCATCGGTATGCCCGCCATCCCCGCCGTATTGCTCCAATGGCGTATAGAGCGCCGTGCCCCGTCCTTGCACGACGGTGATGGTACGGGCATCGTCGTGCAGCATCACTTTCACCAGGCCGAAATCTACCAGTTTGATACGGCCGTGTGGCGTCAGCTTGATATTCGAAGGTTTTATATCGCGGTGCAGTACCGGTGGTTTTTGCTCGTGTAGATAATGCAGGGCATCTATGATTTGTTCGGCCCAGGCCAACACCGACTTTTCCGGCAGCGGTGCATCATGTGCCCGCAAAACCTGGCTGAGGTCATCGCCGGGCACATAATCCATCACCAGATAGTCACGGCCGTTTTCGCTGAAAAAGTCAGAGACCTTTGGCAAGCTGGGATGGTCAAGCTGGGCCAGCACGCTGGCTTCCTTCAAAAATTGCGCCTGCGCCTGGGCCTGCGCCTCCGGGCTGGCGTTCTCGTCGGGCTGCACTACCTTGATAGCGCAAAGCCGCCCCGGCAGACGCAAATCCTCCGCCCGGTATACGCTGCCCATACCACCCTGGCCCACAATGTTGGTCAGCCGGTAACGTTCGCGTAAAATTGTGCCATCTTCTACCAATGTCATCATCATGTATTATAATCCATCCTGAATGGCGGCAACGAATGGAAGTAAATAGCGAATATCGGTAGGTAGATCACGGTATTGTTCACACTTCCTAATTCCTAATTCCTAATTTTCGAAGGAGGGGCACATCAAATGAATGAACAACCAGTATTGGTAATCCGCGAAGGGCAGTTAGCCGGGCAGCGCTGGGCTATAGATACGGACGAATTTTTGATTGGTCGGGGGGCGGACTGCCAGATTGTGCTGCCAGAGCGGCAGGTATCGCGGCATCACATCAGGATTACACATGAAAACGGCCGTTACATCTTGCATGATCTGGGCAGCAAAAATGGCACGCATTTGAACGGCCGTCTTTTTGAAGGCTCCACCCAACTGCAAGATGGTGATGAAATCTCCATCGCCCTCTGCGTAAAACTGGTGTTTGTGGGCACAGACGCCACCATCCCGCTCACCTTTGAGCCACCGCAACTGCAAGGGCAATTGGTTCTGGACGAAGCGCAGCGAGCGGTTTTCATCAATGGTAAAGAGCTAAATCCACCTCTTTCTCTGGCCCAATTCCGGTTGCTAGACCTGCTGCACCAGGCGCGTGGCGCTGTGGTCACCCGTGACGAAATTGTGGAAGCTGTCTGGCCCGGCACCGATGGCCTGGGTGTCTCCGAACAGGCTATTGATGCGCTGGTGCGCCGCCTGCGTGACCGGCTGATGGAACTGGATGAATTCAACTACATTGTCACTGTGCGCGGTCATGGTTTTCGCCTGGACAATGATCCCCATTAAGCATACGATCTTGAACATAGTGGCGGGTACCCGCCACTATGTTCCTGTGTATGACGTTTGTTTTGCCTTGTTGTGCCGTTCTTCACTTTTGCCAGCTGTCTGATGCGCCTATGATCTGGAGAAACTTTCTGGATAACTAGAAAGGTGAGGATGGGAACAATGTCCGTAGAAAAATGGGTCAAATTAGGCACAAAAAATTGTGAGATCGTGGGTAAGGAAGTGGAGTTGATGGAAAAGCGCGTCTACCCCACCGGTTTTCAGGATGGCTCTGGTGAGTCTTACCGGGTGCTTTTGCGCAAATGTTCCGCCGGTTATCAGTGCGGCCATTTGGAGAACCCCTGCGCCTGGGCCGAAACGGGGCATGATGGGCGGCTCTATATCCGTTAGTTCTTGATGCGTGATGCGTGACTACCTGAGTCACGCATCACATTGCAACACCGACAAACTCCAGCCAAAAAACGTCGTTATCTGGACAATACGACGGCAACGGCGTATACTGGCGGCATGGTAACTGTACCAACGGCCGTCTCTCTCCATCCATCACTAGCCCCTCTCATTTCCCCCTATCTGTCAGCGGCAGACCAGGAAATGGTCGCGCAGGCTTACGCGCTGGCGGCACAGGCACACGCCGGTTTCTCCCGGCATGATGGCAGCCCATATCTTGAACACGTCACGGCCGTAGCCAGCCAACTGGCGCACTGGTACGCCCCCGCTCCTGTGCTGGCTGCCGGACTGCTGCACGATATTCGCAAAGAGAAATATGCAGCAGGTGTGACCTTAGCCGAGGTCACGGCCGTACTCGGTAGTGAAGTGGCCCAATTGGTGGACAATGTCTCCCGGTTGGGCCGCCTGGGCGCACCTTATACCGCCGACTACCCCCATTCTGTGCAGGACCGTATGGCTCAGGTGGCGGCGCAACTGCCCTGGGTCGCCCTCATGCTCCAGCGTTCTCCTCTGGCCGTTGTCATCAAGATCGCCGATAAACTGCACAATTTTGAATCATTAACCGTTTTGCCGGTGGAGCGGCAGACCAATTTTGCCAATGGCGTCATGTCCATCTTCGCCCCCTTTGCCGAGCGATTGGGGATGCGCATTGCCAAGCGACAGTTGGAAGATCACGCCTTTGCCATTTTGCAGCCGGCCCTTTTTGCTGACTTACAGCGCAGTTACCCGGAAACCGCGCGCCAGACGGCAGCCCAACCCATCATTGACAGGTTGCAAGCTGCTTTTACAGCACATTCATTTCCGGTGCAATTATTTGCCCGCCACCGCAGCCTCTTTGACATGCATCGCCTGGAAGCTGTTGCCCAAAAAGAAATCCTGCTGCACCTGGCCGACCCCATCATTATTATCTGCCCGGACGAGGCTGCTTGTTACCAGGCGTTGGGTGCGGTTCACGCTCTTTGGCCGCCGCAGCCAGGCCAGATTTGGGATTACATTGCCGCGCCCCGGCCTAATGGTTATCGCGGTTTGCATACCCGTGTTCACCTGGACGAAGGTGAATGGCTGTCGGTCGTCATCCGTGATGGGCAGATGGATGTGGTGGCGGAGAATGGGGTCACGGCCGTGTGGCGCGGCGTCTCCATCGAGTTACAATCACCCTTCCCGGCCTGGCAGGAGCCACCCACCGGGAAAATTGGCGTCCTCACCCCCATTGGCGACTTTATTTCGCTGCCGGCAGGGGCCACGCCGGTAGATTTTGCCTATGCCATTCACATGGGGCTGGGGCATCAATGCACCGGCGCTCTGGTCAACGGCAAACAGGTGACGTTGGATCAACCGCTGGAAAACGGGGACGTGGTGCGCATTCTCACCGGCGCGGCCAACGTGGGGCCACCCCCGGAGTGGCTTAACTTTGCCAAAACGGCGCGCGCCCGCAGCGCCATCCGCCGCTGGCTGAAGGCGCAAAAACCGCAGCATGCCGCCGAAAGCGGCTGGCAAAAGGTGGATGAGACGCTGCGCCCCGCCGGGCTGACGCTCTCTGCGCCCAATGTGATGAACCGGCTCACGGCCGTCGCCCGCCAGCTTGGTTTTGAATCCCGTGATGCCTTATTTCTGGCTGCCGGCCTGAACCAGGTAGACCTGGGCCGCCTGCTGCGGCTGATGCAGGAAACAGCCGAAAGCGGCGACGATCCCGCCCCCTTGCACGCCACCATCGTCTCCCTGGCCGAAGCCGATATGTCGCAGCGGTTGGCGGCCTGCTGCCGCCCCGCGCCGCCAGACGCCATTGTCGGCTACGTCACCAAGAGCGGCGTCCTCTCCATTCACCGCGCCAACTGTCACAAGGTGCGCCACCTGGGGCCGCTGATCCAGGCCGAATGGCCGGTGATTGAAAGCCAGCCCAGGGCCGAAATTCAACTACTGGCGCTAGACCGGCCCGGTCTGGTGCGGGACGTGAGCCAGGTAATGGCCGACGCCGACATCAACATGACCAGTTTCCACGCCGACCGGCTGGCTGATGGTTCGGCGCGGATTGTGTTGGGGCTGGGCGAGATTCCCCGCTGGCGGCTGGATCGGCTGGTGGCGCAGTTGGAAAGCATCGCCCAGGTGCGCCAGGTGGAGCGGCGCGCCCCCACGCTGTCCGGCCAATTGATGCACGATTCGGTGCTGGCGCGCCATTTTGACAATCCCTATACGCTGCGACCGGTGAGTGGGGCGGGGTTTTACGGCCGTCGCCGCGAACTGCGCGAACTCATCAACAATTTGCGTGACGTGCGCCCCGGCGAGGCGGTGCTGCTTTGGGGGCCGCGCCGCATTGGTAAAACGTCGCTGCTGTTGGAATTTCAGCAGCGGGTGATGGCCAGCCAGGATTATGTGCTGGTTTTTCTGGACATGCAGCGGTTGAGCGGCCGTTCCACTACCATCTTCATCCGCGACATTTTGCGGGCCGTGGCCCAGGCCATCGGCCATCCAGAGGTAACGCCCCGCATCAACCGGCTGCGGCGTGACCCACTGGGTTATTTCCGCAGCTTTCTGGACAACAACCCCCACCTGCGTGACAAACACATTGTGCTGATCATTGACGAATTCCAATTGCTGCCCCATCTCACCGAAGAAGAAGTGAGTCTGGCGGACATCAACCGCACCTTTCGCAGTTTAATCCAACACCGGGGCGGGCTGAGCATTATTTTTAGCGGCGGTGGGGTGTTGGATTCGTTGCTGAAGCAGCCCGATGCTTCGTTTATGCTGGAAGTAGCCCGTTACCAGAAAGTGGACTGCCTGGATGAACCGGCCGCGCGGCAGCTCATTGTGGAACCGGCGCAGCGGGTGGCGTATACGCCCACGGCCGTGGACAACCTGCTCACCCTCACCGCCCGCCATCCCTACTACCTGCAATGGCTGTGCGGCGAATTGATGTCCCGCGCCGACCGGGAAGAGCGGCAGGTGATTGCCGATGAGCATGTGGAGCGCCTGCTGACCGAATGGCTGCCCGAACAGGGGGAACAATTTTTTAATCATTTGTGGGGCAGTTCCGCCGGATTGACACGGCCGCAGCAGTTTTTGAGCAAATTGGCGCTGGTGACAATGGCCGGCGGCGCCGAGGAGACGATGTCGTTGGCCGATATGGAAAACAGTTTGAGCGGCGTACTGGTGGATACACCGCACCTCTGGTATGTGCTGCAAGACCTGACACAGATGGACACGGTGATGGCCGTTGGCGAGCGGTATGCGATCAAAATGCCGCTCTTCCGGCGCTGGCTGCAAGCGAATTATACGATTGACCGCGTTTTGAAAGAGCGAACAAGGGGTTCGTAGTAGGCGATTTATCGCCTTCAAACGGCGATAAATCGCCTACTACGAACGAAGAGAAAAAACGATGAGTGGATATCTAAGCCGGGAACCGGTATTACAAACAGTGGGCTTTGTAGGGCGGCAGGTGGAGTTGGCGTGGCTGGCCGATTTGTTGGGACGGCCGTCGCCGCAAAACTGCAATCTGGTGGGCGAGCCGCGCAGTGGCAAAAGTTCGCTGCTGATGCAGGTGGCAGCGCGGCAGTTGGGCACGCCGCCGGAGCAGGTAGGGTTGTATGTGGTCTTGCGGCTGGCCGAACTGCCCGATCACCGCGCCGTCACTTTCTGGCGAGAGATGGCGTCTCGGCTGGATCAGGCACAGCAGGTGGCGGGGCTGGGTGCAGAACTGGATACGGCCGCTTCGGCTGGAAACAGTACCGCCGTGTCTTCCAATGGCAGCGGGGCTGAGGATGCGGATCGTGCGCTGTTTGATGCTTTGGATGAAGGTATTGAACTGCTGTTAGACGAAACGGCCTGCCACCGTATCTTTTTCCTGATTGACGATTTTGACCTGATGCTGCGTGGTTTTACCAGCCGTGATTTGGATTGGTTACGGGCGTTAGCCACTCGTTATGCTGAATCGCTGGCGTTTGTCATTACCAGCAGCGATTCCCTGGTCAGGCTGATGGATCGGCTGCTGCATCGTGAAGAGATTGAGATGCAGGTTTCTTCCTTTGCCAATACCTTCCATGATCGGGCGCTGGCGTTGTTAACGGCTGAAGAGGCAGCGCAGTTGTGCCAGGAAACGGCCGTTGCCGAACACCAATCCCCCCTTTCCATAGCGGAAATCGAGTTCTTACTACAAGACGCCGGGCGGCATCCGGCGCTGCTCAAAATTGCCCTGAGTTATCTGTTTGAAGCGCGGCAGTATGAAAAGGCCGAAAACGTATTGCCCGCCGTTGCCGGGGATTTGCGGCTGGATGGGCCGGTGGCGTGGCTTTGCCGCCAGTTGTGGCAGCGGCGCACAGCCGAAGAGCAAGCGACGCTGGTGGCATTGGCGCAGGGCGAGCAGGGGGTGGATCCCATTTTGTTAAAAAAGTTGAAGCGGCAGGTGGGAGTGGTGGAGGAGCGCGACGGCCGTGTCACCCTGTTTGCCGATGTGTTTGCCTGGTGGGTACAGCGGGAGATGGGGCAAGAGCGTGGGGAGGGAACGGCCGTGTCCCCCACCACAACCGGAGAATTCACCTACCTGCCGGAAAAACGGCTGCTCTATCTGGATAACCGCGAAGTGCCATTAACATCCCTTGAAGGGCGTTTGCTGGAGTATATGCTGGCTCACAAAAACGAAGTCTGCCAGGTAGATGATTTGTTGGAAAATGTGTGGGGCGATGGCAAAACGCGCTCGGTGGTGGAAAAGGCCATCAACCGGCTGCGCCTCAAGGTGGAGCCTGATCCCAAACGTCCCCGTTTCCTGCTTTCCGCGCGCGGCGAAGGGTATTTGCTGCGGTTAGAATAACCACTACGGCACCGCGATAGCATCTAACAAGCTTTGCGAAGCCCCCAAAAGCCGCACACCCGATTCACGCTTCATGCCCCGTCCTTTGCAGTAAGATGCAGATACGCATGTCTGTCACCGGGGGTAACTGAGGCTTCTGCATAGAACCTATCGCAGCAGCCCGGCCACTGCCGCCTCCAACGGCGTGGTCTGACCCCGGCTCCAGGCAGCTTGATAATTTTCCGGCTCCAGATCAGCTTCCAACCTGGCCCGAAGCCGTTCAGCCGCTTCGGGAAGAAAGGGCTGCTCGGTTCTCAGGAATAAAGGCAAATTGCTGAGAGGATGGTGCAGCACGATTGCTAACAGTTCGACGGCTTCAACCTTTTTCCCCTGCACAGCCCACACCTTGGCCAGGTCATGCAGCGTTGCCACCATTTCCCGGATTTGGCCGGTTTCTTCGGAAACTTCCAGGCTGAGGCGAAAATATCGTTCCGCCTGGTCCAGTTCGCCCAGGTAAAAGGCCACGTCCCCCAGGTTATCATACGCGTGTTGGATGGTCCGGCGATAGCCCAGGGCTTGAGCCGCTGCCAGGCTGCGTTCATAAAATGGTTTGGCTTCGGTGTAAGTGCCCAGGCCTAAAGCCACCCGGCCGCGCACTAAGGCCGCCCAACTCAAACCACAATATTCGCCGATCTCCTGGTCGAATATCTGTAAAGCCCGGTCAAACTTTTCCCGGGCTTCAGCGAACTGCCCCTGGCCAGCAAGGGCTGCGGCCTTATAGTTGAGCGAAATAGCCTCCCCCCACCGATCTCCGATCTCTACCCCAATCCGGCTCCACTCTTGGGCGGCTTTAATCACTTCCGCAAAATTGTTCAAATACAGGTGACTTAAGGCAGCGCAGTAGAGAGCATACAAGAGCGTCTCCGGGTGGTTGAGCGGCCGAATGAGCGCCACGGCTTCAGTTGATAAGCGCGAACCCTGCTCAGGATTGCCGATGATGCCGGTAAAGAAGCCTGCATATCCCAGCGCTTTACCACGTACCAGGCGGGCCGTCTCGTCGTCAGAAAGGGGGTACATCTGCCTGGCCGCTTCCTGGAAGATGGCGATGGCGGCCTGATTCCAGCCGCGAATATCATAGACCAGGTAAAAACTATCCATAAATTTGAGCAGTTCGGCGCTGTTTTTTTCGGCCAACCAGTAACGCCAGGCAGCGCGGATGTTTTCAATGTCTTGCTCAATCGCGGCCAGCGCTGTTAGCTGCCGGGCGCTGCGTAAATCAACCCAACTTTGCTGCATCAGATCGGCGTAATAAGCGGCGTGCGCCTGTTGAATCGTTGTCCTGGCCGGGGGATCGGCTTCCAGTTTTTCTTCGGCGTATTGGCGCAGCAGTTCGTGCAGTTCGTGACGACCGTTATCCGGCTGGCTGGTCAGCAACGATTTGTTGACCAACCCGGCCAGTCCTCGCAGTGATGCGCCCGTGATTTGCCGGGCCGCCTCGCGGGTAAAACCGTCCCGAAAAATCGAGAGCGCCTTGAACAAAGATTGTTCTTCTTCTGTCAACCGCTCCCACGAATGGTCGAAAACCAGCCGCATACTGCGATGGCGGTTGGGCACATCGCGCAGTTCACTTTCTAATAAATCCAGGCTGTGGCTGAGTTCGGCGGCAATTTCGGCCAGCGAAAGCATGTTCAGCCAGGCGGCCGCCAGTTCAATGGCCAGCGGCATGCCCCACACGCCTTGCAAGATGCGTTCCAGGTGCGGTAAATCGTCGGGGCGCAGGGTAAAATCGGGCCATACCCGCCGGGCGCGCTGCGTGAAAAGCTGCACAGCTTCGTCGGCCAGCGCCGTTTCCACGCCGGTCAGCCGGGAAAAGTTCAGGCCGCCAATCGGCCAGAGGGTTTCGTTGGCCAGGTTGAGCCGTTCCCGCGATGAGACCAGGATTTTAACGTGAACGGCCGTTTGCAAAATCTGGCTCACCAATGCCACTCCATCCAACAGGTGTTCAAAATTGTCCAGTACCAGCAGCATTTGCTTGTGGCGCAAATAGGTTAAAAGCTGCGTCACCGGCTCCTCCGCCGAAGCCAGGGGAATGGCCAACCCTTCGGCAATGGTCTGGATGAGCATGGTGGCCGAATGAATCGGAGCCAATGAAATAAAGAAGACGCCGTCGGGAAAAACGGCTGTTGACTGGAGCTGCCGTTCGGCCAGGGCCAGCGACAGGCGGGTTTTGCCGATGCCGCCCGGCCCGACGATGGTCATCAGGCGCACGTCGGGGTCGGCCAGGCGCTGCTGCAAACCGTCCAATGCGGCTTCCCGGCCGATAAATGAGGTGGCCTGGTTGGGTAAGTTGTTGGGGGGAATGACTGGTTTAGAGGATGGCGCGATGGATGACAACGGCCGTTTTGAGAGAGCCTGTGCTGAGCTTGCCGAAGTACTCAGTGCAGGCTGTTTCTCCACCACCATCCCTGTTGAGGGCGGCCAACGATTCGTCTTAATTGCCTCAAACAAAGCCGTCGTTTCTGCTGAGGGGGCAATGCCCAATTCCTGGGCCATCACCTGAACGCAGCTTTGATACTGCTGTACGGCCGTTGCCGGTTGGCCGGCCTGGGCATACAACTGCATCAACTGCCGCTGGGCCGGCTCGTGCAGCGTGTCCAGCGCCAGCCAGCGCCGGGCATAGGTGATGGCCTGCTCGATTGATGCTTTTCCACCCCCGGCCAGAAGCTGCACCAAACGCTCCAGCGCCCCGGCCAGCTCTCGACGCACACTTTCGGTTTCAAAGGCTTGCCAGGTGTCAAAATCAGGGCTGTCGGGCAGCGTAAATCCGACCAGAAAATCGCCTTGCGCCACGTTGACGGCTTCGGTGAGCGATTCCAAACAGGCTGGGCATGCTTCCTGCGCCGGGTGATTGTGCTGCCGACTGGCCGCCAGCCGTTCGCGGAAACAGGCCACATCCAGCCACAAATCGGGATGGGGCGGCAGCAGGACTGTTTGCTGGTCGGTTTCCAGCCAGCCCTGACCCAGGCTTTTGTTGAGGACCCAAATCATGCGCCGCAGTTCGCCGCGCGCGCCGGCGGCATCGTGGTCGGGCCAGAGCAGGGCGGCCAGCGCCGCCCGGGTATGGCGCTGGCCGGTGACGGCCAGGTAAGCCAGCAGGGCTGTCGCTTTGTGGTGGCTGAGGGAAACTGCCTTGCCACCCAGTTCCAGACGGGGCGCGCCTAAAAAATGTAATGCCAGTTGAGTCATGGATTTTCTGTTTACCAGTGATTGAACCAGAAGGAATGCCGCCATTATAACCACTTTGGAACGGATTTGGCACGTTATTGGAACGCCCACAAGAGAGGCGGTGGCACAGTTCTGGCATGGTCAAGGGCTAGACTGAAGCCAAGTATTCATTTTCAACACAAGGAGAGTGTTACATGGAAATCTTTGAATTGAGCCAAAGTTTCACCACAGAAGCCCCGGCATTTGGAACGGCCGTTGAGCAGTTCGAGATGCAGATCAGCGGTCAGCTCATCCGCCCCGGCGATGCTGTTTATGAGCAGGCCCGCCGTCTTTGGAACGGAAAGATTGATAAGTATCCGGCCTTGATTGCCCGCTGCCACACGGCTGAGGATGTGGCAACGGCCGTTACCTTCGCCCGCCATCACAACCTGGCCCTGGCCGTACGCGGCGGCGCTCACAACAGCAACGGGTTCGCCACCATCAACAATGGCCTGGTCATTGATTTGTCCCCCATGAAAGGCATTACCGTTGACCCGGCGGCCCGCACTGCCCGCGCCGAACCCGGCCTGACCTTTGGCGAATTGAGCCGGGCCACTCAGGCTTACGGCCTGGCGACCACCACCGGCATTTGTTCCGGGACAGGAATCAGCGGGGCCACCCTGGGCGGCGGAACCGGCTGGCTGATGGGCAAACATGGCCTGTCCATTGACAACGTCCTGGCCTTTGAACTGGTCACGGCCGATGGCCAACAGCTTAAAGCCAGCGCCACGGAAAACCCGGACCTGTTCTGGGCGCTGCGCGGCGGCGGCGGCAACTTTGGCGTCGTCACGGCCATTGAGTACCAACTGCATCCGCTGGGCCAGATTTTGGCCGGCATGGTTATCCACCCGATGTCCAACGCCAAAGCGGTGCTGCGTTTTTACCGTGACTTCAGCAGCGCCACGCCTGATGACGTCACTGTCTATGCCTTCCTGGTCACCCTGCCCGACATCGGCCCGGCGGTTATTTTGATGGCCGGCTACTTCGGCGATGACCTGGCCGCAGGAGAACGGCTGCTGGCGCCGCTGCGCCAGTTTGGGCCGCCGCTGGTGAATACCGTGCAGCCGATGGCTTACCCCGACTTTCTGGCAATGCTGGATCCGATTGCGCCTGACGGCCGTAACTATTACGAACCGGCGTATTCGGTCAAACAATTCAGCGACGCCGCCCTGGATACGCTGATTACCTGGGCCGGGCGCATGACCTCGCCTTTTTCGGCCATTCTCATCCACCACATTCATGGCGCGGCCACACGGGTGGCGCCCGACGCCACCGCCTTCGCCCTGCGCGAGCCGCATTATGCCGTCATTCACGACGCCGCCTGGGAAGATGGGCTGGCCGAAACTCACGTTGCCTGGGCGCGGGCCTCCTTCGCTTCGATGCAGCCCTTTGCCATGCCCGGCGTGTATGTCAATTTCATCGTCGGCCAACAAGAGGAAGCGGTTCGAGACTCGTACCGGGCCAATTATGAACGACTGGCCGCCTTGAAGCGCCAGTATGACCCCACCAACTTCTTCCGCGCCAACCAAAATATCCAGCCGGCGCTGAAATAGAATCGGCTCTTCAGGAATTCAGGGGATTGACACCAAATGATGCGTGAAACGTGATGCGTGACCAGAGAGACCTCACGCCTCACGTATCAGACCAAACCCACGAAATCCCAAAGACCCCAAACTTTTAAGGAGAACCATCATGTTAAAACCAAGCCCTTTCTTTCACGCGACGCCTCACGCCAACCGGCGCGCGCGCTTTCTGCTGATCATTCTGTTCCTATGCCTGACAGCCTGGTTGGGAACATTGACTTTCGGCAAAGTGAACTCATCTACGGCTCATGCGGCCGTAAATGCCGCCTGGTTGTACAGCACCTATGTTGGCGGCGATGACAGCGATGAGGGCAAAGGAATTGCTGTGGACAACGCGGGCAATCTATACATCATCGGCGAAACAGGGTCAGACAATTTTCTTGGCTCCGGGCTGGTCATATCCGGTTTTTCCGATATTTTCGTGGCGAAGTTTAACCCGGCTGGTACAAGCCTGCTCTATCTGACCCTTATTGGCAGTACAGATACGGATACACCGCTCTCCATTCAAGTAGATGGGCAGGGCAATGTGTATGCCACGGCCCTTGTTTTTGCCGACGACTTTCCCACACAAAATGCTTTGTGGTCATCTCGTCCGCATTTCTCCCATAATGCCGCCCTTTTCAAACTCAACAGCAGCGGCGACCTGGTTTACAGCACCTATCTGCCGTTGAATGTCTTCGGTTCGCGCCACAACCTGGCAGTGGATGGGGCGGGCAATGCTTTTGTCACGGGCAGTTCGTTTCAGGATGACATGAGCAGCCAGATTGGGTTGTTGAAGATCAGCCCCAATGGATCGCAGTTGTTGCTGGAGAAGTATGTGGGTGGCGTGGATTCAGAAAAGGGAACGGCCGTTGCCCTCGACCCCAGCGGCAATATCTACCTCTCCGGCACAACCGAAGGCGGGGATGCCTTTCCCGTGACGGCCAACGCCCACCAACCGGTGTGCGGCGACATTTTCTACAACCGCCGCGACTTCTGCTTCCAGGATGGTGTGGTCGTCGTCCTCAACCCGGCCGGTCAGGTGACATACAGCAGCCATCACGGCGGCAGCTTTAGCGATGAGCCGCAAGCCATTGCCACCGACGGCCAGGGCAACATCCTCATTGCGGGCAATACGGCCTCTGGTGAATT
>CAADGU010000319.1 GCA_900696625.1 uncultured Chloroflexota bacterium | reverse complement strand
TTTGCCGGGGCGCTGGCGCCTTTTCTGGCGCTGTTTGGGCTGATGGGGGCCGTATTGGGGCTGATCACCCGCGCGCCGTTTGCGGTGGGGGCAGGGCTGTTTGGGCTGGTGGCTTCGGGGCAGTATATGTGGCGGGTGGCGAAAGCTGGCGGCGATTTTGACGCCGCTTTTGGCCCGGATTGCCAGGAACGGATTCCCCCCTCCCGGCGGGCGCATATGCTGGGCAGGCGCTGGTCGTGGCGACCCGCCAGCCCACCGGAACCACGCTGGCAGCAAAACCTCTGCTTTGCCGTTGTTCCCGGCGCAGGGGAACAGGGGCGCGCGCTTCTATGTGATCTCTGGCGGCCGCCGGTGAACATTCCGCCGTCCGGGCTGGCGTTTATTTACCTGCACGGCAGCGGCTGGCATTTTTTGGACAAGGATTTTGGTACACGGCCGTTATTCCGCCAGTTAGCCGCGCAGGGGCACGTGGTCATGGATGTGGCCTACCGCCTCTGCCCGGAGACAGATTGGCGCGGCATGCAGGCAGACGCCAAACGCGCTATCGCCTGGATGAAAGCCAATGCCGCTCATTTTGATGTTGACCCGGCGCGGATTGTGATTGCCGGTGGTTCGGCCGGGGGGCATCTGGCGTTGCTGGCGGCGTATACGAGCCAACAAGCTGACTTGCGCCCGGCGGATATTGGGGATGTTGATTTATCGGTCTGTGGCGTGGTTTCCTGGTACGGCCCGACGGATATGCGCGTCTATGACGCCTACGCCGGGCAGAAATTTGACACCCTGGTAGAGACCGGTCAGGCGTCCTCCTCCGGGCGGATGACGGAATGGCTGAATAACCGGATGGGGATGAACACGACCACCCCTGCTCACTGGCAGCCGGGCATGTCGGTGCAAGGGAATATGATGCGCGGGCTGTTTGGTGGCACGGTGAACGAAGTCCCTGACGAGTTCCGTTGGGGATCGCCCATTACCCATGTTGGCCCGCACTGCCCGCCCACGCTGCTGCTGCAAGGCGCGGATGATTTTCTCGTCTCGGCGGAAGCGGTGCGGCTGTGCGCAGACAGGCTGCGCCAGGCGGGTGTGCCGGTGGTGCATGTGGAATATCCACAAACTGACCATGCCTTTGACCTGATCCTGCCCCGGCTGTCGCCAGCGGCGCAGGCCGCGTTGTATGAGACGGAACGTTTTCTGGCTTTGCTGGCGACAAAACCGGTAGCGAACGGCCGTCAGGCTGCCATGCCTCCTCTCTTCACCCCGCTTCACGAACCCGCCGCAGAAAAGGTTCAGGTGTAATGGCGAGAAAATGAACATGCGAACTGTGCTGCTGCTCCTCATGCTGCTGTTGTTTCCCCTGGTCGGTGTTTCGGCGATAGGTCGTCCGCAAAGGGATACGGCCGTCAACTTCGACGAGATTGACGCTTTTGTCCAGGCAGAAATGGAACGGGCCGGTATTCCCGGTCTGGCGCTGGCGGTGGTGCAGGGTGATGAGGTGATTTATTTGAAAGGATACGGCCGTGCGGATAATGAGGGTACGGCCGTGACCCCGCAAACACCCTTCATCATTGGCTCCATTGGCAAGACTTTTACGGCTTTAGCCATTCAGCAGCTTGCCAGCCAGGGCCAGATTGACCTGACCGCTCCGGTGCAACGGTATTTGCCCGGTTTCACTCTGGCCGACCCGCAGGCGGCAGCGCAGATCACTGTGCAGCAGCTTCTCGACCATACCAGCGGCATCCCCAAAGCGGCCGGTGAGCAGGCGTATCAGCTTGACCCGCAATACAGCACCGCCGAGTTTGTGCAAAAAGCGGCGACCGTTGCGCCCAACCGGCCCGTGGGTGCATCCCGCGAATACTCCAACATAAATTATCTGCTGTTGGGTTTGATTGTGGAAGCGGTCAGCGCCCAAAGCTACACCGATTACGTGCGCGAACATATCTGGCGGCCGTTAGGCATGACCGACAGCGCCTTCTCTGAGGCCGAGGCGGTGGGGCTGGCCGACGGGTATCGCACCTTTTACGGCCTGCGCGTTCCGGCGCAAGTTCCAATTCCGACGGGCATGATTCCCTCTGGTTACGGTATAGCTTCGGCAGAAGATTTGTCCCATTATTTGGTGGCTTATCTGAATGAGGGACGGTACGGCCGTGCTGACATCTTCGATTCCCCTGGCTTCCACGACATTTACTGGAACCGGCTGCGCGGTTCGGTCACGACCGTAGAAACCAGCCAGAGCGGAGGCACGCTGAACTACAACGCAGACATTCATGTGCTGCCCGGTCAGGAAGTGGGCGTCGCCGTTTTGACCAATACGCGCCATTTGTGGGATGACCTGCTGCCGGTGACAACGGCCGCTTCCATTGCCCAGAGTGTGGCTTACAAGGTAGCCGGTTGGCCGACGCCCGAACCACCAACCATAAGCCTGTGGCAGTCGTATTTTCTGCTGGATTTGGTGGCGCTGGGATTGCTGGTTTGGGCTTTGTTCCGGTTATGGCGGGTGATGCGGCTGAGGGGTACGGCCGTGATCCCCGTATGGCGCACAGTTTTGTCTGTTTGTCTGGATGTGGGACTGGGACTGCTGCTGTTGATCGGGATTCCCCGGTTGGCCGGACAGCGTTGGGATTATCTGCTGCGCACCCAGCCAGACCTGGCCGGTCTGGTGTTTGGCGTTGGTCTCATCTTGCTGCTGGTGGGCATTGCCCAAACAGTCAGGCTGTTTACCCGCCGCCAACATCAATCAGTGCCCACACCCGTAACGGTATCATCTTGACCAACAGACAAAGTAGCGTATGCCATGAAAGAGAAAAAACAGAATCCGTTCAAACTGAAAGAGTTTCGCGGGGTCAATCCTGAAATCATTACCCGATTAGCCGCCCTGGGCATCAAAACCGCAGACCAGATGTTGGCTGCGGGAAGCAACGGGCCGCAGCGGGCGGCTCTGGCCCAAGAGTCTGGCATTCCAGAGCCAGCCATTCTGGAATTGGTGAAGTTGTCTGACCTGGCGCGGCTGCCGGGCGTGAAGGGGATTCGCGCCCGGCTGTATTACGACGCCGGAGTGGACAGCGTAGCCAAGATGGCCGCCTGGCAGCCAGAACCGCTGCGCCTGATGGTGACAGCCTACGTGGAGCAGACCGGCTTTGACGGCCTGCCGCCTTTACCCAAAGAAGTGAGTTCCACCATAGCCAATGCCCAAAAGCTGCCCATTGTTGTGGCAGATTGAGCTGATCTGCCTGTTGGTTGACAGAGAGATGAGGAGAAAATCGTATGGTTATCACCACAACGGTACAACAAAATCGCTGGCCCTGGCTGATGCTGCCGGCGCGGTTGGTGTTGTTTGCTTTCTGGCAAATGGTCTTTGCGATGGTGCTGGTTTTGTTGGGGTCGTCCCATGCCTGGGTGGCAGCGGCGGCGTGGTGGCCGGTTACGGCCGTTCTCGCCAACCTGGTCTGTATCTGGCTGTTAATTGTCCTCTACAAGCAGGAAGGAGCGCGTTTTTGGGATGTCTTCCGCCTCCAGCGGCAGACGATGAAAAAGGATTTCTTCATCCTGTTGGGCGCCCTGATTCTGGCCGGGCCAATTGCGTTCCTGCCCAACGTGCTTACCGCCACCTGGCTCTTCGGAACACAGCAGGCCGCCCTGGATATGTTCTTACAACCATTGCCGGTTTGGGGGTTGATTTTCGCCGCGATCCTGTTTCCGATAACGATAGCCCTGGCCGAATTACCAACCTATTTTGCTTACTGTATGCCCCGGTTGGAAGCGCAAACGGGCAGACGCTGGCTGGCGGTGCTGCTGGCTTCGCTCTTTTTGGCGGTGCAGCACGCCACCTTGCCCCTGCTGTTTGACGGCCGTTTCATTCTTTGGCGTCTGCTTATGTTTATCCCGTTTGCCCTGTTTGTCGGGCTGCTGCTGCGCTGGCGGCCACAACTGCTGCCGTATCTGGCCGTCGTTCACGGTTTACTGGATATGGCGACGGTGCTGATGATTCCAACGGCCGTGTGATAGACAAGGATGCTAAATAATGAATCAAACAATTCTTCCCACGCCCCAATCAGACACACCGCTTTCCAGTCATCATACGCTGGAAGCGCGTGCGAATCTCACCTGCTCATTAGGTTTTTGGTCTGCGGTATTGGCGACTGGAGCCGGAGTACTCTACTTTTTGGTGATTGTGGCAGCCGCAATTACGGGACAAATGACCTTCCCGCCCCCTGATTGGTTGCAGCTGTTTGGCGGCATCATCAGCCTCTTGTTTTGTCCTGTTATGGTCGTGGTCATGGCCTGCCTGCACACGATAACGCCCGCAAATAAACAAGTCTTGAGCCAGATCAGTCTGGCTTTTACGCTGCTTTTTGCCACGGCCGTTACCATCAACCGCTTTGTACAATTAGGCGTCGTGCGGCAAAGCATGGCTCTGGGTGAAACAGAAGGCATCACCTGGTTTCTGGCCTATGGCGAACGTTCGATCATGTTTGCTCTGGAAATGCTTGGCTGGGGTTGGTTTCTGGGGCTGGCCTTGCTCTTTGCTGCGCCCATCTTCACCGCGCCCGGATACCAACGCTGGTTGCGCTGGCTGTTGCTTCTCTATGGGGTGTTGGCTCTTGTCAGCGCGGTGGCCCACCTCCTGGCCAGCCCACTGGTGGCCGTTGGGTTTGTGGCCTGGGGGTTCATTTTATTTCTCGTCACAGGCTTGTTAGCCGTCCACTTTCAGCGGATAAAGAATTTGGCTCAAGGAGGTGCAACATGATTATTGCGAACGGCATACTCACGCGCCAATCATTGGCCGGGGAAGTGGTCATCGTAACAGGCGGCGGCCAGGGCATTGGCTATGAAGCGGCCCGCGCGCTGGCCTGGTTGGGCGCACAGGTGGTCATTGCCGAAATTGACAAACAGGCTGGCAAAGAAGCAGCAGCAACATTAAACCGGGAACTGGGCCAAAACAGGTTCACCTTTATCCATACCGATGTAGCCGATGAATCCAGCGTTAACCATCTGGCACACGAAGCCTTGCTCTCTTACGGCAAAGTAGATGTGGTGCTGAACAACGCGACGATTGCCCCGCTTGGCGCTGTGCAAGAGCTGTCCATTGCTCAGTGGGATGCCAGCTATGGCGTGAATCTGCGTGGGCCTGTTTTGCTGGCGCGTACTTTCCTGCCCGGCATGATCCAGCGCCAACATGGCGTGTTTGCTTGTGTTTCCTCAACGGGTGTAGCTTTTCGAGTTTAGAAAAATAAGGGTGGTCTACGACAAGTAAACCACCCTTTGGTAAACTGTGTTGTTATGAATGACAATACAGTTACCAAACAGCAGCTTAACAAGTTAATCGAATTTAGGCAACGC
>CAADGU010000318.1 GCA_900696625.1 uncultured Chloroflexota bacterium | reverse complement strand
TTCGCTCCTTTTCTCGTTTTGAAAATAAGCGTAACAAGACCGTCAGAAAATTGATACGACTTTATGAGATTGTAAAGGTGCTACTACTTAGCGATATTTAACACTGCTCACTGCTCACTGCTCACTGCTCACTGCTCACTGCTCACTGCTCACTGCTCACTGCTCACCCACTTAGTGTAGCCACACGTAGCCACATGGTCAATTCACCGCCAACCAACGCCGCACCAGTTCAATTTGGAAACGGTAACGGCCGTCCACCAACTCCACAATCTCCCGATGACACAACCCACGCAGCGTATCCGCCAGCCCGTCGCCGCCCAATTCCGCCAGTGTCAGTTGCGCCCCTTCCCCCGCTGCCGCCAACGTCTGCAATGCCCCCAACCCGGCCACGTCCACCTGGTTTTGTTTGATGTCGGCAAAGAAAAAGCTGCCGTGTTGTAAGGCATCGGGCACGGCCGTTTCCACATCATCCACCGTTGCCAACCGCCGCTGCAATGGGGGCTGCTCATTCTTCAGCGCCACAATTTCCGCACAAAGTAATTGCACCAGGAACGGATGCCCCCGCGTCAAATCCAGCACCCGCTGGCTGGCTGCCGGTTCATAGCGCAGGGCAAACTCCTGCACCGGCGCCTCAATCAACTGCCGCGCCTCCGCCTCATTCAGATAGCCAATATGAATCACCTGCACATTGATCAAATAACTCGACCAGCGTTGAAACTCATCCAGCGTATGCGAACCGGAGAGCAGCACCTTAAACTTGGGCCGGTGCTGGATGAGATGGCGCAGCATCCCCAGCACAATCTCCGGGTCAAACCGCTCCTTTTCCAGCACCCGCTCCAGCACCTCAAACTCATCCAACATCAACAGCGCCAACTGGTCGCCCAATACCGCTTCCACTGCATCCAGCCATTCATCAAACTGCGTAAATGGGTCATCGGCCAGCATCTCCCGCGTCAGCGGCGGCAGTTCTACGCCCCGCTGCCGCTGCGCCGACTGCGCCATGCCCCGCCCCACGTTATACAAAAAACCGGCCTCATCCTGCGCCCGCGACGCCGGCCCTTGCAAATCTACAAACATGGGCACAATGCTGCCCGGCAACAGCCGCCCCAGGTTGTTCAGCAGGGAGGTTTTGCCCACGCGCCGCTGCCCATACAGCAGCAGCGGCGGCTGGCGGCGGTCGCGCAGCAGTTGTTCAATACGGCCGCTCACATCCGTCCGACCGGTGAATATCTCCTGCTTCTCCGTCAGCGGCACACCGATGATGTAGGGGCTGTCAATCTCCTGGCGCAGCTCCGCCTCGGCCGCCAATAGCTGCACTTCCTGGCCGATGATGCGCCGCCATTCCGCGGCAATGGGGCGGAAGCGGGCGGCATACGGTTCATTACTGCGCGTCAATTCGCGCAGCAGCCCATCCAGCCGGTCTTCCACGGCGTGCAGCGCCAGCCGCTTGTTATAGGCGCTCTCCTGTTGCAAGGCGGCAGCCACATCGCTGCTGACCCGGCTGAAACTGCGCAGCAGGGCGCTGGCCGGGCCGGTCAGGTCGCTGGTAGCCAAACCCGGATGCACGGCGGCAATGGCGGCGGCGCTGCTACATTGCGCCAACTGGCGCGCATCCAGTTCAATTTGCGCCGACTGCGCCGCCCATCGTTGGCGGGTACTGCTGAGATAGGCCATGGCGGTGCGGGCTTCGGCCGTATCCTTTTGCAGTACAAACAACAAATAATCATCCAGATTCAGCAGGGGCAGCCGTTGAAATTCATCCCAAAAGGCGGAATGAAGCCGGAAGGCCGGTTGCGTCGCCCGCTGCCCCGGATTGGTAGGAAGCCCTGCCAGGCGGCGCTCATCCAGCCGGTACAATAACGCATTCCACGCCAACAAAAACGGGTACATGAGCACAGGCCGCCACCAGGCCAGCGTCAGCCCCAACAAAATGCCGGCCAGGCTAAACCATAAAAAGGGCCAAATCGAGGCGCTGCCGGAGGCAAAGAGAAACAGCCCGCCGCCGCCGCCCAGCGCCCCGGCCAAACCGGCTGCCCAGGCGCCGGCCACTTTTTCGGCCAGTGCATAAGGCAGGGCAAAAGCTGCCGCCACAAAAGCCAATAAACCGGCGACCTGCCTGCCACTGCCACCACCTAACCAACCGGCGCCCACCACGAACATGCCTAACACCACACCCGCCAGCAATCCCCGCCGGGTATTGCCGGTGCGCCAGCCAACGGCCGTGCCAAACAACACCGCCGACGCCAACCCCGCCAGCCAATCATTTGGCGCCAATGCCGCCAGTTGCCCCGCGCCCACGCCGATCATAATCCCAATAAAAACGCCGCTGACTTGCCGCAGCAGCGAAAATGACGCCTCTTCCCGTTTTTCACGGGTCAGCCCCATGCCCACCCCATAAGCCAGCCCCCCGGCCAACCCACTCATCAGGCCAATGAGAACGGCAATCACCATATCCTGTCCATAAGGTACGCCGTTGATCTCCAGACCGGCGGGCGTGTTAAAGATCAGCCCACCTCCCAGACCAACCGCCAGCCCGGTGGCAATGCCAATGGTGACGCCACTAGCCACACTGCCGGCCAGGCTGGCCGCCAGGCTGGCCACCAGGCCAAAGGTCACGCCCAACATGACGCCAAAAAAGATCACGGCCGTCGGCAGCCGCCATACCATCAGCAAAACCGTCAGCGCCAGGGCAACCAGCAGCGGCCAGGCCAGATATGTTTGAATCAGAAAGCGCCACACGGCCGTGCGGCGCCAATGCCGCCCATCCAGATCCGCCAGGCAAAAATCCGGCGGCAGGCGCATATCCAGCCGCACCAAATGGCTGCGCCAGGCCGCCGGATGAAAAAAAAGCCAGAACAACAAACGGATACTGCCCAGAAACAGGCTTTGAGGTAAAGGGGGCGCGTCGGTGTAACGGCGGTGCATCATAACTCTGTGTTCAGGTGTTCACGTAAGCGCCTGAACACCTACACACTCATAAATGGCGCGGCCTGCCGCAGCGCATCCACCCGCCACTCATCCCCCGTTTCGCCATCTTCCAGCGCCAGCAGCCGTTCGCGGCAGAGGATTTGCAGGGGCATGGGCCAGCGACCGCTGGTTGCCAGCATCCAGTCGGCGTCGGCGTCAGGCACAGGCAGGGGTGAAGCGGCGATGAGTTCACGGGCCGCCGGTTCAGAAAGAGGGCCGAGTACGGCCGTATAGCCAAAAATGTTGAAAAACGGCGACCCCCAACCACGATGCCGCGCCAGCGCCTCTGGCGCTTCGTGGCTGGACAAGACAAAGGCCAGATTGCCGTCCACCTGGTTCGTCGCCAGGGAACGCAGACTTTCCCAAAAAGCGTCATCCAATTCCGGGTACCGCTCCATAGCCACGCCAATTTCGTCAAAAAGGATGATGGTGGGACTTTGCAGTTGGCCGCTCACCGCCTCCAAAAAATCATCTAACCGGCACTCTTCCGGGGCAGGCAGCCCCATTTCCGCCAGCAAGTGGCGCAGCAGATAAGCGGCGCTGCCAAAACGTGCATCCTGAAAATCCACAAACAGCCAGCGGTACATGGCCGGGTCAGGCAGCCAGTGGTATGTCTGCGACGGCCGTAACAAATCCGGCGGCGTCAGGGTAATCGTCTTCAAATAATGCAGCAGCGACGTTTTGCCACTGCGCCGGGGGCCGATAATGGCCGCGTTTTGCAACGGCCGTTGCCGCCACAAATTAAACAGCCGCTTCACCTCCCGCCCCCGGCCGAAAAAGGCCGCCGGCTGCGTTATGGGCGGCCCGGCGATGAAGGGAGAGGCGGTGATGGCGGCGAGGCCGCCGGGGTGAGGGGGTGAGGGCGGCGGGGTGAGGGGGTGAACGCCTGCCACCTGCCACTTGCCACTTGCTACCTCCCCATTGCGAATCTGTTCGGCGAGCACGGCCGTGTCCGCCGACACCTCTACCTCTAATTCCGCCCGCAGTTCCGCCCGGTATTGTTCAAACTGGGCCAGCGCCGCCGCCCGCTGCCCACTTTGCGCCAACAGCCGCATCAGCAATTGCTGGCTCAATTCACGGGTAGAATCGAGCGCCACCAGGCGGCGGGCAACCGCCAGCCCTTCTTCCCATTCCCCCTGCTCACGCAGCCTGTTTGCCAGCAGGGTAAATATGGCTACTGCCTGCTGGTGCAGTTGGGCGCGCTGCTGCTGCTGCCAGGTTTCAAATTCCGGCGCCTGGCGCACAAATAGCTCCTCCAAAAAATCGCCCCGATACAAAGCGGCGCAGTGGCGCAGCGCCGCCAGGTCGCGCGTTTGCAGCCCGGCCCAAAACTGCTCCACGTCCAGCCGGTAAGCCGACTGCCTGTTAAAGGCAACGGTTTGAAAGTTGATTAACAAATAAGGATCAAACAGGTCACGCAGTTTCATCAGCACACCGCGCAAATTGCGGCGGGCGTCCGCTTCCGGCGAGTCACCCCACAGCAGCCCGGCTAACGCCTGCCGCGAATGGGCACGGCCGTTCATCGCCAGATAACACAACAACGCCTGCGCCTTCGCCGACGCCAGTTCCGTCACCGGGATATCATCCAATGCCACTTCCAGGGGGCCTAATAACGAGAGTGTTAGTACCTTTGTCATGTGCCAGTCTTACCAAAATAGACCAGAATAACCGCCGATCAACGCTTGATCAACACTTAATTGGCATCCTACGAGTATGATTCAAGGATAACGTATTGGTTAAACTTGAAATCAGTATACATTATCGTCACGTTCCCGAAAACAAAAGACCTGACAGGTATTCAAAAACCTGTCAGGACTGAATGGCAATGACTATGAATCATTTCAAACAGAAACTCCATCATTCACGCGGTCAGGCATTAGTCGAATTTGCTCTGGTTATTGTGGCCGTTCTCATGATGATCTTCCTGATCATTGAAAGCGCGCGCATTTTATGGGCCTGGAACACGGTGCAAAATGCAGCCCGCACGGGCGCCCGCTATGCCATCACCGGCGGCTGGGAAGGGCCAGACTGCGTCGTTAACTTTGGCCCAGATAAATTTTTACAGCCAGGACCAAACGGCCGTTACGTCTGCAACGATTTACGCCTGGCCTCCGTTATTGCCACCGCCCATCAGGCCTTAACCGGTTTACCCCTCAACGAAACCTCCACCACCTACGAGGACGACAACTATTACAACATTGAAGTGTGGGGCGTGGATGAATTTGGCGTGCTGCAATATGACTTTGCCGGTGTACCCAACAACCACGTCATCGTGCGCGCCACCTACCGCGTACCCATCATCACCCCCTTCTTCAGCCCCATCCTGGCTTCCCTGCCCGTTTTCGGCCAGGAAACCTTGCTCAATGAATCATTTGGGCAGCTCAGCAGCACCACCGGCGCTGCCCTGCCGCCCGACCAACCGCCCATTCCCACTCCCGGCCCCACGCCAACACCCGCTCCACCTACGGAAACGCCTACCCCCTCCCAAACGCCTACCGACGAGCCACCCGCGCCCTGCAACGTTAAATTTGCGCAGTTTGTTCTGGACACCCACAATACCCTCTGGATCACCGGCGCCGTGGGCAGTGATGTGGAGGTGCGGGACCAGACAATCGGCGGCCTACTCATTGCTTCCGGTACACTGCAAGAAGGTGGCTCTTTCCAATGCCCCGGTTTTGCCGGGTTGCCCGTGGACACCAATTTGCTGATTGTTGGTCATCTATTGGTCGTGCAAAACCTGACCGATTCTACTCAGGATTTCACCTTCGTTCTGGTGACGCCGCCTACCAACACACCGGTTCCTACCAACACGCAGATACCAACGGCCACGCCTTCGCCCACCTTCACGCCGCTGCCCTCGGCCACGCCCGTTACGCATTACATCACTTTGCAGCCTAACTGTGGCTGGCCGCCATCCAACCCCGGCAATGTCACCTTTACCGTCTTTTTTGTCAACTGGCAGCAAAACCGCTCATTGACGTTAACCTGGAACGGTACCGTGATTGATTTCTGGCAGGCCAACCAGCACTCCGGCACTTTCTCCAAAACATACACCCGTAGTTTGCCGCAGACGGCAACCACCTATACGGTGACGGCTACAGGCGGCGCCGGCTCCGGTTCTTTCACCACCCAATACATTACGCCCTGCGGCAACGAGACGCCAGTGCCCACGCCCACGCCCAGCCACACCCCCAGCCCGCCCGACCTGGTGGTCTTTGGCCCGCCGGAATTGATCAGTACGCCGCCCATCGTCGCTTACCAGCCGGTGCAGTTCCGCCTGCCCGTCACCAATACCGGCGGCGTCAACATCAACACCCAGTTCTTTGTGGACATCTATCTGGACCCAGATCCATCCTCTGTCTTGAGTACCACTATTCCTATTGAAGAAAGTGACGGGTATTCAGCCATCAGCTTCCTGGGTGGTGGTGAGAGTCGCGTGGTGACCATTACGGCCTACCTGGGTTTTCCTAACCCCCTGATAACCCCCACACCGCAAGCGGTCTATGGTTTTGCCGATTCACTGGAACAAATTGTCGAAACCGATGAAACCAACAACATTACCGACGCGCGGTGGGTGATGGTGACACCTGCCGCTACGCCGACACCGTCACCCACACCGGGTGGCGCTAATACCATCGCCGGCGCGGCTTATACCTTTGAAGATGATTTGATCCCCCGCTTCCGCACCTTTATGCGGCTTATTGACGAATCCGACGGCCGTACCATTGCCACAACGATAACCGACGAGTATGGTTACTTTTCGTTTGGTGGTGTGCCCGATGGCAGCACGTACACGGTAACCGGTTGTATTACCATTGACGGGGAAACCTGGTTTGGCTTCCGCAATGGCATTGCACCGCCCAGCCTGATGGTCATTCTGGTCATGTTTAAGGGGCCTTGCCCATGATGAGCAAACGCGCACTTGTTTTGTTGATAGCCATAGCTTTGCTGGCGGGGCTGATTGTGGCCACGGCGCCGGCGCTGGCGACGCCAGATGAACCGGCGGAAATAACCGGCGGCGGCCCCGTGTGGCAGCCCGCAGAGCGGCTCAGCCATACCACCTTTGGCGGCAAACTGCCGGTGATTGAAGTGGGGCCAGACGGCCGTACCGTTCTCATTGCGTACATCAGCCAGATGTCCGCTGATGTCACCGATACCGTTCCCTACGTCCGCAAATCCACCAACAATGGCGCTACCTGGGGCAGCCCCGTAGCCATTATCCCCAACGGGCCGGCCGAGACCCGCTTACTGGACGTAGCAGTAGATAATAACAACGTCGCCCATGCTGTCTGGACGGATCTGCTGTCCGGCAGTCCTAATATACTCAACATTTATTATGCCCGCGAAAATAACAATACCTGGCCGGCCGTCACGCCGATTTCTACGGTTCAAGACCCGCAGATCATTACCACACCGGCCATTGCCGCCCGCAACAACAGGGTCTTTATTGCCTGGGCGGAAGATAACCAGACGCCGGCCCTGGGCCTGACAGAAATTTATTATCGCTTTTCCACCAATGGCGGTACGTCCTGGTCGGCAAACAGCCTGGTTTCGGAGCAGTTCAATGTGTCATTGAAACCGGATATGGTCATTGGCGCCGACGGCCGTGTACACCTGGTCTGGCAAAGAGGGATTCCCCCTTTCCCGCAGCACATCATGTACACGCAAGGCACGGTATCCGGCAATACAGTTAACTGGACAACCCCGGTACCCATATCAGACCGCAGCGGCGCGCAACAGGCATGGACGCCCCAAATCGTGCTGGATGGGAATGTCATCCACGTCTCGTTCACCGACTGGATAGATAACGATGCTGACAAACAATATGTCCATCATATCCAATGTACAACCGGCTGTACCAATGTAGCCAACTGGCAATCTACAGCCAACCCGGTATCCGGCGCAGCCCTGAAGGAAAGAAGCATCAATCCGTTCAGCGTCAAATCCACCTTAACACGAGTGGGCGCCTGCACCTATGTCTACTTTCACGGCGTGCCGCCCACACTGAACAATGAACAAATTTTTGGCGTCAACAGTTGCCGCAACTGGAGCGCCGGTGGCCGAGACACCGTTACCCCGGCAAACGAAGCTGCCATTAACCCGCAAATGACTTCGCAGAATAATTGGTTTATTTACATGGTGTTTGAAAAAGTGGAAGGCAATGGCACGCGCACCGTCTGGTTTGTGCGTAATGATCCGGCCGTCTACCTGCCGGTTATTCGCAAACCGTAGTTGGGCAATGGCATCATTGCCCAACTACACCCTGGCTATATGAATCGTTTAGAGTGGATTTTAGGCATTGTTTTGGTGGTGCTGCTGCTGGCAGTGGCGGCGCTGTCGCTGCTCTTTTGGTTCCGGCCGCAGGCCACCAACATCCTGCAGCCCGCCGCCAATTCCGGCACGGTCATTGCCCGGCAAGCGGCCGTGGTCGCCCCCACCTCCGTTTTCACCGGGGAAACGTCGCTGATGGCCTATGGCCGGGCGCAGAGCGCCGCCGCCGCCTGGCAGCCAGACGCCCGCCTGCTGAACGCGCAGGCCACCTGGCCGCAACTGGCAAACAGCCAACAACTGCGCGATGGCAAAACGACGTGGGGATTTACCTTTTATTCCCCGGCCGCGCAGGAAATCGCCGTCATCTCGGTGGTAGAAGACGCCGCCCGGATCGTTTCCCAGGGGCCGTACCAACAGACCGGCAATTTGTTAAACGCCACCGGCTGGAACCTGGACAGCCAGGAGGCGATCACGACGCTGCTGGCAGCGGGCGGCAGCCAGTTCTTTAGCGAGACCGGCGTGGCTTCGTTAACCATGATGTTGACGTTGGATGATAGTGAGGGCGACGGCCGTATGGAATGGCAAATTAACCTGATCGCGCCTCAACACGGACGTGGCCTGAAAATGCGAATTGACGCCACTTCTGGCGAAATTTTAGAAAACAAAACCGTACCGTAAGTTTGTAATTACAAGTGAGGTAATCATGAAACGCACACACATCGTTCCCCATAAACCGGCCCAACGCGGCCAAAGCCTGGTGGAAGTTGCCCTCTTCTTCCCCATTTTCATCATCATGCTCGCCGGCGTGGTGGAAATATCCAACATCATTATCACCCAAAACCGGGTCAGCAGCGCCACCCGCGCCGGCGCCCGTTTTGGCGCCGACGGCGGTGAGAACGAAGGCATCAAAAACGTCGTTCTCAACACCGTCACCCAAACGCTGGAACTCGACCAGGAATTTTGGGACGTCTGGGTGGTGCGTGGCACCGTCAACAGCGACGGCAACGCCATTGACTCCTGGGAATTCAGCCACGTGTATGGTATTTCCAACACCCAGCAGTTTGACACAGTGGACGAAGCGGCCATCAAGCAAGAGGTGCTGGACCAACTGCAACGAAACGAACAGGGCGACGAGGTGGCCGGCATCGCTGCCGACCTGGAATTTGTCGGTACCTTTGCCATGCATGACATTGACTCCATCCTGGGGCTAAACGCCCTGCCCCAATTCGCCAGCATCACCTCGGTAAAAGACCTGACCGTCATGCGCGTCTTGGGTTTTGGCCTCAACGCCACCGATGGCTGTGATGGTTTCCCCATTGTTGTTTACGACGGGGAACGTTCGGTAACTGAAGCATACTATAATGCTGTGGTAGCAGGGTCGCCAAACTTTTATCCGGACCCGGCGCCAGCTTACAACACATTTTTCAATCACAGGCCAGATAAACCTTTTAGTCAGGCTCACGAAGGGGATATCTACCTGGTACAAAATGGTGGTGGATCGGGTGGTTTTGGCTGGCTGCAGTGGAATAAATATGTTAGTTCCAGCTCTCAAACGTTGGGAGGTAGTTTGACATGGCCGGGTAACAGCAAGGATTATACAACGGTAGCCACAGGTGGTACTGCCCCACCCAATCCCCCATTCCCGCACCGGGTTTATGGTTACATAAATCCCCTGGACGATTTTGATACCAGCATGAATATTGGTGACTGGGTGATGGGCAACACTGGCGCAGTAAATTCCAGTGAAGCACGAGCCGTATTGAGAGGACACATTGACGCCGGCCGGCAATTACGTTTGATCCTGTACCATCCTACTTATGGCACAGGTAGCAACCTACGCTATCAAATTACTGGGTTTGCCATCTTCCGCTTACTCGGCTTCCAGCTCAGCGCCAATGGCCAGCAAGGCTCCTTCATTCTGGCCGAATTCATTCGCTGGGATGACTCCTGCGGCCAGGCCGTCACCGGGCCGTAGTTTTTATAATAATACAATCGGGTATGGTTGTAGGGGCAGGCCTTGTGCCTGCCCCATAAAGGGCGACCACAAGGGTCGCCCCTACCCTGATTACTTTCACAAGGCAGGGAATGATTATGAACATAAAACGCCTTTTAAGATTCACCCACATGTCATCTTCCGACTGTGACCGCATCTCAGCCTCAATGGGCTGCTCTCCAGGCCGGGCCACCCACCGGCAGGCCGGGCAGAGCATTGTCCTTATTGCCCTGGCGCTGGTGGGCATCGTCGCCTTTATGGGGATTGCCCTGGACGTGGGGTTTATCTTCATGCGTGGTTCACAACTGCAAGCAGCCATTGACTCTGCCGCCCTAGCCGGCATCAATGAACTGAGCGGCTGGTCGCCCAACGGCAACGACAACCAGGCGCTGGAAGCCCGTGCCCGCACCAGGTCCGCCCAATTTCTGAATGCCAACGGCATGCCTCTGTCTGTTACTCTTTCTCTGACCCAGACGCAAAACCTGCATGTCAGCCAGAGTGCGTTGGGTGTGACCTCCTATGCCATCACCGGCACCTGGCCGGTGGAAACATTTTTTCTCAAGGTGGTTGGCTTCCGGGAACCGATCAACCTCTCCCGGTCGGCTACGGCCGCCGTCTTCTCCCTGGCCAACGTCTATACCAGCCGCCACATCGAAAACGGCATCATCAACACCTCCAGTCAGGGCATCTTTGGGCCGAGTATCTGCACAGGTTATGGCGACCCCTATTCGCCGTTTAACAGTGAATGGGCGCCCGGTCCTTACACCTACAAGTACCGCATCATGATCCCGCCGGATTACGAAGAGCGCACCGGCACCTCCATTCTGCGCGTGGAAATACTCGACCCCGATTCCATCAACGTCAATGCCAGCGCCCCCTTTAACTATACCCGCAGCCAGGCGGCGCAAAATGCCGGCCTGGGGCCAACCGGCAGCGGCAGCTGCCAGGTAACCAACAATCGCAAAAACCCTTGTCTGGTGGATACGGGCGAACTGGCTTTGTACCATAATGGCACACTGCCACTGGCTTCGATCAACCCGTATTGGTTCATCCGCATGGATGAAAACCGCGGCACCGGCACTTCCGGCGAGTGTGGGCAACCCGAAAACTACACGGCCACTTATAATACCGAGACCTTATACGAACTGTACTACTTCCAGCAGCAGGCCGGCGGCGCCGTCATTAGAAACAATCTGGCCAGCTACACCGGGCAGGTAGGCGATGGCGACCGTGACAACGGCGACCATAAAACCGATATGCAGTGGGTTTCACCTGGCGCTGCCGAACAGAGCTTCGATTATTATACTATTCCCGGCGCCACCGGCGTACCGGCCGACAACGGCAGCTTTGAGATCAACCTGAGCAGTGCTGTGCCCGGCATTGTCGTAGAAGCAGGCAGTGGCATCCGTTACCTGAATCTGGATGTGACCACCACCAGCGGCTCATCTGAAAACGGTTTTGAATTGTGGGCCGGCCCGCCCAGCTATGTCGGCACGGTGCCGGGGGCGGTGAATGCCCGGAATTTACACGTACTCAACAACCCCGGCTCGCATAGTTCAAAAGGGGTCGCTGTCTTTGCTTCCGGCATCTTGCCGTTGAACTCCAATTTCGCTTTCCCCATAGACATTCCGCTGGTTTACGTGGGGCCAGAAATGGCCGGCCGGAACATCTATGTCTCTCTATTTGACTATGACCAGGATGATACCGCGCCGCCTATCACCTTTTTCTTTGACTCCATTTCACGGGATGACTGGGAGCTGCAATACGGAATGCCCGGCGTAACCGACCCCGATGGGCAGACACGCAACTGCACCCCTGGCCCAACGTGTAACAATATATGGGTGACCCCGTCTTACAAAATTACAGTTCCGGGCGGCAATATAGCCAATTGTGACTATGGCGACCCACAAAACGACCCGGATTGTGTGCCCTTTTACGGGGGGCGGCTGACCGCTCGCGCCACGGCCGGTTATCAGGACACGTATGTCTGGCGCATTACGGTGGATGGGCTGCCCTATCTGGAAAAGTAACGCCGCCGCTGCGAGTGGTTCAATATCCAAGATTGAACACTCTGGAAGAAAACGACAGAACCTCCTGGTTGGAATTCAACCAGGAGGTTTTTTGTTTCAAGCCAACCCTTCACATAAAGGGGGTTTTGGTGTATACTGTGGCCTATTGTGGTAAAAAGTGGGGCATTGTGGGACGTATTAGCGCAAAAACCCACCCAATTGTATGGTAAAATGGCACAATTGAAACATATGTTCTAGTCTCGTAATTCGTAATCCGTGACCCGTTATCGGATTACGGGTCAC
>CAADGU010000317.1 GCA_900696625.1 uncultured Chloroflexota bacterium | reverse complement strand
GGTGTTGGGGGTGCCGTTTTACGGCCGTCCCAACTACGCCACCTACAAACAACTCGTCGCCGCCGACCCGGCCCATGCGTTTACCGACGAAGCAACGTGGAACGGCCGTACCGAATTCTACAACGGCATCCCCACCATCCAGCAAAAAACCCGCCTCGCCCTGGAACAGGCTTCCGGCATGATGATCTGGACGCTGGAACAAGATACCCAGGATGACACGTCCCTCCTACAAGCTATCTACCAGACTATGCAGAACGCACCGTAAAGAAGTAATTGGGTAATTTGGCAATTACGTAATTACCCAATTCCCTCAAACCGAGCTAAAGTAGTGCCATGTTAAGAACACGTTTTGAATGGGTCATCCTGATCATAGTGGCTACCTTGTTAGGGAGCGCCTGGATTATGATGTCACAAGAACCGGCCACAGCCGGGTCAAGTTTGCTCACCCTGGCGGAAGCGCCCATTGTCGGCCATCCGGCCCCCAATTTCACCCTGCCGGGTACGGTGGGACAAGAAGTGAGTCTACATGATCTGGCCGGTCAGCCGGTGGTGCTGAACTTTTGGGCCACCTGGTGCGCCCCCTGCCGCGTGGAGATGCCCGCCTTTCAACAAGCCAGCGTCCAGTACAACGGCCGTGCCGCCATCATCGGCATCAACCAGGGCGAAGCCGCCAAAAATGTGACCGACTTCGGCGCTGAATATCGCATCACCTACCCCCTGCTGCTAGACACCGACCAGCAAATCAGCCGCCTGTACGAAGTGCGCGGCCTGCCCACTACCCTCTTCATAGACGCCGACGGCGTCGTCCGCGAAGTGGTCATTGGCGCCATCACCCCCGCCGTCCTGCAAGACCGCATCGAACGCCTGCTGGCCGAAGCCGGGAATCCGTGATGCATGATGCGTGATGCATAACTCCTTCCCCACCATTCCTAATTCCTAATTCATAATTCCTAATTCCCATGCTCCCCACCCTCCCACTTGGCCCCTTTATCTTTCCCACCGCCGGCCTGGTGATTATTTTTGGGGCGTGGTTTTGTTTGTGGGTGATTGAAAAGGCGGCGCTGCGGCTGCAACTGGACGCGCAGGCCACCTATACCCTGGCAGTCGTTGGGCTGTTCGCCGGATTCCTGGGGGCGCGGCTGGCGTTTGTGGCCCTACACTGGCCCGCTTACCAGCAAAATCTGATCGGGATTCTCTGGCCGTTGACCAGCGGGTATGCACCGTTGGGCGGGTTGGCAACAGGCATAGTGGCCGCGTTTTTTTACGGCCGTGCCCGCCAACTCCCCTTCGCTGCTACCCTGGACGCCCTCACCCCCGGCCTCATTCTTGGTTTGATGGTCATCAGCCTGGCCGATTTTTTAGGGGGGCCTGGATATGGCACACTTACGGCCGTGCCCTGGGGCCTCAGCCAATATGGCGTCCGCCGCCACCCCGTACAGCTATACGAACTGCTTGCCGGGGCGCTCACCTTGCTGGTGTGGTGGCGGTTGGTGAGGGGACGGCGGTATGATGGGCAGTTGTTTTTAACGGCCGTTGCCGTCTACAGCGCCACCCGCCTCTTCCTGGACGCCTTCCGCGACAACACCTGGATCATCACCAACGGCTATCACGGCTGGCAACTTGTCGCCTTCGCCGCCCTGCTCCTCAGCCTCCTCCTCCTCGCCCGCCACGATGGGAATCAGTGAGCGGTGAGCGGTGAGCAGCAAGCGGTAATAAGGAGTTGACAAGCCTTCACTGCTTACTGTCAACTGCTTACTGCTCACTGTCCCCTACACTCCTGCGCCTAAATCCGGTATCATTGATTGGGCTGTGTATTGCGACCAACTGGCGCTGGCATCCGTAGTACATGGCGAGCAGCGGCCTACAAGCCACGCTCACCACTTATCGTCTCAGTATCATTTCCAAACCAAAGGAGGTTTAACAGATGACAACCCTCTGTCCCGGAATATTGCTCGGTTTTCTAGCCTGGTTTTTCCTGCGCTACGTTCTCACCGGCTTCTACACCGTAGACCAGAACGAACGCGCCGTCAAAACCAGCTTCGGCCGTGCCCAACGCCTGGGTAAAGGTACCACCCTCGACGACCCCATCGCCGAGTATTTGAACGAAAAAGACAAAGAACGCTACAGCTACCCTCTCGTCCGGGTCATTCAACCCGGAGGCCCCTACTTCCGCTGGCCCTGGGAAAAGGTGCATAAAGTCCGCATCGCCACCGAGACCATGAACCTGGCCCGTGATCTGGAAACCCCCAGCGCCAACCACAACGGCACCATTCTGGACGCCGTCACCAAAGATCACCTCAACATTGGCCTCACCGGGCAAATACGGTACCGCCCCAGCGAACGCAACCTGTATGCTTACCTCTTTGGCGTCAAGACTCCCATCGTGCATGTCATGGGCTATTTCATCTCCATCTTGCGCCAACGCATTGCCAGCTTTGAGTCTCCCGTACAGATCACAGAAGATGACGAAGAAGTTGCTACCGGGTTATTTACCGGCATCTCCATCAACGACCTGCGTAAAAACCTGAACGAAATCAACAACTACATGGAACAGGAATGTGCCTCCGCCGCTGCCCGTTACGGCGTGGAACTAGACGTCTCGCTGATCACCGGCATAGACCCACCACCGGAAGTAGAATCCGCCCTGGCGGCCATCAATACCGCCCACAACGAAGTCTCCTCGGAGATCAGCCTGGCCCGCGCCCAGGCCGACCAGACCATTGTCCAGTCCAAACGCGCCGTGGAAATTGAAACGCTCAAAGCACAAGCCGAGGTAGAACCACTCAACTCCCTGGCCGAACAGCTGCATGTGATCAAGCACAACGGCCCAGACGTGTTGGACGCCTATCTGCGCAACGTGCGGCTGGAACTGTACAAAAAAGCCAAAAACGTCATTCTGGAGGTGGAAAAATGAATACCATTGTCTCCGCAATAGGCATCGCCTTTTTTGCTTTCTTCTTCTTCCTCATTGGTGAACCCATTATCCGCGCCTTTTTGCGTATCTTCGGCGTGTATGATGTGGTGCGCGAAGGCACCTGCCACGTCTACGTCCTGTTTGGCAAAGTGGTCGCCGTCATCAAAGAGCCGGGGCTGCAATGGTTGTGGTTAAAAATGGGACCACAAGCCTTTCTTGTGCGCTGGCTGGGCAGCCGGCACGTGCTGGATATGCGCCTGGATCAAAAATACCTGCGCAGTTTGCCTGTCAACTCCGAAGAAGGCGCGCCCATGGGCATTGGCGTCTGGTATGAAATGGTGATCAGCGACCCGGTGGCCTACCTGTTCAAAAACACCGACCCCCGTGGCTCGCTGTCCGCCAACGTCAGCAACGCCACCGTGCGCACCCTGAGCAACATGCCGCTGGCCGATATGTTGGAGACGCGCCACGTGATGAGCCGCACCGTGCGCGCCGAAGTGTCGCCCAAGTCAGAGGAGTGGGGCTACAAACTGGGGTCGGTCTATATCCGCAAGGTACATTTCCGGGATGTGGGCATGATCCGGCAAATTGAAGAGAAGGTGGTCAACCGGCTGCGGCAGGTGACGTCGGCCATCCGCCAGGATGGGGCTAACCGGGTCAGCGTCATCACCAGTTCGGCGGAACGCAAAGCGGCCGTGGAATTTGCCCGCGCCAATGCCATGCGCCCCAAAATTGTGGGCGAAGCGCTGAACAAAATCAATGAAGACCCGGACGTGGCGCGGGTGCTGTTCGAACTGCTGGAAACAGAGAATATCCTGAATGGCGACACGCGCATTACCCTGGTCACAGAAGGGAATGACCTGATGAAGCAGATGTTAACCGCAGAAATGGCCCGGTAATATCTGGCCGGGTGCGTGTGGTCACACGCACCCGGCTATCCCCACTTCCTGGCAAAAGTGAAATATGAGAGGTTGTGGTGTACGGCCGTCCCCTCGCCCTCTCCCCTTGCCCCCCTACTAAAAACGGGTAAAACTTGCCTGTTTTGCCAGATAACCCTGGCCCATCAAAACAAAAAAGGAGAGAGTATGAAAAAGTTACCATTGTTGTTTTTGCTATTGGCGCTGGCGTTGGTGGCCTGTGGCG
>CAADGU010000316.1 GCA_900696625.1 uncultured Chloroflexota bacterium | reverse complement strand
TGTTTGGGACATGTTTTCTCCTGCAATATTAGGAATTATGAATTAGGAATTATGAAGGATGATTTTCATCGGTGGTCCGGTTAGAAACCGCCACCTTGAGTATATCATCAATCGTCGGTGGGGGCGTAAAGGGTGATGGTGTTGTTTTGGTAGACGGCCGTCAGGTAGGGGGCGGCGTCTGGCTGAAACTGGCCCAATGCCTCTTCGCGGGGGCCAAACCAGACATAGCGAACGTTGAATTGGTTGAGGAGGGCCTGCCGTTGGGTGTCGGGGGTGGCGACGTTGAAGAATTGGGCAACGGCCGTGACCTTGCCCTCATAATCTGCCGTCTCTGCCCAGTGCCCCAACATCACCGAATGACCGGTGTAAGCGGCGACCAGATTGCCGGTCTGGTAATCACCTAGAATGACGGTATGACTGTCTTCCTGTGCCCGCAGCCATTCAACTGCCGCCAACTCATCGGCCGGGCGAAAGAAGGGATCGGGCTGCGTCAGCGCTGCAATCCGGGAAACATCGGCCAGCAGCAGGAGATTGGAGAGGCTCATCAACAGCAGGAACAGGGCGATGATGAACCGGTTGAGTTTGGGCGTGGTGTAGCGGGGATTGGCGACCAGCCGCTGCCAGAAGCGGGTTTGTTGCAGACGAGGCAGCACTACCTCCACCAGCCCGGTGGCAGCCAGGATGGCCAGGGCCACGTGAACGCCCTGGATAAAGCGGCGCTGCGGGCCAAGTGGGGCATAAATCAGCAAAGCTACCGCGCCAATCCAACACCATAAGATGGCAAAATGGGGGCGGGTAGACGGCCGTTTCCAGACTACCAGCCCCGCCAAGACCAACATCACGCCAAACCCAACCAGGTAATGGGGCCAGGGTGGCGAAGGTGTGCCTGCCTGCGCATCCCAAATGCGAAAAATGTCATTGCTTTGCCAGACGTAAAAAAGGTAAAGGTACAACGGCGCGGGAATGAGAAAAAGCAACGCCGCCTGGAAACCGGCAGCCCACGGAATTGACCTTCTGGCGAAGGGGCGCAATTTGAAGAGAAGGTAGAGGAAGTAGAACACGGCCGTGACCGCCACAATGTACAGCAAAAACGGGTAGGCAATCCCCAACAATAAATTGCCCACGCCAGCCAGAACCGCGATTAGCCACATCCGGCGATTGGTTGCCTGCCCGGCCAACGCCTGATCGCCAATGCTTTTGAGTGCCAGCATGTCGAACAAAATCAGCGTCGTGCCCAGGGCAATGTGGGGATAGGTGAGACCGGTGAAAAAGATGTGCGCGCCAGGGTCTTTGAAATCAAGCGGGAAGGCGTCTAGCCAATACGGTTGGCCGAGCATAAACAGCAGCCAGCCCAGGCCAGAGCCAAACAGCGCCAGCAGGTAGGCGGCCCAGCGGGTGAGGCGGTGGGGCAGGAACACGGCCGTAAACCCAAAAATCGTCACGAACAACCCAAACGCCGCCAACACACGGGACATGTGCCAGACGGCCGTCAATGACAGACCCGTCACTCTGGCTACCTGCCCCAACCAGACGTAAAAAACGCCAATGGCTGCGCCGGGATGTGGTTCCGGCGTGAAGGGAATGGTGTAGAGCCAGGCCCCTTGCGCCCCCTGCCACATTTTGGCCCAGTAGGTGAGCGAATCTTCGGGATTCATGATCAGGTGCATGTAGACACGGCCGTCTGGCGCCGTTATGCTCCCCAACCAGTAGGGCAGCAGGGTAAGTACGGCCGTGCCCATCGCCACCACCACTGCCCCCAACCATTCGCGTCTGCTGATGTTTGCACTTATCCCCATTTTCACCTAATCTCCTGCCTAAACGTAACGCGATTTGCCAAATCGCGCTACAAAAGGAGACCCCATGATCAGCATCATCGTCATTCACGGCCCCAATCTTAATCTGTTAGGGACGCGCCAGCCAGAAGTTTACGGCCGTTACACCTTACAAGACATCAACCAACAGCTTATAACGCTGGCTGAGCAGGAAAACGCCAGCCTGCAATTCATCCAATCCAACCACGAGGGAGCCTTGATAGACGCTATCCACCAGGCCAGAGAGTGGGCGCAGGGCATCCTCATCAACCCTGGCGCGTATACACACACTAGCATCGCCATCCGCGACGCCATCGCCGGGGTGGGGCTGCCGGCTGTGGAAGTGCATCTCTCCAACATCCACGCCCGTGAGTCATTCCGTCATCATTCGACCATTGCGCCTGTTTGTGTGGGGCAAATTGCTGGCTTTGGCTGGCGCAGTTATCTGTTAGGGTTGCGGGCGCTGCTAGATCACTTGCCACCGGCTAAAGAGGATGCCGAATAATGTAGTCAATTCGTGTGATTTGTGATGGTTTTTGAGAAACGAAAAAAGAGCCTAGATGCCGGATGGATGTGAGAGACGATTTGCACCTAAGCTCTTTTTTCTGGGGGGGCATGCTCAGACAGGGCAGCGATGAGGCAGCAATGGGGTAACGATGAGGCGGTGATGGGGCAACGATGAGGCCGCAATGTGGCTGCGATGGGGCGAAGATGGGATGATGATGCCTGAATGTGGTTAGGATGTTAATATAGTGTGTCTGGCCTGACCCCTGTTCCAGGTTCTTGAAGACCCGACCCCATTTATAGACACTCAAAGTTACGATGAAAATTAAAAACCCACCCATTTGTGAAAATTAGTACCATAGTGCCAGGCAAGGGGCAAAACCATCCTGGATGATCAAAACCTGCCCGCCCCTTGCCGGGCACTACGCGGAATTCCCGTTGTGATATAATCGGTGCATATTACCGGAACGGAGGCAAACACGTATGGCCGAACTTGTGTTAGAACCTGAAGCAGTCGCCATTGCCAGACCTGACGTCTCTCATCTCGTCACGGAGGATGATACGCCGGTGGATAACATCTTTTCGGAAAAACAACAACGCTTATTAACCGAACCCCTCTATTCATCCTGGAAAGGCGGGGCGGAGAAACGGCCGTTTGTGGCCCTGGCCAACGTCGGTTTGTTCTTCGCAGTGGATGAGCCGGCGATTGTGCCCGATGCCCTGATCAGCCTGGACGTCACCTTGCCCGAAGAAGTGTGGGAAAAAAGGCACCGATCATATTTCATGTGGGAATATGGCAAACCGCCGGATGTGGTGGTAGAAGTTGTTTCTAACCGGCAGGGTGGGGAGTTGGGCCGGAAAAAAAGCCTCTATGCCCGCCTGGGTATTGCCTGGTATATCGTCTATGATCCGGAGCGTCAGTTAAACGCAAAGGAACTACACCTCTTTGAACGGCGGGGTTCCGGCTACATACCCACCCGCCGAATGTGGCTGCCGGAAGTGGGTCTGGGTGTGCAGTTGTGGACAGGGACGTATGCTGATCTACACGCCACCTGGCTGCGCTGGTGTGACCAGGAGGGCAATCTGCTGTTAACCGGTGAAGAAGCCGCCGCTCAGGAGCGTGACCGAGCCGAGCAAGAACGCCAGCGAGCCGAGCAAGAACGCCAGCGAGCGGAACAAGAATACCAGCGGGCGGAGCAAGAACACGAACGAGCCGAACGATTGGCGGCGCAGCTACGGGCGTTGGGTGTTGAGCCAGAAGCGTAAAGAAATGAGATTGAGAGATTAAGAGATTGGGGAATCTCCTAATCTCTTAATCTCCTTCTTAACGCGCAAAGGTGGGACCGGGGGGAAGAGGCACGGCCGTGCGCTCTTCATCCGTCTTTGCATGGCGATGTTGTAATTCCAGTTTCAAGCTCTCCTCCCCTTTTTTCATCGCCCAGTGGTGGTTGGCCGAGAAAATCGGTTTCATCAAGAAGGAAAGATGACGCAAGAGCGGCTTTTCGGCGGTGATGCGCCAGTCGTAGGTGATGTTCACCCACTCGCCATCCTGCTCAAACGTCCAGACGCCCCGCCCCACAAAATCCCCCCACGCTTCCAGGCTAAAGCCATACGGCCGTCGGTTGTCCGTCACCCGAAACTGCCAGCGCAGCGTATAAGGCAGCCACCCCTTGGTGTACAGGCTGATTACTTTGCCCACGCCCGTTTCCGGGTCGCCCGGTTCCAATTCCTGCACATCCAGATACACTGAAGGCCACCAGCGCACCAAATCGAGCGCATTACCGAGAATATCGGTAATTTCTTCCACTGTACTCTGTACCAGCCAATGGGTGATGAACCGGTATTCGTTTGTTGACATGGTTTACCTCCCTATGTGTTTCTTCGTGTGCTTTACGGATTTTTCAGGTTACACGCTGATGGTCGTTCACCGATCTGGCGGTACGTAATCGGCGATCTCATCGCCGTAGAGGATGTGGTAGCGGTAGCCCTGTTCCGTCAGGAAACGTTGGCGGTTGGCGCTGAACTCCTGGTCTTTGCTGTCTTTGCTGACCAGGGTGTAAAAGTAAGCCAGGCTGTTTTCTTTCTTGGGGCGCAGGATGCGGCCGAGCCGCTGCGCCTCTTCCTGGCGGCTGCCAAACGCGCCGCTAATCTGGATCATCACGTTGGCTTCGGGCAGGTCAATGGCAAAATTGCCTACTTTGCTGATGATGAGGGTGGGGACACGGCCGTCACGAAATGCCCCCAACAACTCCTGCCGTTGTTTCACCGGCGTTTTACCCGTAATCAGCGGAAAGCCATAGCGCCGCTGCACCTCGTCTAACTGCCCCAGGTAAGTACCGATGATCAAGATGTGGTCGCCATAATGACGTGCCAGCAGTTGGTCAAGGACGGCCAACTTATCCGGGTTTTCGGCGGCGATGCGCGCCTTTTCCCGCTCCTCGGCGATGGCGTAGGCGACGCGGGTCTCCGGCGGTAGGGGAATGCGCACCTCGGTGACGTGGGCGGTGGCAATCCAGCCCTGTTTTTCCAGTTCGCGCCAGGGCACGTCATACTTTTTTGGCCCGATGAGGGAAAAAACATCCTCTTCCTGCCCATCTTCGCGCACCAGGGTGGCCGTCAGCCCCAGCCGCCGCCGCGCCTGCAATTCGGCCGTGACGCGGAACACCGGCGCAGGCAGCAGATGGACTTCGTCGTACACAATCAGCCCCCAATCCCGTTCGCTAAAGAGGGAGAAGTGGGGATACTCCTCGTGCAGGGGCAGGTTACGGCCGCGTGTGCCCCGTTTGCGGAAGGTCATTGTCTGGTAGGTGCTGATGGTAACAGGTTTGATGCTTTTGCGCGCCCCAGTGTATTCGCCCACCTGTTCCGGGGAGAGGTTGGTTTTGTCCAGCAGTTCGTCAATCCACTGCCGGGCGGCTACGGTGCTGGGGGTGAGGATGAGGGTGTTGGTTTGTAACTGGTTCATCACGGCCATGCCCACCATCGTTTTGCCTGCGCCGCAGGGCAGCACAATGACGCCGCTGCCGCCGCTGGCGCTGCCCTGCGCGTAGAAGGTAGTCGCGGCCGTGTATTGGTAATCACGCAGTTTGAACGGTTTGTTTTGGCCGGTGATGGGCAGCAGGTTGAAGGTGAGCGTTTCGCCTTCTACATAACCGGCCAGGTCTTCGGCGGGGTAGCCGATGATGACCAGGGCTTGTTTGATGTGGCCGCGCCGGGCGGGGTCCAGGCGTAGGGTGCAGGGGTCGAGTTGGGCGGCGATGTACGGCCGTAACTGTTTATGCCGCGCCAGTTCTGTGACGATCAAGGCATCGCTGGCGACCAGCAGCAGGTCATCATCCTGGCGCACCAGTTTCACCAGCCCATACCGGCTGATGTAGTCGCGGATGTCATGGCGCACGTTGTCCGGCAGGGGGTATTTGGCCAGGTCATCCAGTCCGGTCAGAATGGCTTCGGCCGTCAGCCCGGCGGCGGCCGCGTTCCACAGGCTCAGCGGGCTAATGCGGTAGGTGTGAATGTATTCCGGGCTTTTTTCCAGTTCGGCAAAACGGGCCAGCAAATCTCGCCCTTCCGGGTAACGGCCGTTATCTACTTCCAGCAGCACGGTGTTGTCGCCTTGCACAATGAGGGGGTTTTGGGGGTTGTACATAGGGAGTAATTGGGTAATTGGGTAATTGAGTAATTGGGTAATTGGGTAATTACACAATTACCCAATTGCCCAATTACCTCATTTTTTTATTCCTTCTTCAATCTTCACGCCCCGTTCCGCCAGCAGGGCATGGACGGTGGCTTCGTGTTGGCGGGGGACGAGGGCCAGGGCGCGGGTGGGCGCGGTGAACGGGGTCAGGTATTGGCCCAGTTCCGGGTCTTGCAGCAGTTCGTCGCGGGTGGCGAAGTCCTTGAATTCGATCAGGGTCAGCGTTTCCTGGTGTGCGTTGCCGTAGTAATGGCTCCACGCCTTCAGTTTGACCACCAGGGCGTCCGGCAAGGGGCCGGTGTGGACGGCCGTCAGCGCCGCCAGCAGCTGCTCCAGGTTTTTCTTGCCGGAGACGGCCGCTTTCACCTGGGTGGGGGTGAGTTCACGGCCGTGTCCGGTGTCTACGCTGATGGGGGTGATGACGCCCTGGGCGTAGATGCTGGGGGTGCGGTGGGTGTAGACGACACGGCCGTTGCGGTCAATGGTGACGCTGTTGGGTGCGGCCGTTTGCCCGGCGGCGGTGCGCAGCGGCAGCCAGCCGCCCTGGCGCAGCATGTGGGCCAACTGGTCGCCGTTGTCTTTCGATAGGAAAACGGTGGGCGCGGCGCGGCGAGCCGCCGTCGCCAGCAGCGGCTCTATTTCGTCGGCGACGGTCGGGGCGGCCGTTTCCAGCAGGCGCACGTGCGGGCGAATGGTGATGCGTTGGTGCAGCGCCTCCCACTCTTCCAGACTGCGGCGCACATTTTGCGGTAATGGCTGTTTGCTGATCGTTTCCAACCAGGTGATGACCCGCTCCACCGGCCAATGGTGTTTCTGGCCGTTGTAGACGCTGGCGCGGTTGATCTCATAGGTGATGACGTGGTCGCCTTCTTTGATGGAGCGGGCAAAGTGGTCCAGCGCCAGCAGCGCCTCGTCGTCAAAGGGGGCCATGACCACAATTTCAAAGTTGGGCTGCACCACCACGTTGCCTTCACCGGCGGCAAATTCCGGTTTTGGCCCCAACTCCAGCAGCCATTCGCCCATGGGCGTCAGGCGGTAGCCGTCCACTTTCTGGTTGCCGCTTAAATCTACCGGGGGCTTTTGCATATAGCCCAAATCCACCAGCCCCATCCAATGCAGCGGCCCGGCGATGACGTGGTTGATCAGGTCGGCTTCCACTTTGTTCCAGCCATCTTTTTCATCTTTGAAGTCGCCAAAGGTGACGCCGTAGGGGTTGTTGTTGCCCTCGTAAGGCGAGGAGTTGTAAAGGCCGTAGTAGCTCCAATGGCTGATCTTGCGTTCCTTGAAAAGAAAGCCGTAATCTTCGTCTTTGATGGATTCGATTAATTCCGCCAGGCTGATCCAACCGCTGCCCATTTCGGCTATGTGGCGCAAAATCACTTTGCGGGTCTCTACCAGCCCTTGCGGGGCGAAGTCGGTGCGGTTGCCGCGCTGGAAATGGCGCAGGTTGGGCAGTTCATACCAGGCGCCCTCGTCGCGCCAGGCGTAGAAGGCCAGTGCGGCGCGTTCGGCCAGGTCAAATTGCCAGAAGGGAGCGTCGGGCACGGCCGTTAACGCCTCGCCGGCATAGCGTTGTTTAGCCAGTTCCAATTTGGGCATCAGGCCGCGCAGGAAGTAGAGGTGGCCATTATCGGTTTCTTTTCTGCCGCTGCCCAGGTCGGTTTTGAAGCTCATCTCGGCGGCAATCGCTTTCAGGTCGTCTTTGTACAGCTGGTTTTGGGTGGTGAGGGTCAGTTTCCCTTTGCGGCGCAGGTAACGTCCGTAACGCCCCACATCACGCAAAAAATGTTGGCTGGAACCACGTACCATATGGGCCGGCTCGATGCTGGCCGGGTTGGGCAGTTCGGGCAGTTGGATGGTATCTAGCCGGGCGCGAACGTAATCGGGCAGGAGGATGGTATGGCCGTGCAGCCAGTCTAACACGGTGCGGCTATCATCCAGTGGCCGCTGGCTAAAAACCAACCCTTTGCGCGCCAGCCCGGCCAGCAGGTCTTCAAACGAAGGTTTGCCCTTATAGTTCGGGTTGGCCTCAAAAGCGGGCTGGCGTTCGCCATTGACAAAGATGGCGTGATGGGACGGCCGTGACTTTTGCAGCAAATCCGCGTGCAGGCTTAACAACTGCCGCAGCCGGGTATGGCTGAGATGGCCGTTTTTCTGGTGCAGACGCGCCAGCACAATTTTCTCCAGTTCGTTTAACCGGCTCAACTCGCGCTGTACACGCGGCGCCTGGGCAAATTGGCCCGCCAGCCAGGGCACATTATCCCCTTTGGCGACTTTGGGCTTTTGGCCCAGGTCTAGCAGCATCTCTTTAATGGTGGTGGCGTTGTAGCCGTCCAGGACAACATCTAATTTCACAGCAGGTTGGTCCATCAGGAAACAGCCTCCGTAACACGGGGAGTATATCCGCGCCCTTCCAGCCGGGTGAGCAGCGTCGCCATCATTTCCGGGCGAATGGCAATCAGGCGATGGGAGAATTCATGCACCAGACATTCATCCAGCAAGCCGGCGGCGCGCAGTTCTGGCAGGGCCATGTCGTCGCTGAATTCGATGACCGTGAGATCGTCATACAGGTGGGCCAGGCCAAAACGGCGGTACACCTCTTCCAGATATTCCAGCCCGGCGTCCGGCAGCCGCCAGCCGGATTCTAAAAAGAGGCGGTTGAGGGTGTCTGGCGATTCGCCGGCGATGAACGCTTTTTCCAGGCCGGCGCCATCCAGGCGATAGGTGAAGGGTTGGTTGGGCACGGCCGTGCCTAACTGTGTCATTAGCGCCAGGAAGGCGCCCATTTCGTAGCCGGGAGAGATTTGCACGGTGCGGTCGTCCAGCCAGATAGCTTCACCGGGGGAGGTGCTTTGGGGCACGGCCGTGTCTGGCGCTGCCGGAGACAACAAGAAGCGCCCCGTATCCGTCAGGCGAAAGGCGACGACATCATCCGGGCTGCCGCGCAGTTCCACCATGTTCATCCAATACAGCGGCCCGCAAATGGCAGCGCGCACCATCTGGCCGCTGGTTTTCAGCCAGTCGCCTTCATTTTCGGGATTGAAGGGTTTGCCGCCTTGCCGGAAGCCCCAGGCGTCTGGCATCAGCAAATTGTAATGGAGCGATGGCCGTATCTGGCATAACTCGCGGACAAAGTCAGAAAGGCTAAACCATTCATCTTGCCGTTTGTCATCTTCGGCCAACCCCCGTAACAGGCGGAGCATCGTTTGCCGTCCCATGACCAATTCCATCAGCAGCGTCTGATACGGTACTTCGGCGTCGGCCAGCCGCCAGACACTCATCTCCGGCGATTGGTTGAGGACGGCGCGCAGTTCCCACACATCACCAACATGGACGCCCCAAACCTGGCAGAGGACGCCGAGAAGCTGCTGGCGGGGCAGGCTGATGAGCATGTTCCATCTCTCCGGGGAAAGTGACACGGTGAGCGTTTCATCTAGCGTCACTACCTGTAAACCTTGCAAGAGGGTGAGCGTCCAACTCAGGGCGTCGGGGTCGCCAACGGCCGTGACCAACGGCTGGCAGCTTGCCACGTCCACAAGCTGGCGGCGAATGGGCACGGTTAAAACGTGCCGCTCGTAGAAGGCGCGGTAGAGATTGTAGGCCGACAATTTTTTGACTTCTTCGGGCAGGTACGGCCAGTTGCCCACCCAGGGGGAAGGATGGCCTTCGGGGTTGTGCTCGCCAACCGGCGGCGTCAGGCGCAGCAAACCACCCGCAGCCAGGTAATTGATGATGGCTTCCACATTTTCCAGGAACGGCCGTGCCGCCGGCAGGCTGCGTTTTAAGGGGGAGATAGTGGCTTTGCGCCGGGGAATGAGGGCCACCACCGGCAGCAGGTACTCTGGCATATTAAGGATGGGATGGTGGTGGACATCCTCGCCATGACTGCGGCAGCGGTATACCAGCCCATAGCTTTCCAATTCTTGCACCACCGGCGTTATTGGTTCCTTGTGCTTTAGCACCTGGCGCCACAGAAATTCCCATTGGTCTTGAAAGATGGTGTTGTTGATGTTAAAGAGGGTGTGCGTGGCGGCCAGCAGTTCACGGGCTTTTTCCGACAGACCGACCAGCATATAGGGGTCTTGCCGCGCTTCCAACAGCAGGGTTTGCATTTGGGCCACCAGGTCGTCTTTGACTGTGCCCATTAGTCGCCAGCCGCGCCGCTGGGCGATCTGGCGCAGTTCTTTCACCGTCAATTGGTGCAGAGCGTGATCCAGTTGATCCTCTTCGACCGCCTGGGCTGCTTCCATCAGCTCCATCAAATTGGCGGGTAGCCCATCAAACTCTTCGTCGTCCCACTCTTCATCATCCCAGCCTTCTTCATCATCCCAACCGTCATCATCCCAGTCGTCGTCATCCCAATTGCCATCATTACCAAAGAAAAAGCGGTCCATCATACAACCCCAGGTTCTTTGGGAATTCAGGGGGTTGACAGGCCGTGATGCGTGACGAGTGATGCGTGACCAGAGAAACCACACGCATCACTCGTCACATGTCACGCCGAACCCCATGAAATCCTGTAGAGACCAACCCTTGTCTACGAATTTTACAAATACCTGTAGATGAAATCTGTCAGGTTGGGGGAATTATAGGGAGTGGGGTGGGGAAGTCAATCAGTTGGGGACGGGAATGAGGTGGTGGGGGGTGGGTGGGAAACGGCCGTTAGACAGAGCGCATATGCCATTTGCCGGTGGTGTTACGGCCGTGACAAAGCATCGTCAAGAAAAGCCACCACACGCCGGGGGTACTCTTCAGGTTCATTCACCAGACCGGCCGCATGTCTTGCTTTGGGCAGTTCCCATACAACACATGACGCCTGGGCGGCGGCGCAAAACCGGCGGTT
>CAADGU010000315.1 GCA_900696625.1 uncultured Chloroflexota bacterium | reverse complement strand
TCCCACAGGCCAGGGGTGTAGTCCAGGACACGGCCGTACAGCATGATATCCTGGCTGCGGGCGATGATTTGCAGGGGGTCGAGTTGCAGGTATTCGATGGCGCGCATGGCCTGGGCCGTGCCCGCCAGGCCGTGCCAGCGCCGCCCCGGCCACAAGCCTTGTTTGCCCAGAACAAAACGCCGGGCTGTTTCAATGTTGATGGTTAGCATAATGGCCTATGATATAGCACTCCCAAATGAGTTGTGGATGGAGGAGAGGCTTTAGCCGATGCGCGGCTCGCCTAAAGGCTCTCCTCCGACTGTCCACATTTCAGATAGGGTCGCTATAGAGATGTGTGGCCGGAAGCGGTTGTGTTCCTGGCCTGCGCCACCCAATCAAAACCGGTCACGCCGTGCTGTGTGAGCAGGAAACTCAGGTGCGCGGCGTGTTCCTGAACGTGGCGCATACAGTAAAGCTGCATTTCCACAAAGCTGGCTTCGATCCATGCAAACGTACAGTGCTGGTTGGCTCTTTCTTCCGTCAGCCCTTCGAGGGTGGATTGGCACTTGTGGCGGCAGTGAGCGAGATAGGTTTGAATCTGCTCTTTGGTGTACGGTTTTTCCGGGAGTCTGCCCCGGATGAAGGGGGCTGGCGGAGTAAAGCCTTCATAGTAACCGGCCAGGTACAGGTCAATCCAGAACAGGGTATGGTAAGCGACAAACCAGAATTGCCCATACTCAGCGCCATCCGGGTCATCCCACAGCACGGCCGTCCAGAGATGGTCGGGGCATAGCTCTATCGTGTCATCGAGCGTATCTATGGCCGCCCCAAACTGCTGCCAGATGATCGTTTTCCAGTCTATATCCATTGTGTGCCTCCTTGTCTACATGTCTAAATATCCGGCGCTTGCAGGCCGTTCATGCCGAGTATCAGCGAGACCTCGCCGCCGTGATGCAGGTCATGTTCCAGCACATGATAGATCACCCAACTGCGCGATACATCATACGTCTGACCGTCCCACTCGTCGGGGAATGTCAGGGCACACTCTTCAGGAGTCCAGCGCTGCAAGCGGGTTTCGATGAACGCCCATGTCTCATCGAGACCACGCGCCAGTTCCGCCGCGCTGCGTGACGGCGAGTCACGCTGCCCCCACATCATGTAGGCGTCCATCACTTCGTCGGTGTCCTGTAGGGTGCCGCTGAACCACCCGGCCCTTACACTGATGATGTGCTGCACAATCTGACCCAGCGGCCACATACGCGCGGCAGGTTGCAGCTTGAGCTGCGCATCTGTCAGCGGCGCGATGGCGGTATGTAGTTTGGTGTTATAGTTCCGCCAGTTCTCGTAAATTACATCCAGTGTCGTTTGCTGTTGCTGCATTTCACTCTCCTTATGAACCCATATCTTGATAATGGCCTCATATCAGGACAGATTCCACGGAATCTGTGGATTCTCATTCTGAGTTTGCATGTGTTGTCGGCGATCAAGGTGATTGTAGCACAAATGTTCGGGCATGGTCAAAGTTTGGGCGATTCAATGGCGCCGCCACCAGGGGTGCGTTGATGATGGCTGGTGTTATCGTGATCAGGCAGTCGCCGATAACGGCCGTGACTAAAATCACGGTGAGCGGCGGCGTTTGGCTGTGCAGGTGGGGTTGGGTGTAGAGATGGGGGAGGGAGTACGGCCGTGAGGCTTCACTTATCTAGCGAAGGCCTAACGCTTGGTTCAGGTGCACTGGCGCGGTTGTCCAACGCCTTTGCCATTCACTAAATAGCAAGCCATCCGAGGGGTAGCGCCAGCGTCACCTGGAACCTTATTTAGGCGGGCTGCCCGCCTGACGCTGGCCTTGCTTCCAGAGTAAAACTTGTTAAAACCTGCGCCGGAGCCGACTGACTCGGCCAGATAGAGCGGTTGCTATTGCCCAAGGTTTTTAACGGCAAACTCCCCCTTCCATACTTTTGTGCCGACGCAAACGGCCGTTCTTCCCAACGTTTCGTGATTTCCCACAACCTCAACCAGCCGGCGGCGTTCGCCATGTGCTATTTAACGGCCCCTTCTGAAATGCCGCTGATGATCTGTCTTTGCAGAGCGAGGTAGAGAATAATAATCGGCAGCATGGACAGTACCAGGCCAGCCATCGCCAGACCAAAGTCTGTGGTGAAGCGGCCAAAGAAGGAGAACGTGGAAAGAGGCAGTGTCCGCGATTTTTGAAACAAGGCCAATGAGGGCAGCAGGAAATCATTCCAAATCCACAGCGAATTCAAAATGACGATGGTGGCGGTAATGGGCTTGAGCATGGGCAGAATTATGTGCCGGTAAATTTGAAATTTGTTCGCTCCTTCAATGGTCGCCGACTCATCTAGCGCCATGGGGATCGATTTGATGAACCCGTGATACATGAATGTGGAAAGGGCAACCCCAAAGCCTAAATAAAAGTAGACCAGGTACAAACGGCTGTTCAGCATGTCCAACTTGCCATAAATGCTGACAAACGGGATCATCAGGGCCTGAAACGGGATGATCATGGAGGCAATGAGGATGATGAAAATAATCTGGTTGCGGCGATAGTTGAACCGCACCAGATAATAAGCCAGCATGGAAGGAAAAATGATCAGGACGATAACGGCCGTTACCGTAATGATCAACGAGTTGAAGAAAGCCGAAGCATAATCCATCCGTTCATAAGCGGTAATGTAATTCGTCAGGCTGAATTCGGCCGGCAGTTTGAGCGGATTGGCAATGATTTCTACCCTTTCCTTGAACGAGTTGATCAGAACCAACGAAAAGGGAAAGATATACACAATGGCAAAAATGACCGCCAGCAAAAACTTGAAATTCAATTTGATTTTCATTTATGTCCTCTCCAATCGGTTGGTTGCCAACACTTGAATGATGGCAATGGTGGCCACAATCACAAACAGAATCACGGCTTTGGCCTGACCATCGCCGTAGTTTTGAAAGCGAAAGGCCTCGTTATAGATGTGTAACGTCACCAGCTCTGTCGATCGGAAAGGCCCGCCCCCGGTCAAGGCCAGATTGACATCAAACGCCATAAAACTGTTGCGCAAGGTCAAAAACAGACTGATCGTGAAGGCCGGAATCATTAGGGGCATCACAATGTGACGCAATCGTTGCCAGGGAGAGGCTCCATCAATGCTGGACGCTTCAATGATGTCATTGGGAATCCCCACCAGACCGGCAATGTAGATCAGCATCATATACCCTGACAACTGCCAGACGCTCACAATAACCAGGGCGATAAAGGCTTTGTCAGGATCAACCAGCCAAGAGTGCTGAAACGCGGCAAGGTTGGTGATGTCCCCAATGTACTCGACGAAACGGGAGAAAATGAACACCCAGATGAAACCGAGGACCACGCCACCGATAAGATTGGGGACAAAAAAGATGGACCGGAAGAAGTTTCGCCCGCTTAACTTGGAGGTGACCAGCAGAGCGATGGCAAAGGCGATGATATTGGTAAAAACGACGACCAGAATGACGTACTTGAAGGTCAACAGCAATGCTGTCCAAAAATCTTTGTCGGCAAAAGCAACTGAGTAGTTTTTCAGGCCAACCCAGTTGTAATCCAGTGAACTGATCGCCGCAATGCCATTCCAGTCCGTAAATGTCAACAGAAAGCCGACCAGGAAAGGAATGAGCAAGACGGTGACAAAAGCGAAGAGCGGGATGAATGAAAAGGTTGCAAAACTCTTCAGTTTGTCCAATAAGCCTTTTTCGGTGTACATGAGCCACGTCCTTTATTGAATGCAGCCAACGGCCGTTTCGCAGCGCTGAATGGGAGTGGCTGACCCGTGAAAGCGCCACTCCCATTCAGCAAATCAGCTACTTATCAACGCCTTGCCAGTAATCTGTAAATTCTTCGGCTAATCCGGCGCGATCAATCGTGTTGGTCAAATACTTTTGCATCGAGACGCCCATCGTCGGCCAGCCGTCGGGTGGGTAGAGCGAGTTCATCCACTCCAGGGAACGGCCGTTTTCCAGATAGTTGAGTATTTGTTGGGACATGGAATCGGTAGGCCTGGTCGTAAACGTGTCGAACACAGGAATAAACTTGAATTGATTGATGTAATAATCTTGCCCCGTCGCATCGGTGACAAGCCAGTTGAGAAAATCAATGGCCCCTTGCTGTTCTTCGGGCGTAGATTGGCTGGCATCAATCACCATGTAAAAAGGAACGCCAATAGAAATTTGGGTATTGCCATAGGTCGTCGGGTCATCGCCGATGGGGTAAGGCAAAATGCCAAATTCGGTGTCGGGGCCAATTTCGCTCAACTGCGGAAAAGCCCAATTGCCCATGAACCATAAGCCCACTTCACCAGAACCCAGCGCCAGCGCCCCCTGATCATAATCGGCGGATAGGGGCGAGGCGGCGTTGACGTTGTATTCTTTGAGCAAATCAAACGTATCCGCCCAACCGGTGAAAACTTCGTTGTCCATTAAAGCGACGTTGCCCGCTTTCAAATCTTCCATGAATTGCAAACGCTCGTCCCGCTCGGCCGATTGCGGCGCGAAGAGCAAATTGGTGACATGAGCGCCCAAAGACCAGTCCATCGGCGAAAGGTGCAAAGCCGTTTTGCCATCCAGGGCGTTAATCTGATCCATCAACGCTTGCAGGTCGGAGCGGGTTTGCATGGAATTGGGGTCGAAGCCACCGCCAACGGCCGCATCGAGGACTGATTTGTTGTACAGCAGGCCAAATGCTTCCACAGTCAGCGGCATCCCATAGACACGGCCGTTCACCGTAACCGGGTCTTGCGTGCCCGGCAAGGCGTGTTTGGAAAATTCCGCATCGGTCAGGTCAAGCAGATTTTGCTGGAATTGGGCAAATTCTTGTCCCATGCCCATGATGGTTGGCGCGTTACCGGAAGCATATAGGGTGGTCATTTTTTCCACCGGGTTTGTATCCAACGGGATGGAAACAACTTCGTACTTGTCTTGCGCGGCATTGTAAGTCGCAATTGCGGCTTCAACTTGCGCGGCAATTTCCGGCTTGAGCGTACCAAGTATCGTCACCTGGACTTTTTCCCCCGATTGGGCGGCGGTTGTCTCTTGGGTGGTGGCGGCTGGTGACGCAGTATCGGAAACGGCCGGGGCAGGGGTCGTATCGGCCGTACCGCCACTACACCCGATAACCGTCAGCGCGAGTAACAAAAACAGGAAACCAACGACTAACTTTTTCATGATCTTCTCCTTAAATCAAACGAATTGTGTGGGGGAAACGCCCCCTAACTCATTAAAATGAACGCTGGCAGGCCCGCAGCACAGCCGGTCTGTGGCTGGTGATTTTTTACATGGCTTTAATATCGAATCATACGCTCGTCTCCCGGTTCCCTATCCCCTCTGTTCAATCCAGTTCCAGCAGCAAACTTTCATGCGCCCGCACAACGACCCTGCTGCCAGAAACGGCCGTCACGGGCATGAACAACGACGAAAGCTGTAAAACAGCCCGACGCGCCAGCTGAGATAAATCCAGCGAAAATGGGGCGTCGGCAAAATTGATGACGATGAGCAAACGCTGCTCGTTGTATTGGCGCAAGTAAACCAAAGCGTTCTCCGGGGCATCGGCCATGATGGCCAAAGATCCGTGCTGCAAAGCTGGCAGCCCTCGTCGCAAGGTGATGAGTGCCTGGTAAAATTTGAGCGTTGATGCCGATTCCTGCGCCTGATGCGCCACATTAACCGTTTTATAGTTGGCCGCCAGCGGCAGCCAGGGGACGCTGCCGCTGGCCGTAAAGCCGCTGTTGGCGGCGGCGCTCCACTGCATTGGCGTGCGCGCCGGGTCTCGCCCGTGTTCACTGCCGGAAAAATCCTGGGTCATCAGGTCTTGCACTTTCTCTGGTGGCACAAAGCCATCGGTCATGCCTAGTTCATCACCATAATAAAGTGTAGCGACGCCCCCTAACGTCAGCAGGAGCATGGCGACAGAGCGGTGGTTAGCCCAGCCGTAGCGTGTCGCCAGGCGGCTGATGTCATGATTGCCAAACACAAAATTGGGCGTGGCCCGGTGCGGCAAAGCGGCGTAGTAGCTGGCAATTGCCTGCCGCATCACCGCCGCCTGCCAGGGCATGTGCATGGGAATGAAGTTGAAGGGCAGGTGCATTTCGTCAAGTTGACGGCCGTAAAAGGAAACCAGTTTGCGCGGGTCCAAATCGCCTGTTTCACCCATGAGAACCCGACGGCTGTCATAGGCATCCAACACCTGCCGAAACCCACGAATCAGGTCATGGACTTCCGGCTGGTTGTGGACGTAGATATGTTTTTGCAGCAACTCCGCCCCCAACAGACCCTCGGCGGGTGGCATGTCCGGCATCTCCGCATGTTTGATCAGCATCGTCACCGCGTCCATCCGAAAGCCGTCCACCCCCCGATCCAGCCAGAAGCGCAAAACGTCGTGCATCGCCGCCGCCACCTCCGGGTTGCGCCAGTTCAAATCCGGTTGTTGCGGCGAAAAGAGGTGCAAATAATACTGCTCCGTCTCGCTGTCCCACGTCCACGCACTCCCCCCAAAAAACGAAACCCAGTTGTTGGGCGGCTCGCCATTTTCCCGGCCGTCGCGCCAGATATACCAATCCCGTTTGGCGTTGTCGCGGCTGCGGCGCGATTCCCTAAACCAGGGGTGTTCGCTGGAAGTGTGGTTAGCCACATAGTCCAGAATTACCTTGAGGTTACGGCCGTGGGCCTCCGCCAGCAGACGATCAAACGTCGCCAACGAGCCGAAAAGTGGATCAACATCGCAATAGTCGGCCACGTCGTAGCCAAAATCGGCCATCGGGCTTGGGTATATCGGCGACAGCCAGAGGGCATCTACCCCAAGTTCCTTAAGATAGTCCAACCGGTCTATGATGCCTGGCAAGTCACCCACCCCATCTCCGTCGCTATCTTGAAAGCTGCGGGGGTAGATTTGATAAATGACGCAGTTTTCCCACCAGGCTTCACTATCGGCATGGGTGTCCGGTGGATTGAGAAGTACGGGGAGATTGTTGAGTTGATAGGTATTCATAGAACGGTAAAAGTCCTTACTTTATAATGAAAACTCTTACATAAGAGAGAAAAATTTTTTATGAAACAGTGTTATGCCAGAAAAATCAGGCCGTATCTCGTTCCATCAGGGCGAAGGGCAAAGTAATTGATTGCGCTGCCTGATCCTGACGTTGTTCTAACAATTCCAGCAGCAACTTTACCGCAAGCTGTCCCGATTCTTTTAACTGCTGGCAAATGGTCGTCAGGCCAATGTAGGCCGCGACTTCAATGTCGTCGAACCCCATAACAGCCACATCCGCCGGAATTGTTAGGCCGCTTTCGCGGACAGCGCGGATCGCCCCAATTGCCTGCGTGTCACTGCCGGCAAAGATAGCTGTCGGCGGAGACGGCATGTTCAGCAACTGATGGGTAAGTTGGCGGGCCGATTCCATACCAAACAGACCTAATCGCACATAATCATCGGGCAGAGCCACCCCATTGATGGCTAGAGTCTGCCGGAAGGTGTCCAGTTTTTGATCCTGGAACGTCCCTAAATATTCGGGCTGACCGGTATCTCCCACATAACCGAGTCTACTATGCCCCTTGGCCAGCAGATATTCGGCGGCAATGTGCCCCCCCTCTTTGTCATCGTGAATGATGGTGGTGATGTTGCGGCTGATACTGGATTGGCTGGACGGAACGATCTGCACAGTGGGCAGTTTGTACTTCAGGAGGCGATCTACGGCCGTTTCATCAATCGGCAAATCAATGGCGATAAGTCCGTCCACCTGACGGGACATGGGCAGGTTAGTCAGATACCCATCCCGTTGGGCGGCCGAATTAATGTCATAAATCACCGGCTCATAGGCCATACCGGAAAGGGCAGTTATCAGCCCACGCAGGCGGTCTACAAATGAGTCAGAGGTAAAAGAAGGGGTTAGGATGCCAATTCGGCCAATCGCCTTGCGTGCACGGGTAAGCGCTTCAAATTTGGGCACGAAGCCCAGTTCATCTATGGCGGCAATCACACGAGACCGCGTTTCTTCGCTGACTTGATCCGGCGAGTTCAAGACGCGAGACACGGTGGCAATGCTGACCTGCGCGAGTTCGGATACATCATAGATTGTAGCATTGCCCATGTGGGTTATCCTCGGTAAAGATATAAATCAGAAAGTGTTTAACTAATAATGTAAGCTCTTACATAATAGCGCCATTTTTCCCATCTGTCAACCTGTCCATGAACTATTTTATCGGGAGGCGGAGCTTTGTTTTTGGCTTTGAGAACCAAAAGGTTGCTGGGGCTGACTCATAAAGCGCCTTGCTTTAAGTGTCATTTATAGGAATGGTGTGAAACGGTTAGGAGAGAGGGGGAGGGGATACGGCCGTGAATCTCTACTTCCTTGCACTGGTAGACAAAGGTGGCTGACAGATCATGCCACAGTAGGGGAGAGCCATTCTTAAATTCATTTCTTATTTTGTTGAATCACTCGTGTCCGAGACTTCTGTCGGACAAAAGATTACTTCGCTGTTATCTGTTAAATCCTGTGCCTTTTTCGTTTCAACTTTATAGACATTTCCCTTGTCATCATACGTAATCCACTCACCAACAGGCTCGCCTTTATCAAAATAGCCTGAACGTTTTAACGTCCCATCAAGGCGATACCACTCCCAATACCCCTCAGTTTGTCCATCCACAATTTTCCCCTTAGACCATCTGGTTTTGCCGTTGGCGTGGTATTTAATGGTATAGCCATCAATAATCTCTGACTTTTTCACGGGAACAGCTTTTTTTGCCATAATTTTTACGCCTTCCTTCCACAGCCAGGGGCCTGACGGCATCCGCCGTGTGGCTGTGTTTATAGTTTACATTGATACAATCTCTGCGGCCCATCTTCATACGTGACTGTTTTGATATACTCCCAACCCAAACTTTCCAGAATACCAACGGCCGTCACCGTCGTCGCAAAAACACGCTCATAACCCTGATCCCGCGCCACCTTCATGCCCGCCCGCACCAATTCCGTGCCAATGCCCTGACCACGACAAGACGCCACCACAAATAACCCACCCAATTCCGGCCGAAACTCTGCTAAAGCCACATTTCCCGGTTCACGCAGCACAATCGTGCCCGCCAGCTTCCCAACCACAAAGGCTACCAGACGCACCGGCAGCCGATCACGGCCGGCATCTTCCAGAAAATCCTGCTCCATCTCCGCCTGTGTCATATCCGCAAAATAATCCGGCCACTGCTCGCGGAACCACTTTGCTAACGTGGGTATGGAATCGGGATAATCGGCCAGGAAACCAATCGTGATTTTCGGCATCATGCAGCCGATTATACATCCGTAACCCGTATACCGTAATCCGTAATCCGTAATCGGTTCACGCATTACTCGTCACGCATCACTCGTCACGCATTACGATTACCTGAAAGTACCCATGTCTGCCCTGCCGCGCCTGCGTATAATTCAGACCTGACGGGTTTAAGAAACCCATCAGGTCTGAAAACGGAGTAACACCATATGACAACTTTATCGTTGTTCCGGCGGAAGGGCACGGCCGTTCCCGCCGAACATCGCGCCAACTTCTGGCATTTATATCTGGACATCGCCTGGTTTGGCGTGTTAAACGGCACCGCCATTTCCTTTATGGCCATCTACGCCACCCGGCAGGGGGCCAATGGCTTTCAAATTGGGCTGCTCAATGCCGCCCCGGCCATCATCAGCCTGGCCATTACCTTACCGGCGGGGCAGTGGTTACAAAAACGGTCATTAACCCGCACCGTCTTCTGGACATCCATCTGGCACCGCCTCTTTTACCTGGCCTGGGTCTTTTTGCCCTTTTTCCTGGCCCCCTATTTGCAGGTGTGGGCGCTCATTGCCCTGGTGCTGCTGATGAGTATTCCCGGCACGGCGCTGGCGGTCGGTTTTAACTCGATGTTTGCCGAAGTGGTGCCCCCCGAATGGCGCAGCCACGTCGTCGGTGTGCGCAATGCGCTGCTGGCGCTGGTTTTCATCATCACCACCCTCATCAGCGGCGTCATTTTAGACCGAATGCCATTTCCAACTGGTTATCAGGTGGTGTTTGCCATTGGTTTTGTGGGGGCAATGATGAGCAGCCTGCATTTGTATTTGATCCGGCTGCCGCATGAACCCACCACACGAGTGGGGCGCAGCCTGGGCGACTGGGCGCATCCGGGCGCTATTCGCGCCTGGGCGCAGGAGCTGCGGCTGTCGGTGGGCTTGCGCTTTATGGCCCGCAGCCACCCCCGGCCTTCTATCAACCGCCAAATTTTCCGCACGCCGTTTGGGGTGGTGCTAGGCCTGTTGTTTGCTTTTCACCTGGCCCAATTCCTGGCCATTCCCCTCTTTCCCCTGTTTTGGGTGAATGACCTGGGGCTGACCGATACGGAAATCAGTATGGGCAACGCTGTTTTTTATGCCACCGTGCTGCTCGGTTCGATGCAGTTGGCGCGGCTGACGGCGCGTTCCAATCACAAGCAGGTATTGGTGATGGGGGTGCTGTTGATGAGTTTATATCCGGCGCTCACGGCCGTGACCACCAACCTCTCCCTTTTTCTCTTCACCTCGGCGGTGGGCGGCGTGGCCTGGTCGTTGGCCGGTGGCGCGCTGAGCAACTACATTTACGATAGGACGCCGGAGGAGGAACGGCCGTATCACCTGGCCTGGTATCATCTCACCTTTAATGCCGCCATTCTCTTGGGGGCGCTGGTCGGGCCGCTGTTGGCTGACGGCGCCAGCCTGGCGGGGGCGCTGGCGGTTATTGCCATTGGCCGGTATCTGGCGGCCTTTGCCTTGTGGCGGTGGGGGTAAAAATGGGAATGGATCCGCGAAGGACGCGAAGAACGCGAAGGTTTTTTGTTGTTGGTTTGTTGATGCTGTTGGGTGGATTGGTTGCCTGTGGGCCAGAGGAGGTAGCGGTGACGGCTACGGCCGTGCCCTTCACCCCGTCACCCCAACTCCATATCACCCCATCTCCTACACCCACCTTTACTTTCCACTCATCACCTCCACCACCAAGCACCTCGTCGCCCACCCCCACTGTTACCCCCTCACCCCCGCCCACTCCCTCGCCTCTGCCAACTGTCACCGCTGCAGCCGCTGAAGCGTGGGTTTATGCCGTTGCCGCGCCGTTTGCCACCATCCCGGATGAAATCCCGCTGACCGATTTGCAGACGATGTGGCAGGCGGGGGAATTGCTGCTGGATGAGGACACGGCCGTGCGCCTGCGCCTCTGGTGGGGCGAACCAGACCAACCGGGCGTGACTGTACCCACCGAGGAACTGGTAGACGCTTTGTGGGCGGCCCAAACCGGCTACACTGAGCCGGTGCTGACCATCATCCCCTTTCACCAGCTAGAACCGCGCCTGAAAGTGCTGCGCGTGGATGGCGTGGCCCCCATTGGTATGGATTTTGATCCCACTACGTATCCCCTCATCATCCCGCTGGAACCGGAAACGGCCGATACCGGCGCGCAGTGGTCAGGCGAGATCGGCAATTGGGACGACGGCCGTGTCACCCACATCGTCATGACCGGCCCCGCCGGGATGCGTCGCGCCGTCGCCGACCGCATGGACAAATACGGCATCCAATACCCCGGCGAAGAAACCGGCCCCGTCCTGCAAGCGGCCGACATCGCCCACATGAGTAACGAAAACGCCTTTGCCCCGGACTGCCCGCCCGCCGATCCCTACGACAGCGACAACGTCTGCAACCGGGACGAATACTTTGAACTGATGACCTGGATGGGCATTGACATAGCCGAAATGACGGGTAACCATTTGAACGATTGGGGCGTGGGCGCTCTATACCACACCTTTGATCTGTATGAGGCGAATGGCATTCAATGGTTTGGCGGTGGGCGCGATCTGGCCGATGCGGCACGGCCGTTGCTCATGGAGCACAATGGCAACAAAATCGCCTTTGTCGGCTGCAACCCGGTTGGCCCGGAATTTGGTTGGGCCACCGAGACCCGCCCCGGCGCGCTGCCCTGCGGCGATTACAGCGATATGCAGGCTCAAATCCGCCAGTTAGCCGACGCCGGTTACCTGGTGTTTGCCACCTTGCAATATCTGGAGGATTATCAATACGCGGTGTTGGTGGAACAGCGGCGGGCGTTTAATGACCTGGCGCGGGCCGGGGCGGCGGCCGTTTCCGGCAGCCATGCTCACTTTCCGCAAGGATTTGCTTTTGTAGACGGCGCGTTTATCCATTATGGCCTGGGTAATTTGCTGGCCGACCAGATGTGGTCATTAGGTTCGCGCCAGACGTTTCTGGATATTTACACGGTGTACGACGGCCGTATCCTGCACGTTGACCTGTGGACGGGCCTGAACGAAGATTACGCCCGCATCCGCCAGATGACGCCAGAAGAACGAGCAGAATTATTGACGGCCGTGTTTGACGCCAGCTATTTCCCGTGATGCATGATGCGTGACCACTGTGTCACGCATCATGCATCACGCATCACTCCCATGCACATCGGCATAGACGCCCGGCTGCCCTTTTACCAGATGGGCGGCATCAGCCAATACATTTTGTACCTGCTGCCCGCGCTGGCCGAACTGGACGCGGCCAATCAATACAGCGTGTTTCAGATGCACAAGGACGGCCGTACCTATGCCCCATCCGCCGCCAATTTCCGCCGCCGCAACCTGTTTACCCCCTGCCACCATCGCTGGGAGCGGTGGGCGCTGGCGCTGGAATTGTGGCCACACCGGCTGGATGTGCTGCACAGCCCGGACTTTATTCCCCCCAACGGCGGCGCTAAACGGCGCATCATCACCGTGCATGACCTGAACTTCATCTATTATCCCCAATTTCTGACGCCGGAAAGTATGCGCTACTACGCCGACCAGATTGAATGGGCGGTGCATACGGCCGACCACATTTCCGCCGACAGCCACGCCACCCGCCACGACCTGATCGAGCATTTGCGCGTTTCGCCAGACAAAATAACCACCGTGCATCTGGCGGCCAACCCCCTGTATGCGCAACCGGTGACGGATACGGCCGTGAACCAAACCCTGGCTCACTACCGTCTGCCGCGCAACTTTATTCTCTGCGTAGGTACCCTTGAGCCGCGCAAAAACATCCCTTTTCTGCTGCGCGCCTATCATGGCCTGCGCACGGTTTACAAAATTGATGTGCCGCTGGTGTTGGTCGGCCGTAAAGGGTGGCTCTATGAAGAAATCTTCCGCACCATTGAAGAGTTGGGGTTGGCCGGGCATGTGCATCACTTGGAAGGGGTGGGAGATGAGCCGTTGGCGCATCTGTACCATGCCGCCGGGGTGCTGGCAACCCCGTCCCATTACGAGGGCTTTGGCCTGCCCGCCCTGGAAGCACAGCACTGTGGCTGTCCCGTCATTGTCAGCAATCGCGGCTCGCTGCCGGAGATTGCCGGGGACGCCGGGTTAATCCTGGATGTGCTGGACGAGGAAGAATGGACAGACGCCCTCTACCGCGTCCTCACCGACGACCAGCAGCGCGAGCGCATGATCCGGCGCGGCTACAAACAGGCCAAAACCTTTTCCTGGCAAAAGGCAGCGGAACAGACGCTTGAACTCTATGGTAATTGGGTAATTGAGTAATTATCCGGTCAATTACCCAATTACTCAATTACCCAATTACTTCTAATCCACCTGGGAAATAGACAACCGGCGCAGCATGATGCGCCGTTTGGCGCTATGGGCGGCCATGCGTTCCAGAACGTCGTTCAAAAAGCGCACCGTATCCACAATATAAGGCCCCTTATTGAGCATGACACATTCAGCGCGGCTGCTCATCACCACATCGGTCACTTCGGCGCGTGAGGGGGCGCCCCGTTTAGCCAGATTTTCCAATACCTGCGTAGCCCAGATGACGGGCAGGTGCGCGGCTTCGCAAAACCAGAGGATTTCCTCCTGTACTTCGGCCATACGCTCAAAGCCCAGTTCGGCGGCCAGATCGCCGCGCGCCACCATGATGCCATCGGGCGGGGAGTGCATGGCTGCCAGCAAAAGCCGGGGCAGATTTTCAAAGGCCTGGCGCGTTTCAATTTTCAAAACCACGCCAAGATGGGTCGCCTGTAACCGCTTTAACTGGTCCTCCAGCGCGTGAACGTCTTCGGGGGAGCGGGCAAAGGAAAGGCCAATGATGTCGGCATGTCTGGCCATAAATTCCAGGTCTTCCACGTCTTTGGCGGTCAGTGAGGGCATATTCAGCGTCGTATCCGGGAAGTTGATCCCTTTTTCGGCTTGCAGCCGACCGACCGATCGCCCGCCGGTGGAGGTGATTTCCACGGTGATGTTGTCGCGGTCATTGTCCAGGACACGGCCGTGAATCTTCCCATCATCAAACAAAATCCAGTGTCCCGGTTCCACCGCGTTAAACGCCTCTTTGAGCGTACAGGCAATATGTGCCGGTTGCGCCAACCGTCCCGTTTCGTCGTAATGGGCCGCCTCGCCGGGCAGGTTGGCGCGGGTGAGGATGAGCGTGTCGCCGATTTGCAGGGGGATGGGCAGTACCAGCGGCGGTAGATCCCCGATCTCACCAGCAGCTAGCAGCTCCGCGCCACGAAGCAGGCGCACGGCCGTACCCGTTTCCACGTAGTGGGTGCGGTCCGTTTCCGCCAGACAGGAAGTGCCTTGCTTGTGGGTAATCTGCAACTGCCGGTAACGGCCGCGGGTATCCTCGAGATGAATTGCATCGCCCACTTCAGCCAGGGCCAGAAAGTCGGCGGAAACCAAAAGGGCCACATCGGCGGCGGCAGGCGCCGGCTGGGGCGCTGTGGCAGGGGTAAACCAGACCTGGCACATTGCAGTTACTTCGCCGCGATAGTTTCGTTTGGGCCGGTAGCGCACAATGCGGCCCGCCGGTTTGATGAGGCCGGTGCGCAGCTTTGGCCCGGCCAGGTCGGCGTAGATTTTACACGGCCGTCCCAACTTCTTTTCCGCCTGGCGCAAGTTGGCGATCATCGCCAGCCAGGCCGTCTGGTCATCATGGGCGCAGTTGATACGCACCACATCCATACCGGCGGCCAGCAGATCGTGGATGAGCCGGGGGTCGGTGGCCGCTTCAGCCGGCATTGTCACCATAATGCGCACCCGGCGTTTGACGGCATGGTTGCCCGCAGATTGGCCCAACAACTGCTCGGTGTGCTGTTCCAGAAGCATTGTCCCGGTCTGGTAAGTGACCGGCGCTTCTTCGTCGGTTGGCGTGTAGGTTTCTCCGGCCAGGGCGTGCAGGTTGTAGAGGAGTGCATCCAGGGTACTGAGTACAGCCGTTTCCGTTACCCCCAACGACGTCAGGCTCAGCCCTATCAACTCTCGTTGCAGCGGGCGTATATCCGTCTGGCGTAGGGCCAGGTAGTGCAGCAGATTCCGGGCGCTGGGGCGATAATCGGCGGCGATCAATTGCAATTCGGCCTGGTATGTTTGTTCCAGAACCAATGCCCGGCGGCGCAATTCCTGGATGGCCGGAATGAGCTGCCTGGCTCTTTGTGTGTGTTCCGTAATGTCTAAACGCATGGTCATAGTGTAACCAAAAAGCCCGCGCAGCCGAAATTAAAATCTGGTTATCGGTTTGTTAACGTGGGTCTGGCATTTTCGGGTAAACTCCGATGCCATATGAAACTTCTTCTCCTCACGCCGCAACTGCCATACCCGCCGCAGCAGGGTACCAGCCTGCGCAATTTTCACATAATGCGTGGGCTGGCGGCTGACCATGAGATTACGCTGTTGAGCTTTTTAGAGCCGGGGCAAACGGTTGATCCCCCCCAGATTGCCCCCCTCATAGAACTGTGCCATCACATCGAAACCGTGCCCGCTCCGGCCCGTTCCACCGGGCTGCGGCTGCGCCAACTGCTTACCACGCACCTGCCGGATATGGCTCACCGCCTTTACAGTCCCGTCTTTGCCGACCGGCTGCGCCATTTACTGGCGGCCTACCGGTTTGACGTGGTGCAAATCGAAGGCATTGAACTGGCGCGGTATCTGGACGTGATTCGCGTAGCCAATAGGGGTGTCAAGATTGTTTTTGACAATCACAATGCGGAGACGGAGTTGCAGCGGCGCAATATGCAGACGGATTGGCAACAGCCACGCCGCTGGCTGGCCGCGGCCTACTCCTGGATGCAGGTGGGGCGGCTGGCCCGTTTTGAGCGGTGGGCGTGTGCGAGTGCGGATTGGGTCACGGCCGTGTCCGAAACCGACAAACGCCACCTCCAATCTCTACTTTCCAATCTCCCAATCTCCCAATCCTTCGACATTGCTCAGGACAAGTCTCCCATCTCCGTCATCCCCAACTGCATAGACATCACCGAATACCAAAACCTGGCAGGTTTGGAGCACCCTTTGGTTGCTGACCTGTCAGATCTGCGCTTTGCCCTGGTATTCAGCGGCAAGATGGATTACCGGCCCAATGTGGATGCCGTTCTCTGGTTTGCGGATGAAGTATGGCCGCAAATTTTAGCGGCACGGCCGTCTACCACCTGGGCCATTGTCGGCCAGAAACCACATGCGCGTCTGGAGCGGCTGCGCGATGTGCCCGGTATTACGGTGACGGGGTGGGTGGCAGATGTACGGCCGTACCTGGCCGGTGCGCGCGTGTTTATCATGCCTTTTCGTGTGGGCAGCGGCACCCGCCTGAAGCTCATCGAAGCGATGGCGGCGGGTAAGCCAATTGTCAGTACACGAGTGGGGGCGGAGGGGTTCCCGGTGGTGGACGGCCGTGAGATTGTGTTGGCAGATACGGCGGAGGCGATGGGGACGGCCGTGCGGCGCTTGCTGAATGACCCTGCTGAATGTACCCGCCTGGGCGCAGCCGCCCGCCAATTCGCCGCCGCCTACGATTGGCGGGTGGTTATCCCTAAATTCAATCAGATTTATGAAAAGCTGATACTGACAGCTGGCGAATAGAAGACCGTGTCCATACTAAACTAACCAGAGTGGGGAGCATTAGGGGGTGTATTTTCAACGGCCGTTAACCGGGCCACAAAAGCATCATAAGAAGTGGCGACTATCGCTTCATCCAATAGATTTTCCAACACCATAGCCGGTAGTTCTGCCAATCGATCCGGTAGTCCTGACGGTAGTGAACCGAAACGTCCCTGCAAGATACGGAGAATACTCCGTTCCAGTCCTTGTTCCAGTCCTTGTTCCAGTCCTTGTTCCAGTCCTTGTTCCAGTCCTTGCTTAAGCCCCCTTTCCATTCCTATCTGAATATATTCGTCTGCAATCGTAGCCATCAGTTTCTCTCCTGGCGCGCCTTGAGCCAGCAGCGCCTGTTCCAGTTCTTCACGGCTCACCCGTCCGGTGGCCCTGGTTAGATAATACATAATTGTGCGGATGTATTCAACGCCTGTCTCTTTCTCTCGCAGCTCAAAGGCCAGTTCAATGAGTGGCCGTAACTCATAGCGCAGCCCGGGGTGAAAGATGGCGCGCAATACGCTCAGGAAAACCCGCAGCCAGATTTCTCCCTTGATCTCTTCTTCTGACAGATGGGAGAAGTCACTGAACTGGTAGTGGAAGTCTAGCAGGTAGGGCCGTAAGCCCGCCGGCGCGTTCAACAGGCTGAAAAAGTCGGTGGGTATGCGCCATACCTGCTCGCCATGGTAGACTACCAGCGGGATGATCGGCGCTAGCGGCCGCTTGTGTTTCACCTGCTCTTGCCAGATAGCCAGCAGGTAGCCCAGCAGTTGCAGGGCAATCAGCAGTTCCGGCTGGCTCTTGTGTTCAAAGAGGAAGTAGAGGTAGAGGGCACGGCCGTCGTCCTGCAACCGGGTCTGGTAGAGCAAATCTGACTGCTGTTCGCGTAAGGTTTCGTCAATGAACGTACCCTCTTGTAAGGTGAGGGTGTCCAGGTCAAGCAGCGCCAGCAGGCCGGCCGGCAGATACTCTTCCAGGTAGTTGCGGACGATTTCCGGGCGGCTGAAGCTGTCGCGGAAGAAACGGTCATGGGGGTTGTGGACGCTCATGGCGAAATTATACCGTTATTATGGGTAAAGCCAGGTGGTTTCGGGGAAAAACAGCAGGTAGGTGTGGCCGCCGATGTCGGCGAAAGTGAGGATGACGCCGTTGCTAAAGTCCTGGGCAGCAAAAGCGGAGGCGACCTGTTCGGCGGTTTGGGGCTGGCCCAGGCGGGTGCGCACGGCCGTGTTATTCTGCCACAAATAGCCAAACGCCCCTTTGAGCAAATCGGATACGTAAAAGCTGGCTAACGACGGGTCATTAACGGTGTGGGTGCTGAGTGTGCCGTCCTGGTAAAGGATATACACCTGTTCTTTGTCTTGCCGCCAGATCATCAGCCCGTTGGCGTAGGGTTGGTAAGCGGCGGTGGGAGTCACGGCCGTACTCAGCGCACATCCCAACCGGGCGCGATAAGCGGCATAGCTGGTGGCCCACTGGGTGGCGGGGGCGACGGTGCAGGTGGTAGGGGTGGGCAGTACGACCGGTGTGCCCGGCGATATGGCCGTTAGAGCGCCGTTGAGAATTACGTCAAAAACAGCTTGAATCCCGGCGTAATTTTGCTCCCAATTGTAATCCTGAAAACGGGGCAGAATGATGAAAGCGGCGGGGATGCCGATCTTGTCCAGCCAGTTGGTGACGTCCCCGTTAAGGGTAGTGTCCGCCTGGACGATGGGGCCATCTACAAAGTTGAAGTCGGCGGCACGGCCGTAAGCCTGTGCCAGCGGCGCGGAGACCAGGCTGATCTCTTCACAAGCGCCTGGTGATGAAAGGCCCGTCGCCCGCCCCCCTGCTCCCCAGAAGATAACGGTCTGGGGTGCAATGGCTTGAATGAACGCCTGCAACGCCTGGCTTTCTGGTTCAGATACCGGCCCGCCCCCGCCACTGTTGGGCACAAATTGATCCAGGATGGTGTTGTTGGCCTGCCAGCGACAGTCCCAATTGCGGTTCAGGTCTACGCCGTTTGCATTGAGACGGCCGTCTACCACCCCCGGCATGTTGGGGCTGTCCGGGTTCAAATTGGGAATGACGTACAGAGCAATACCGGGGGGAATCTGGTCCGGGTGCGCCTGGAAGTGGGTGATCATGGCTTCCACCAGCGCCAGCGCGTTGGGAGCATAACCGGCGTGAATGCCGCCCACAAACAAGACCGGTTTGCTGCCCTGGCTCAACTGCACCGCTTCAATGGGCACACCGTTCACCGAGCGGCCAATTTCCAGCCGGTTTTGCCGGAAACTTAAGACCAGCGGCGTGGGTGGCACGGTGGCTGAGGGTGTGGCGGTAATGGTTGTGGTTTCGGTCAGGGTGGGGGAGGGGGTAGGCGTAGGGGTGCTGACGTTGGAGATAGCGTTGGCCAGCATGACGAAGCGGCTGTAGTCGGCTGAAGGGGTGGGGTAGATACGGCCGTCTGCTGCCACCAGCGCCGACTGGCCCGTAGCCAGATTCGCCGCCGTCTGGCTGACATCGGACTGGACCAGGCATTCGCTGGTGAGGCAGTCCACCATCAACTGCCTGGCGTCTGGCGAGACAAACAGACCGACGCTGCTTTCCGGCAGCAGGGCGGCTGTGGCCAGAGGGGTGGTAATGGTGACGGGAAAGTCGGCCGTTTCCACCAGCAGGCGCCCCTGGGTGAGGGTGATGCGAACTTCGGCTGATGCTTCCCCTGGCAGGGCAATTTCCACCAGGGTGTTAATGTCTAGCAACAGTTTGGTGCGGTCAGGCAGCACCATCTGGATGGGTTCAGAGCTGGATTGCACCTGGACGGGACGATTGGGGGGTACGGACAGACGGCCGTCGGCAGGAATGCGCGCCAGGGCATCATCAAGCTGCCAGACGGCGCTGGCGGCCCGGTCTAGCACCATGATGATCTCCGGTTCCGGCGAAGCGGGCAGTGTTTGAACCGGTACCGTCTGGGTGGGTACCCTGGCCGCGGTAGGGGCAGGATTAGTTGGCTGCTGTTGCGCCAGGGTGTTGGCGGTGGGCGTTGGATTGGCCGTTTGTATGCCCGGCCATACAAAGAAGACAAAAGCCAGGGCGAGCAAACCCAGGCCGGCGATGGCGATCCCCCAATTCCACCGTACAGAACCAGGCCGAGTGGTAGGCTGCGGGATGTTTCTGACCGTGCCCGATGGGTCGGGGCTTTTGACTGTGTCCACGTAAGGGGCGGTTTGGGGAGTCGGTGTGGCCTGGGGGGTGGCGGCGGCGAAATAAGCCCCCCATGATTGGGCGGCGGCGGCAACCAGTCGCGCCATCTCGCCGGCGGTCTGGAAGCGCCCTTCAGGCGCTTCCGCTAATGCCCGATCCAGGATTTCATCGTAGGCGAGGGGTTCTCGGATGGCGGGATTGTACGCTTGCACAGAGGGGGGAGAGCCTTTCAGCCGGGCCATAAACAGGGTGTCGGCGGGCTGCCCCGTCAGCATTTCAAAGAGGACAACTCCCAGCGCGTAAATATCGGTACGGCCGTCAACCGGCAAGCCGCGCATCTGTTCGGGGCTCATGTAAACGGGGGTGCCAATGGGACCTTGGGTTTGGGAACGGCCGTCGTCGCCCAATATCTTCACAATGCCAAAATCAGTCAGATACGCTTCGCCATACTCGTTGAAGAGAATGTTGCCCGGTTTCAGGTCGCGGTGAACGATCTCTTTTTTATGGGCGGCATCCAACGCAGCGGCGATGCGGTTGAAAATGGGCACAATTTCCGTTTCCGGCAGAGGGCCGACCTGTAATTTTTGCGCCAGGGTGCCGCCGCTCAGGTACTGCATCACCAGATACGGCCGTGCCTGTTCCTCCCCCGCTTTTGCCAGACGCGACGCATCATAAATAGGCACAATCGCCGAATGTTCTAGCTGCTTAATGGTTTCAATTTCCCGGTGAAATCGGGTGATGTAATGTTTGTCTTTGGCGATGTCTTGCCGGATCACCTTGATGGCGACCTGCCGCTGCAAATCCTGGTCTTTACCCAGGTAAACGGTAGCCATGCCGCCCTCACCAAGCCGCCGGATAATCTGGTATTTTTCCCCAAAGGCGGGGATTTCTGATAGCTCACTGTCCTGGTGTGGCATTGTGTGATGGTGGCCTTGCGTTTGTCTCAAAAGTCAAGCGCTTTTGTGTGGGCGGCACATGTTCCAAAGGTTTGATCGGCTCAAACCATACCTGACAGGCGTTTTTGCTTTTGCCGCCCAAAAATGCTCTGACGCCTGGACATAACTCTAGACCTTGCGTCTTATCCAATTTCTGACGATTGACGTAAATGCCATTCAAACTTCCCGCATCATACAACATCACCTGGCCTTGCTGCACTTCCACGCGGGCATGGTAACCACTAACCTGGCTCATCTGGTTGCTGATGCGGATGTGCATGCTGTGTTTGCGGCCAATGGTCACTTCATCATAGCTGTAAAGTGGTTTTGTCACCAGGGGGCGGTTGGGTTCATATACAAATAAAGAACCAATGGGGACGTGCAAAATCTCGTCCATATCATGCCAGGGTTCGGCGTAGAGGGCCAGGCGAATCAACTCCTCCGCTTCAACCGGGGCCAGTTGCAGATGTTTGGAAACGGTGGTAAAGGTCAGCTCTATAATATCTTCCACGCTGTGCAGATGAAACCAGTTATGGTTGCCTTCCAATGTTTTGGCTGTTGGTGGCTGCGCATCGGGATGCATTATGGGGTGAATCAAGACATAGGATTGTAGATGCTCCCAAGCCTTTTCCCAGCTCACATCTTCTTCGTCTACCGGTCTGGCGCCAAAATAGGCGTTGCTTTTCTTGCCCAGGTAGCGTGACCAGAGGTGACGGGCATTCTCAGCCTGTTGGTAAGGATTGCGGTTCCTGTCACTACCGCCAAAAAGATCATGCCCGTCGCTGGTGCGCCAGGGGCCTTCCAGGTCACGGCCGTCAAAGGGCGCAAAACAACTTTTGAAATCCAAAATGGCTACCGACTGGGGCGTGATCAGTAAGGCGTCTAGTTGTGTCAGCCTTTTCAGGGCTGTATCGTGCCGGGGATCAATGTTGGCAATGAGAAAGTAGTCGGCGGGGTCACGGCCGTAACGTTCATGCAGCAAACGTGCCACCCGGCAAAAAGCGCGCCGTTCGTTCGTGTCGGCCGGGAAAGCGGTATGGTAATAGAAATGCACCGTCATGGATCATCCTCCTGGTAATGCCTCGTTGTCTGGCAACTTTGCATACAGTAACACAAATACCAGGGGATTATCAACGGCCGTTTGTCAGGTAAAACACCTGTTTTTCTTACTTGTCCAGGGGGATGACCGGGTCATGCGGCGTCTGGCTCAGAAGCTGCCAGCCAGCATCTGTGAGATATGCAAAATCCTCCAGGCGAATGCCGCCCCAGCCGGGGATGTAAATGCCCGGCTCAATGGTGATGTTCATGCCCACCGCCAGCGCCGCCTTTTCCGGCGCGCGCGGCGAGAGAAAGGGGTCTTCGTGAATTTCCAGCCCCACGCCGTGCCCCAACCCATGCCCAAAATGTTCCTTGTGCCCCGCGCCGTGAATGATGTCCCGCGCCAGCGCATCCACTTCGCGCAGAGTCATGCCGGGGCGGGTTTGTTGCAAGGCTGCTTGCTGCGCCTGCTGTACCAGCCGGTACAGTTCCCAAAACCGGGGGGGTGGGTCGCTGCCCAGGTAAAAGGTGCGGGTCATGTCGCTGTGGTAGCCGTCCAGCCGGGCGCCCATATCTACGATGATGATGTCGCCGGTTTGCAACGGCCGTGTGCTGGTGGTGTGGTGTGGCAGGGCGCTGTTTGGCCCGGAGGCCACCGAGGTGGCAAAAGCCACACCATCCGCGCCCGCTGCCATCATCGCCTTTTCCAGTTCCCAGGCCAGTTGTTTTTCCATCAGGCCGGGGCGGGCTATCTGCGGGAACAGAGCCATCGCCTGGTCGGTGATGGCCGCCGCGCGGCGCATCAGGTCAATTTCGGCGGCGCTTTTGATAGCCCGCAAAGGTTCAACCGTTTCCGCCAGGGGGCGCCAGGTGATGCCGGTGCGCAAACTGCGCCAGCGAGCGGCCTGTTCCAGGGTGACGTGTTTTTGTTCAATGCCCACCCGCCGGGCCGCAGCCGTCTGGAAAAAGGCGCGGTCATGTTGGCGGGTGCGTTCGTGTTTGACCAGGTTGAAGAGCGGCGCTTCCGTGTGGGCGCGTTCGTAATAGCGGGAATCGGTGGCGATGAGCGCCTGGTCGGGGGTGAGCAGCAGCATGGCGTTGGAACCGGTGAAGCCGCTCAGCCAGCGCCGGTTGGCCGGGCTGGTGATGAGCAGGGCGTCTATCTGCCAGGTATCAAATTTTTGGCGCAGGGCCGTGAGGCG
>CAADGU010000314.1 GCA_900696625.1 uncultured Chloroflexota bacterium | reverse complement strand
CTCAGCGGGGCAGACCTCAGCGGGGCAGACCTCAGCGGGGCAGACCTCAGCGGGGCAGACCTCAGCGGGGCAGACCTCAGCGGGGCAGACCTCAGCGGGGCAGACCTCAGCGGGGCAGACCTCAGAGGGGCAGACCTCAGCGGGGCAGACCTCAGCGGGGCAGACCTCAGCGGGGCAGACCTCAGCGGGGCATACCTCAGAGGGGCAGACCTCAGCTGGGCAGACCTCAGCGGGGCAAAGGGAATCGTGCGTTTTTCCTCATCTTGTGATGGATATGAGTTTTTTGGTGTATTGCATGATACCGTTGTGTTCATTAAGGCTGGTTGCCGTTGGCTCACAGCAGCAAAAGCCAAAGAGCATTGGATAAATACCAGAGGGGGGACCGCATTAGGAGAAGAAAGACTGAACATTGTCAACTTTTTAGAATCCATGCTGTTGAAAAGTGCCGTATAGGAGGTTTATACCATGTATCGTGAAACTGATGGCTACAACATACTGATTTTCCAACACGCCAGCCGGAAGGTGGGTGAGGTAATTGCCCCACGTGACGCCTGGTTGCCCATTCCGGGGCCAGGCCAATCCATCCATCTCGCTGAACCCAATACGCCACCCACCGCCTGGGAAGTATTAGTGGTTGAAAATCACGCCTACCTGGGTGGCAACATCATTGTCACGATAACCGTAGCACCGATCCCATATGAGCCGATTATCCACCTTGTTTGAGCCGGCTGCGTAAATGCTTCTGGCGCAAGAAGTCAGCAAACTCCAAAAGGGCACGCTGATCTTCTTCACCCAACAGGCGGTAGATATGCGCAATCTCCTCAGAATCCACATCAGACCAACGGGCAGGCGGGGGCACACGTCCCAACAGCGCCAGCGTGATGGTGGCGGGTATGCCCAGGGCATTGGCAATGCGCACGGCCGCATCAGCGCCAGCCCGTCCCTCTGCAAACTCAAACACCTGACTATGGGCCAGGCCGGCCCGGCGCGCCAGCTCATTTTGCGAGATGGATCGCTTCTCCAATTCCACCTCCAGCCATTGGCGGGGCGTAGGTAACTCAACACTCATACACTACTACTCCTTCAAAACAAACTTGTCTGATAATCATACAGCGCCACCGGCCTGATAGCAGACAAACCCGTTTTGACACTGCTTTACAAAAGGATTATGATTTTCAACACTGTTTTGCAATCAATCAATTTTGTTCTGCTAATAATCATCTTACCCACAAAAGGCACCAAACAATGACAGGGGAATTAACAGGGATTGATTCGGGCACAATAGGGGCAGTAGCCGCCATAGGTCTGCTTTTCGGCATTGCCTACAATACGTTTGTGGCCTGGCTGAATCACACCGGCCGGGGCGAAGGCTACACCGCCTTCCTGGTCGTAGGTGGCGTATTGGTCACACTGGCCCTGGCTGGTCTGCTAATCGGTCTAGCCCACACCTTACTGGTCATCCTCATCTTCATCTGCACTGGCCTGCCCATGATTGCCGGCGACGTATACCGTTACACCGAAGCCCGCCGTCAGGCCCGTGCCGACTTAGCAGCCACCCTGAGAGAAGTAGCCAATGACCCCGATCAAACGGTGGCCTGACACGGCCAAACATGCAAGAGACATGAGTGCAGAGAACTGTCAATACACCATCCGCCTGCTCAGGCCACTCCTTGACCACAAAGATCCGGTAGTCTTAGCGCGGGTGGGTAAGAGCATTGACACGCTGCAAACAACCCTGCGCTTACTGGAAGGAGTGGGGGCAGGCACACGCCCTGATTATGAAACAGGGGTGGGGGATGATTTTATTGGGCAGTAGCCCTAGTAAGTTGGAAGGTGTAGGAATTATGGCGTTATCACATCTACCTGACCCACTGCACAGAACAAGGCCACATTTGGTGGTGCTTCTGGACGCTACCCAAAATGATGGGGCAGGGGGTCACGCATTGGCACATGGCTTTTCTTGCATGGGGATAGGTGTGAATAATCTTAATATATCGGTATCTATTTGGTGACATAATGAGCGACTTATTGGGCGAGTTTGTACATGATTTGGAAGCGATCACCGCTGCATTGGAAGGTCAAAGTGATGATGTTTTGGCAGCTTGGGCGCGATTGCGGATGCGGCTAGTACCGCCAGGGGTGGGCAATCCCCCCGGCGCGGATGGGGGCGTAGCGGGCGAGGTGGCCTATCTTGCGTGGCATTTGCGCAAAATGGCCTTGATTGGGGAGACGCCGGCGCCGGATAGTCTGGGGCTGGAATGGCTTATCTTCCGGTATACGAAAGCGACTGAGGCGATGGCCGATTTGCTGCAAAGGATTTTGGATGGGGGGCGTTAATGGCATGGGTGCATTTACCGAACTTAGTTTGTTTTCCGGGGCAGGGGGGGGGCTGTTGGCAACCCAACACCTGCTTGGATGGAAAACCGTCTGCTACGTTGAACGTGAACGCTACTGCATTGACGTGCTTAAAGCCAGAATCCGGGATGGGCATATTGACGATGCACCCATCTGGGATGATGTGCGAACGTTTGACGGAATACCCTGGCGTGGACTGGTGGATTGCGTCACTGCTGGCTTCCCGTGCCAGCCATTTGCATCAGGAGGGAAGGGGCTGGGCGAAGATGATGAGCGGAACGCCTGGCCTGATACCTTTCGTATTGTTAACGAAGTCAGGCCGGGATGGGTTTTATTGGAGAATTCCCCAAACATCCTTCGAGTTTCACGAAAATGGGGCAAAGAACCATACATTCATCAAATCGTTTCAGACCTGGCCGGGATCGGGTATGTGGGACGGTGGGGCTGCTTATCGGCTGCCGCCAGTGGAGCCACACATCTACGGCGCAGGTTATGGATTGTTGCCCACACCGGTGAAGCGCGACGGAAAATCGTTTTACGTGATCACGCAGGAATTGGCATTGAAACGAATTCAGGCATTGAAGCGCGGCGGGGCAGGTACTCAGATTCATTGGATGCACTTTTCGGTCATTTATCACAACTTGAAGAAAGGTTGGGCGAACCCTCGATTTTCGGAATTTATGATGGATTGGCCTATCGGGTGGACAGACTTGCAGCCGTTGGGGAAGGATGGTTTCCAATGGTGGCTCAGGCAGCATGGGATCAACTCACAGGTGAACCGCAATGAGTGACTACAAAGCGTACATTGAAGACCTGAAGGCGGCGGTTTCGTTGGAGAAGGTGGTTGGCGAAACGGGGGGGCTGACGGTGAGACGGCAGGGTAAGTATTTTACGACCCGTGAGCATGATAGCCTGAGCATTGACGCGGAAAGGGGGTGGTTTGAGTGGTATAGCAAGGGGGATGGGCCGGGCAGCAAGGGGGATGTGATTGAATGGTTGATGCATTGGGGTGGGTGTGGTGATTTTGAGGGGGCTATCCGGTGGCTGGCTGACCGGACGGGTTTGCAGTTTAAGGGGAGTGAGGAAGCGGCGCAGAAGTACCAGGCCAAACAGGTCAAATACGACACGTTGACGGTTATTGCCCAATTTCTGGGCAAGGCGTTTTGGGCTACTGCCTCTGCAAAGGAATATGCAGAGGGGCGGGGGTTTTCTGAGGAGACGCTACAGCGGGCGCGGGTGGGGTACTGGCATTGGGATTTGGCGGGGGAGTTGCGGGCGGAGTTGCAACTGCGCCAGATTCCGGCGGATAGGCCGGAAGTGGTGGCGGTGTTGGGGTTTTCCGGTGATGTGGCGGGGTGGGCGGATAAGTACGGGCTTGACCCAAAAGAAGTTAAAAAGGAGTGGATTGAAAAGGCACGTGTGCCAGGGATGCCCAAAGACCTTTTGATCTATCCACATTTCGAGCGGGGCAAGTGCGTGTATTTGTCGGGGCGGCGGCTGGATTATACACCAGAGAGCGATTTTCCAAAGGCGTGGAATATGCGGGCGCTTTTTGCTGCATGGCAGCCGTTTTTTAATGCGGCCTACACTGGCCGGGATGATTACCTGGTAGTGGTGGAAGGGCAGGCGGATGCCATCACGTTGGCACAATGGGGTATCCCGTCTATGGCGCTGGTGGGGGCAAAGTCAAAAAACGAGATGCTTATTGAGCGGTTGCGGCGGATTCCAAAGGTGTATGTGGCGCTGGATGCTGACCAGGCCGGGGCGAAGGGTACGCGGGCTTTGGCGGAATTGTTGGGGCCAGCAACGCTGGTGGTGACATGGCCGGGGGGTGGGGATGCTAATGATTGGCTGAAAAGTGGCGGGGGTTCGGAAGCGGGGTGTAGGGAACTACTGATTGGATCGCCCATTTATGCGCTGTGGATGGCCCGGCGCTGGCGCACTTACCCGCCAATGGAGCAAGAGGATGCCAGGCGGTATGCGTATGAACTGATGGCCTCTTTGTTGCCCTATGACTACGCCATGAACGCGGGCCTACTGGCGGAGGTGATGGGACTACGGCCGCCAGACCTGAACCGGGTGGTACGGGCAATAAAAACGGAACGGGATTTGGCGGCGCAAGGGGTGGAAGAGGCGCAGCCGGTATTGAAGGACGCGCCGAAGACGGTCAAGCCCTCCAAGAATGGGCATGGGCCACAGCTTGATGAGGCGTTGGAGGATTATTTGGTGGGGGAAAGCCGGGATCATGAGGGGCACGCGCAATGTTGTAAGCGGCTGTTTGGTGACAAGATCGCGTTTGTGCCTGAGTGGGGCTGGATGACGTACAACGGTAAACATTGGGTGAGGGATGGGGCTGACCACCAGGTACAACATTGGGTGGTGGAAACGTTGAAGCTGCGGCGGCATCTGGCGGTGGAACGGGAGTTGGAGCCGTTGGTTACGGCCACGGCCTGTAAGCGGAATAATGTGCTTTCCACCCAGGGGCAGTTGGAGCGGATGGTGTTGGCCAGTGTGAATGATTTTGACAGTGACCCGGATTTGCTGAATGTGGGCAATGGGGTTTTGGATTTGCGAACGGGGGCGGTGGTGCCTCATTCGCCACAGCAGCGATTCACCTACTGCCTGGCCGCGGACTATAACCCAAAAGCGGATTATTCCGATTGGCTGATGTTCCTGGTTTCGGCGACGGGGCCACGCACGTTGTTAGGGGGGTATGACAGTGACCCGGAGTTATTGAACTGGCTTCAGCAGGCGGTGGGCTACAGCCTGACGGGGCGCACGTCGGAAGCGGCGCTGTTTTATTTGTATGGGCCTACGCGGTCAGGGAAGGGGACGTTTACCCAGACGTTGCTGGCGCTGCTGGATCGGCCGTTGGGGGCAGCGATTGATTTTAATGTTCTCACCCAGCAGCGAAGTGAAGATAGCCAGAATTTTGCGCTGGCGCCGTTGAAGCCTTGCCGCCTGCTGGTGGGGAATGAGCCGGGGAAGTACGAACGGTTTAATGAAGCGAAGATGAAGCAACTGACGGGTGAGGATATGGTGCGCTGTTCGTTGAAGCATCGGGATGCTTTTGAATATAAGCCGCAATATAAAATCTGGCTCTCTTCTAATTGGCCGTTTAATGCGGATACGAGTGATGAAGCGGCGTGGGGCCGGGCGCGGGTGGTGGTTTTCCCCAATTCGTTTTTGGGGAAGGAAGATAAGGGGTTGAAAGACCGGCTGCAAAGTATTGAGGGGTTGGAAGGGGTGTTGGCGTGGGCGGTGGAAGGGGCGATCCAGTGGTTTGGGAATGAGAAGGGGTTGAAGACGCCCCAATCGGTGCAAGAGGCGACCAAGATTCAGCGGCATGAACAGGATTTCATCCAACAGTTTTTGGATGATTGCACGGAAGAGGCGGATAACAATGAGTTTGTGATCTCTTCGGAGTTGTATGCGGCTTATGTAGGTTGGAGTGCCTCCAATTTGGTAACGGCGCAAAAGCAGCGGAGTTTTAGCTTGGCTTTGCAGGGGAAGGGTATCAAAAGGGGCAAGGCGTATGTGAGTGAGGGGCCGGAAATGATGGGGTTGTTTGAAAAGAGCCAGATTATGCCGGTACGGAGTAAGCAGGTACGGGTTAATTTTGGCCTGAAACTGAATGAGGATGGGAAGGCATTGACTAATGTGAAGGCGTCTGCAAGACACAAGACAGAACAAGACGGGTGATTCTGGTAAGTTTATTCACCTGCTCACGTAGCTGTATCTTGTCGGAATGATGTGTCTTTTTCTGTCTTGTGTCTTGTTTAAAAAATTGAAGAATGGTTTTACCAGAGTAAATAGGGTTAAAAATGAGTAAGACAGATGGTGTTTTTTACAAGACAGATTCAAGACAGAGAAAAAGTATCTGTCTTATGGAAGGGCTAAAAATGGGCAAATCAGGGGTAAAAGTGGCAGGTTTGACGGTGTATTGTTGTAGTGATGCAACATACTTGGGCTTATAGCTGTTGTGTTAGCACAACAAAAGGGGCATGTAAAAATGGAAATTGAACGTTTTGATTACGCCTTTGGGCAATGTAATGAGTGTGGGGCGGCGGTTTCTTTCAGTGAGGAAGATCCCTACCCGTTATGCAGCGATTGTTACGATGCTGATCCTGATAAATGGAGACCATATGGATTTACCATTGTTTGGGATGGCAAAAAGACAGGCCGCTTGGGTTATCGTTTTCTTATGGAAGTCAGTGCAAAAGAATATCGGTATTTTTGGGAATGTCCTCGCAAGGAAGGGCCGCGCCGTATTGAATGGGCACGCATGAATTGGTTGGTCTGGAAATACACACATGAGTCTCTTGAAGTGCATATTGTCAACCTGCTCAACAATCCATATACGTGTTTTGGTTGTTTTGGCAGAACCGATGCTCAAGGGCGTTGCAAATGTCAGTATTGAACAGATAGTTTTTTTGCATCTACTGTTCTGCTAACAGAACAAAGTTGTTTAATGGGAGGCATGTGATGAATCGAATTGTTAGTTGGATTGAAGAAGGGGATTTGACCCCTTTGGCCATGGTCATCAGCGTGGGCCATTATGGGCCGGTGTTGGTCAGTCATGGGGAGCATGTGGTGGTGGCCTGGGTGGTGGGGGCACTGATGGATTTGCTCCACTTCCGTAGCGTGCGCTACGTCTTCCAGAAGCCGGGGTATGTGGCGGGGCTAGTGGCAATGGCAACCACCATCATGGCGACGGGCTACCATCTGCGCTTCTACGGCAATGACTGGCTGCTGGCGCTGCCCATCCCCATTGGGATTGGGATATTGGCCTGGCACGCGGCGGAGAAACGGAAGGCGCGGGCGACTGATGAGGCGGCGGCGGCGGAAACGGGGCGGCAAGCTGTCCACTTGCAAGAGCTAGAAAGCCGGTTGCAAGAGGCTGAAAACGCCTTGAAAGCCGGTGAAAGGCGGTTGAAAGAAGTTGAAAGCGCCTTGAAAGCCAGTGAAACGCGGGCGCAAGGGTTGGAAAGGGAGTTGGCACAAGAGCGCTGGAAGCTGCAAGCGGTAAACCCGCTGGCGCAAGATGTGATTGCGCTGATGACAGGGGCGGGGCTGACCCAGAAAGAGATTGCTACCCGGCATAAGGTGAGTGAAACGCAGGTGTCACGATTGAAGGCCAGCCTGAATGGGCATGGGAATGGGGTGCAACCATGAGCAATGAGGTTGGCTGGTTATTTGGGTGCCTGTGCCTGGTGGTATTGGTGTTGGGTTGTGGGCTGGTGGCGGTGTCTGTGACGATTGTCAGCAGCCAGACGAGTAAGCGGGGTAAATGAGATGGGGCAACGGTTGGAACTGGATGCACTTCATGTACGGGCGCAGTTTGGCGAGATGATGACCTGGTTGGGGCGGGGCTGGACGCCGGCCCCGGCCGGGCGGAAGTGTCCGGAATGTGAGGGGGTGGTGTGGCTGAAGGTGGAAGGGCGGTGCGAACGGCACCGCTGTGTTTACTGCCCCTGGGGGCAGGATTATCAGGTGTAGTTTACGGCTGGTAACGGCCGTTTTATCAAATCAATGTTCTTGGAGGAACAAAAAGATGAACGATTTACAGGTAATGATTGAAGATTTGTTGGCAGCGCATCAGGAAGCGGAAGCGGAGAAGGAGACGGAACGGGTAGCAGCGCTACACACCAAACGTGAGCGGGCGGCGGCGGCCTGGGCGACGTTGGAGACGAATATCCGGGCGGAGTTGCCAGAGGTATTACGCCCCTATGTCACTGTTGAAAATGCCAGTGATGTGGAAGCCATGCCCACCGGTTGGCAAAGGGTGGTTGTGCAAGCTCCTAATCTGGCCCCTATCCGATTCCGCATTACGGTGAACAATGACCACACCCCTTGCTGGCGTGAATGGCAATTGGCCTGTGCAGATTCCAGAGATTTGGCAGGCTGGAATTATGCAAGAATTGTGACAATCAATGAGTTTACCCCCCAATTCCTGATGGGTGTCATCACTAAGGCTGCCGTTGAATGGTCGGCCATTCAAGCGATTAAAGACGAGAAAGCCGCCGAAAAAGCCAGAAAAGAGGCTTATGAAGAGGCATATGCGGCCTACTTGCAGGAAAAGGAACGGGTAGAGGTAGCCAACAGGGAGTTGATTACTTCTGTGCAGCAATTGATTGACCAGACGTTTGGGTACGGCAAAACCTGGACATTGCACTATGGAGTGACAGCCGAAGAAGAAGGGGAGATTTTCGCCACTACCAATGAGGTGGAAGTGATGCAGCCTGAGCCTGAGCGCGGCTTGTGGCTTGTGGTGGCGGGCAATGGCGGCGTCATGCCCACCCGCTTCTTTGCCCCGGCTTACATTGATCAAGAGCCGACCGTCCGTGATGGGGCTTACTACCGCGCCAAATATAACACTGGTCTGTCATTGCCACGGGAACCGCTATTGTACCCACCTTATACGGATGTGCTGAAAGTGCGCCGGTTGGTTGATGATGCTCTAAAAGGCAAGGTTGCACCAAAGCCCACCCCACCAGATGCAAAGGTGTTTGGGTACAACCTGGATAACTGGTGGGAAACGGATGAAGTCCGAAGCATTCAAAACCGGCTGGAATTTGAAGATTCGTGGTAGGGAGTGTGATCCATGAGCGCGTTCCAACAGCTTTACGATTTCATCACCATCTATTTCAACCTGATTGAACATGCGGACTTTGGCCGGATGGTGCGTGACCACTATGCCAATGGGCTGGGGCAGGAAGTGGTGGTGGAATTGTGGGATGGGAAACCGGCCGTGATCTTCCGGGACGGGTTAGAACCGATTTGTGAAAGGGGCATGGTGGGACATGAGCATACGACGCAATAAGCGGAAGCATCAAGAGGAAGTGCCCGCGCCGCGTGGTGGGGTGGCATCTGTTTTTGTGGCCCTGCTGATGTTGGGGCTGGTCTTCTTCATTGGCGCTTCCGGGTGCAATGGGTTGCCCGTGTCCACCATGCCCGCCGCTAACCCGGAAGCGGCGAATTTGTATGCGTATGCGACGCAAACCGCTGCCAGTGTGAACAGCACAGCCACCCGCGCCCAATACCAGAGGGATTACGCGGCTACCAACAGCGCCATTGTGGGGCAGGAAACGGCACAGGCGGCCGTGGCGACGGGGCAGGCACAGGCGACGGCTACCAGTGACCACATCCTGGCACAGGCGGCGGCGGATGTGACCAGGGAGTACGCGGCCATCATCCAGGAGCGGGAAAAGATGAGCAGCACGGCCACGGCGATTGCGTTGCAGCGCCAGATGCAGGCAGATGGTGAGGCCGCCATTCGCCAGCGGAATCGGGCGGTGTTTAATGCCCTGTTTGTGAAGGTGATGCTGATTGTCTTGGGCACGATTGGGGCCATAGCGTTGGCGGGTGTGGCCTTTGTGGGGCTGCGCCGGTGGGATGGGAAGCCGGATGTGATTACGGATAACCAGAATAATCCGGTGGCTATTTCCAAAAACTTCCAGCAGCTGCGCCAGGCCCCGGCGCCCCAAGTACAGGTAGTGAGGGCGGCCACGCCTGCGGCCGCGCCTGAGCGCACAACCCAATTGAATGGGCAGGCCACAGACCTGCATGAAGCGCCGGTGGTGTTGGAATATGCCCGGCAGCGGGTGACGTTTTACCCGCGCCAGATTGCCAAGCTGCGGCGGTGGGTGGTGGCCGGGGATTATGGGGTGAGGCGAGATAGCAGCCCGGAAGGATTTGGTTTACGTGAGATTGGCATAGGTAGCAGCGCCTACGGTACGACGTTGGCGGTGCTGCAAGGGAAGGGGTATGTAAGCATTGAGGCGCCTTATCGGTGGACGGATCGGGGGTTGGCGGAGTTTTTAGGATTGGAACTTGATTTGGAGTGATTTAGCCCCCACCAACGGCCGTTTGGCCGTCGTCGTCGTCGTCGTCTCGTTTGAGACGGCGACGGTGGGGCGGTTGCAGGCGGGGTGGGGGAGGGAAAGGAAAGGGAAAAAACATGAACAATTACGATGAAATAGCTAGAAGTATTGATGAGGCGTTAGCTGCCTTCATTGGCAATGCCCATGAGCCACGAAGCGTCAATGGCGATTCCATCACCATGACAAAAGATGGGTTTATCACTGGTGTCATTAGATTCCAGAGATTACGAGATTGGGCGGAAGGTCTGGCACAAACCCACCGTTATTACCGAAAAGTGACCACCGATCTTGACTACTGGGAAGAAGTGGTAACGTTGCTGAGGCTGTTTGTCAAAGGTATGCACCAAATGAATGATGACCCGGAGTATAAGGCTATCTTCGATGCGCTGCCCCCCAACATGCGCGATTTGTGGCAAATGGCGGCGGATATAGTTGGTGAAGGGGAAGGGTTAATATGAGATACCTGATTATTGCTTTTATTTGTGGGATGTTGGTTATGGCGCTGCTCACGCCGCGCCAGTTTAGCCCGCGGGTTTTCTCGCCTGATGTGATCGCCAGTGACAATGGCATTGCCATTCACGGGGATGGGAACCAGGCGGCAGTGAACCCGCTGCCCGCCCCGGCCCCGGCGCGGGAGCGGGATGACGCAACATTGCTTGTGGCGGTATTGCTGGGGTTTGTGGGGTCAGGATTATTTGTTGGTGGCTCTATTTTCTATATCTGGCATGAGGCGCAAAAGGAAGCGCCAATGGAGGTGCAAAGTGAACTTTGATCGTGCAGTTTTATTGTTCTTGCTGGGATTGTTGATGCTGTTTGCGGCCCAGGCGTTGGGGCTGATTGGAAACGATCCGGTGGTTGTGCCCACCCCCGCGCCTATTGTGATAACTGTGGCGCCGATGGTGGCGCCTGAATCCACGCCGCCAGCCGCTAGTGTGCCCACCGGGGCGGCGCTGCCCGTGCAGGTGTATGTGCCCACCGATACTACAGACCAGGCAGCGGCCGTCTACGCCATCAATCAGCAATTAGTAGATGATTGTATGCGGGCGGCAGTGGAAATCCGGCGCAGTTCACCAGCCTGCACTGAGGTGTTGCGGGCATTGGGGAGTGGGCGATGATTACAAAGACGGATACACGCTTGCAAAACTGGCAACTGGCGCCACAACATCTTAAGCCGCTGCGCCTACGGCCGAAGCCACAACCGATGGAATATGCCCTATCAAACTACCTGAGTGTTGGCCGGGCATATCATCCCCTATGCCGTTATGTGTTCATTGAAAAACGGACAAGCGGCTATTATGCCTATGAGCGGAAAGTAATATGGCACACCTGTGCTATCGCCGCCGCGTATGCTGGGGCGTTTGGCCCCGGCACCATTGAACAGCCGGAATTCTCATACAGCATGGCCGTTTGGCGCTTAAGCCAGCGGTTGGGGTATGCGTTGGGCGCAATGGCCGTTACTGGACCCACCGGCCGCCGCCAACCGCTGGCTGGTGAAATGATGCAACTGATAGATGAAAACTGGTGGAATCGGGCCGGTATTGTGGAATGGCTGCGCACACTGCGTTTATAGCCAGGCTAAAAGGGAGGCATGAAACATGTTAGCGGAAGAATTGCGAATGGATCAACGGGTGAAAGTCACGGCCGGCCCCAACACGGGGCGGGTGGGGCATGTGGTAACACTGCCCATTCCGGGCAAGACCGGGATTATTGTGTTGGATGAGGCGGAGCGGGCGTTTTGGGTGCAGGAAACGTTTGTGGAGCCGGTAGGCCAGGAGGTGCAGCATGAGCAAAATTGAATGGACGGACGAAACGTGGAATCCCATCGTGGGGTGCAGCAAGGTTAGTCCTGGCTGCAAGAATTGTTATGCCATTCGTGATGCTCACCGCATGGCGGGCAATCCAAACCTGAAAATCAGCAGTGTTTATGAAGGGTTGACCGCGCGTAATGGGGAAGCGGCGGCTAACTGGACCGGGCAAGTGAAGTTCATTGAACAACGCCTGAGTTTGCCGCTCTACTGGTCAAGCCCGCGTATGGTGTTTGTCAATTCCATGAGTGACCTATTCCATGAAGATGTGCAATTTGCTGTCATTGAAAAGATTTTTGAAGTGATGATGCACGCCGGATTGCACACCTTTCAAGTCCTCACCAAACGGCCACGCCGGATGTATGACTTCTGGCAATGGTGCAAGGATAACCATTTATACCTGGCTGACCATTGGCCGCTGCCCAATGTGTGGCTGGGGGTATCTGTGGAAAACCAAGAATATGCAAACGAGCGCATACCCTGGCTATTGAAGATTCCGGCTGCAATCAAGTTCCTGTCATGTGAACCTTTGTTGGAACGGGTGGATATAAGCATCTTCCTTGCCACTGGCTGGACTGAACTCCCCTATGATGACATTGTGAATTGGATGATCGTCGGTGGGGAATCTGGCCCTAATGCCAGATCGTCTGATATTGATTGGTTTGATACCGTCATTCGCCAGTGCCAGGCGGCAGAAATACCCGTGTTTATGAAGCAATTGGGCAATCACCCCCAATACCTGAGTGTAGAAAATGGCGAATTGATTTACAGGCAGTGGCCGGTAACGGGTAAGGGCGGCGACCCGGAAGAGTGGCCGGAATTCCTGCGTATCCGCCAATTCCCAGAGGTGCCCCATGCCCCGTAAGGCCACCAACATCAGGCCCCTGAGCATGGCCCCACCCGCGCCGCGTGATCCATATTTGCGGCTGGCGCTGGTGGTCATCCGCTCAGGGGTACATGCAAAGGATTGGAAGTGGTTTGAAGGCGAGATGTACCAGTTATGGCTGGGGTACGTGCAGGCGTGTTTGCCAGGCGAACTGGAAGGGTACGTACTGCCGGCCAAAGTGAGAGAGCAGCGATGAAGACGATGAAACGCCATATTTATGGCTTGACCATCTTGCAGCCCTGGGCGGCGGCCATTGTCTGGGGTAATAAGCGCATTGAAAACCGGGATTGGCGGGTGAGTAACAAACTGATTGGTGAGTTCATTGCCATCCATGCGGGGAAGAAGATGGATAACCGCTGGGAAACCGATCACTTTATCTGGGATGTGATGAACTGTGAGTTTGGCCGCGGCCAGGTGGTGATGGGGGCGATCATCGGTGTGGCGGTGTTGGATGGGTTTACGGAAGCGAGTGATGACCCCTGGTTTTTTGGCAAGTGGGGGTGGAAGTTGCGGGATGTGGTGCCCATCAAGCCGGTGCCCTGCCGGGGGAAACAAGGTCTATGGAGTTTGCCGCCTGAGGTATTGGGGCCGGTGCGGGCGAATTATCAGGCGGCGAAGTTGGAAATGGTGGCGCTACCATTGGGCATCACGCCTGAACTGCTGGCAGAACATAGTTGACTATTGACAAAACAAGTTGCTATACTGTTCTGCGCTCGAACATGCCCCCCATGTTAGGCAGGTAGAGGCAAGGCGATGGTCTTGCCCTACCAAACCTTAATAACCATATAAGGCGGTTTGTTGGAAGGTTGACCCGGCATAATACAGTGGCATTGCATGGCAAATCGCCCATAGAGATGAGAAGAGGGGCAGGCAACCGGGGGCCTGCCCCTACCCCCTAACTTAGTTTTCTTCTTCCTTTCCGCACGGGGTTTCCTCCAAGAAAAGAGCGTATGGGCTAAAAACCTATACGCTCTTTTCTTTGGGGGGCCATGATGTGCCTGTTGTAATAACTCAACAAATTGACAAATCCAAAGTTTAGTCGTTATACTTTGTTCTGTTTTCAGAACAGATTGTTTTGTTTACCAGCGGGGCATGTTCGTAGACAAGGCAATGGATAGCGAAGAGATCACCCAAAACCCCTTGCCGGGCATCCCTGTGGAATCCGTGCAACCCATTGACCAGAAGCATACAACGGAGATGCGTCTGTTTGAGCACCTCCTGGCTGAACAGGGTGTGCCCTGGCAAGATGAGTATGCGTATTTCCGGGCAAAGGGGTTCACCTTCCGGGAAGCGGCGGTGATCGCCTGGCTGTGTATGCCCAAAAAGCAGCGAATACCGGCCACCAAAGCGGAATTGGCGGAAATGTTGGGGCTGGCGGGCACTGTGACCATCCGCAAAATTGAGCTAAAAGAAAGCGTGCAGGCGGTGGTGTTTAGCATGTCGCAGGCGCGGTTGCTGCCTCATCTGGCTTCAGTGGATGAGGCGCTGGTGGACGCGGCCAGTGACCCCAATTATAAAAACAATCAAGACCGCAAAACATTCTACATGCGGTTGGGGATGCTCAAAGAGCAGCATGAAGTGGGGGTGAAGGACGTGCAGGAAACGGCGCTGCGCCAGATGAGTGAAGAAGAGCTGCGCCAATTGGCGCTGGCGGGGGAGGCGTATGATGACGATGATGTTGACGCCTAATGCCCCCACCAAACGGGTCAATGAAGCGCAGCGGGAATTGGGGCGGCGGGCGCGGTTGGAACTGGCCCGGCAAAAGCTGATTGATTTTTGCGTCTATGTTGACCCCTCTTCGGAATACCGGGCGATTTACCAAAACACCCACCATCTGAACTATCTAGCGGCCAAACTGGAAGCGGTGGAACGGGGCGAGGTTAAACGGCTGATGATTTTCACGGTCAACCGGCATTTGAAAAGCAGCCTGATCACCATGAAGTTCCCGCCCTGGTTTATTGGGCGGCGGGTGGAACAAAACAAACCCCACCAGGTGATGATTGTCAGCCACACCCAACAAAAAAGTTTTGAGTTTTCCGGCTATGCCCGTGACCTGGTACGGGACACGGATTTTAAGGGCAAGAGCCGGTATAAAGAGGTTTTCCCCCACGTGCAAATCAGCCGTACCAGCCAGGGGGCGGGCGAGTGGGGCTTGCTGACCCCCGATGGATTTGAAGAAGGTTTTCCGGCGTTGACGGCGGGCAGCATGGCGGCCCCACCAACCGGGTCTGGTGCTGACCTGCTCATCATTGATGACCCGGTGAAAAACAGCCAGGAGGCGCGATCTGCCAGCACCCAACAATTGCACCTGGCAAACTGGCGTGAGGGGTTACGTACCCGCCTGAACAGCCCGGAAGCGGCGGTGATATTGGTGATGACCCGCTGGCATGTAAATGACATTGCCGGGCAATTGCTAAAACTGGCAAAAGATGATCCCCAGGCAGACCAGTGGGATGTGGTGATATTGCCGGCGTTGGCCTACACCAGCAAAGAGCGGGAAGCGGCGCGGCGCATGGGCATCCCGGTGCCGGATGATGACCCGTTGGGGCGTGAACCGGGCGCGGCGTTGTGGCCGGAACGGTTCCCGCGGGAGCATCACCTGACCACCAAAGCCAACGGCCCCACGGCGTTTGCTTCTATTGCCCAGCAGTTACCCATACCGGAAACGGGGAACCTGTTGAGCCGGGATAGTTTCAAGTATCTGGAAGCACCACCCAAAGAGCATATCCGTTGGGTGATTGCCGTGGACGCGGCGTTTGCCGAAAAACAACTGGCGAAGGATGACCCGGATTTTAATGTGGTAGGGCTGTTGGGTTTCTGGATGCCTGACGGGGTACGGGTGAACATGAGCGTGGTAATGGCCTCTCTGGTGCGTACCCAACAGGGGTTGACGATGGGCAAAGAGATGATCACCCGCTTTGCCCTGACCATGCAGGAATTATTGGGCGGCTTCCGGCCACCCATCATTGGCGACCAGGCGACGTTGGATCGAATTCTGTTCAACGATTTGCGCGGCAATCCGCAACTGGCGCAATGGTCTATCCGCTCATTGGCTGACCCCCACATCAAACATGAGGTGGGCGCGTTTACCGGCGACAAGGTGAGCCGGTTTGAACCGTGGCGGGATCGGGCGGAAGCGGGGCGCTTCTACCTGGTGGATGAAGCATGGAGCGCCTACGCTTTGCGCCAGGCGTTTGCCGGTGCCGACAAACAACGGTTGTTAGGGGATGAGCCTTTGGCCTGGCATGAAAAGTTTTATGCAGAGGTGGAAGGGTTCCCTGACTGGCCGAATGATGACATGGTGGACATGGTAAGCACGGGCTACCACGTGAGTACCATGAAGGCAGCGCGGCAAAAGAAGGCCGGAAGTTATCAAGGGTAATGATGGCAAACGAAACCAGCGACGTAAAACGGGCATTTGAAGCCCTGAGCCAAAAGAAGAAGGTGTATGACCAGCTTTGGCATTATTACGATGGCTTGCAGCCGTTGGTGTATTCCAATGATCGGCTGAAGGAGGTCTTCAAAAATATCAATGCCCGCTTCCGGCAAAATTGGTGCAGCGTGGTGGTGGATTCCGTCATTGAACGATTGGAGTTCAAACAGTTCAGTGTGATCAATGATGAGGCGGCCACGGAAACGCTGAATGATTGGTGGGTGACTTCGGAAATGGAGTTGGATGCGGACGATGTGGAGCTATGCGCCATTGTAACCGGGGAATCGTTTGTGATGGTGTGGCCGGGCATGGATGGGGTGTTGGAAGCGTATTACAACGATTCACGCATGGTGCATGTGTTTTACCAGGCGGAAAACCCGCGCCAGATGGAAATGGTGGCGAAGTGGTGGACGGCGGCCGATGGCACGGCGCGGCTGACGTTGTATTACCCAGAGCGGTTGGAATACTACTCCTCCAGCAAAAAAGCAGAGGAAATCAGCAGCGCCGATGCCTTCCAACCGCTGCTGATAAATGCGAATGATGAGGGCAGCTATGTGGCAGAAAACCCATTTGGGCAAATCACATGGTTTCACTTTCGGCGGGAGCGGCGGGCGATTAAAAGCGAATTGTCACCAGCTATTCTGGACACTCAGGACGCGGTGAACAAACTGTTTGCGGACATGATGGTGGCGGCGGAGTATGGGGCCTTTAAGCAGCGATACATTATCAGCGCGGCCGATGTGGGCACGCTGAAAAATGCGCCCAATGAGATATGGGATTTACCGGCCGGGGATGGTCTGAGCCAGCCCACCACCGTGGGCGAGTTTGCGGAAACCAACCTGAGCAACTTTATGGATGCAATGGAGCGGCTGGCGGCTTCCATCGGCAAGACCACCAGGACGCCGCTCTATTACTTTGATTTGGGTAAGCGGGCTGACCCATCGGGCGAAACGCTGATGGCCATGGATGCGCCATTGGTGAAGAAGGTACAAAACTACATTAAACGGTTCCAACGGGAATGGGAACGGCTGGGGCGGTTTGTGGCCCCATATTTGCTCCTGGATGGAGACAACATTCAGGCAGTGTATGGCGATCCGCGTACCATCCAACCGCTGACAGAAGCGCAGACGCGCAAAACGAACGTGGAAAGCGGCATTCCGCTGACCACCATTTTGCGCCGTGAAGGTTGGACGCCCCAAGAGATGGCCCAGATGGAAGCGGATAAACAGGCGGAAAGCAGCGCCCAACAGCAAACGTTGGGGGTGGCCCTGCTGAATGCCCAACGGCAATTTAACCAGCCCGCCAATGGAGTGAACGCCGATGCCACCTGAAAGTGATGTGATCCGGGTGATGGATGAATTTAAGGCGGCGCTGCTGAATCGGGAAGCGGCGCAAATGGACGCCATGGCCAACCGTTGGTTGGAGATGGAACGGCGGCTGGCCCCTACCATTGAATTGTTGGCGCGGGAAATGGAAGAGCGGCGGGCGATGGGCCTGCCCATTACACAGGCGGCGCTCTTCCGGTTGGAGCGTTACCAGGATTTGCTGGCGCAGATCAGGCAGGAGTGGGATCGGTATGCGGCCTATGCCCTGGACACGGTTACGACGGGGCAGTATGTGTATGGGCAGTTGGGGGTTAACCATGCAGTAAGCAGTATGCAGGCCAGTGCGCCGGGTGTACCCCTGACCTTCCGGCGTTTGCCCACAGAGGCGGTGCAAAACATGGTGGGGCTGTTGGGAAATGGCAGCCCATTGCACACGCTGCTGATGAACAGCGCAGTACAGGCCGAAGCGGTGGACGCTATGACCAGCGCCTTGCTGGAAGGCACGGTGTTGGGGCGGAATCCGCGCAAGACGGCGCGGCTGATGGCAGATGGGTTGGCGCGGGGATTGAACCAGGCGTTGACGATTAACCGGACGGAACAAATCCGGGTGTACCGGCAGTTGAACCGCCAACAGTATGCAGCCAGCGGGGTGGTGGAAGGGTATTACCGGCTGGCCACGCGGGATAGTCGGGTGTGCCCGGCGTGCCTGGCATTGGACGGTCAGTTTATTCCGCTGGATCGGGAAATGGCGGAGCATCCTAACGGCCGTTGTGCCCAGGTGCCAAAGGTGATCGGCTTTGCCGCTCCTACCTGGCAGCGTGGTCCACAATGGTTGGAAAGCCAACCGGCGAGTGTGCAACAAAGCATCTTGGGGCCGGGCCGGTATGCGGCGTGGCAGCGGGGGGATTTTGATTTGAGTGATTTAGCAACGGTGCAGCGCAGCGCGGAGTGGGGTCACTCTTTGCAAGCCACACCATTGAAAGAATTGGTGAATTAAGGAGGCCGAGATGGCAGACGAACAAGGCGAGATGCCCCAAAATGATGATGGTGCAGCGGGCAACAATGTGCCCACTTTTGATAGCTGGTTGCAGGGGCAGCCTGATGAGATTAAAGGTCTTATCAGTGCCCACACAGCCGGGCTGAAGAGTGCGTTGGATTCTGAGCGGAGTCAACGCAAAGATTTGGCGAAGGCGTTGAAGGATGCCACCAAAGATTTGGAGACGGGCACGGAAGCGCGGAAGGCGCTGGAAGGGCTGACGGCCAAATTGGAGAATCAAGAAAAGCAACTGGCGTTTTATGACGCGGCCACGGCCGCGGGTGTTTCCAATCTCCGGTTGGCCTGGATTGCGGCGCGGGAAGCGGGCGCGGTTGATAAGGCGGGCAATGTGAACATGGAAACGCTGAAAAAAGAGTATCCAGAATTGTTTAAGAGAACGCCGCCACTACCCCCTGGCAATGCCGGGGCAGGCGCGAATGGGCAGCGCCCCGGCCAAAGCGGGGGGATGGATTCCCTCATTCGTCAGGTGGCCGGCGTTAGACAAGGAGATTAACGATGGCTTACAACAATATCATTGGCCGGTCTGATGTAGCAGGCATTGTGCCAGTGGAATATAGCAACGAACTGTTGAACATGGTGGCTAAGGAGCGTAGTCATGTGATGCGCTTGGGCCGCCGCCTGCGCAACATGAGCGTGTTGGAACGCAAATTGCCGGTGTTGAGCGCCTTAGCCACCGCCTACTTTGTGGGCGGTGATACGGAAAAGGTGCAAACCAGTGAGGTGAACTGGTCAGATGTGACCATTACGGCCGAAGATTTGGCCGTGCTGGTGCCCATTCCCAAGAATGTGCTGAATGATGCGTCCATTCCGATTTGGGATGATGTACGGCCTGATTTGGAAGAGGCAATGGGTGTGGCGATTGACAATGCGGTGTTGTATGGCACCAACAAACCGTCAACCTGGCCCACGGCGATTGTGACGGCGGCCACCAGCGCCAGCCACACGGTGGCTTTGGGCACCGGCGCAGACCTGTATGATGACCTGCTCAGTGAAAACGGCGTGTTTGGCCTGGTGGAAGCGGATGGGTTTATGGTGAATGGCTCTATTGCCCACCTGACCATGAAAGCCAAACTGCGTGGTGTGCGGTCAACAGATGGTGTGCCCATCTTCAATCCTGTGCCCCAAACGCCGGGTGATTACACCCTGGACGGTGCGCCCATTGCCTTCCCCAAGAATGGGGCAGGCAGCGCCACTAATCTGTTGATTGCTGGTGACTGGTCGCAACTGGCCTATTCTATGCGCATGGACATGGAGTTTGAGGTGTTTACCCAGGGCGTCATTCAGGACGGGGCCGGAAACATTGTCTACAACCTGTTACAGCAGCGCATGGCGGCGATTATGGTGGTGATGCGTTTGGGCTTTGCCGTTCCCAACCCGGTGAACCGGGTGAACAGCAATGCGGCCACGCGCTACCCCTGGGCCGTGTTGACCAGCAGCTAATGGGTAATTGGTTATCGGTAATCGGTTATCGGTAGCATAAGGAGCAAGACAATGGGATGGTATCCAGCAAATGCACCCCTGAACGCGGTGATCACCGTTGGCGCGGAAGCGAATGACGCCATTAATGTGGCGATTCAACTGAAGGACGCGGGCGGGGCTGATCTGGCGGTGCCAGGGTATGTGACGGCGTTCCTGTCTGATGATTCTGGCGGCGTAGCCATCAGTGGCACCGCGCCGGCTACATCGGTGGCAATTGGAACGGATGGGGCCATTATCAAAGAACTGACTACGAAACTGGCCTGGATTTTGCAGAGTGAAGCGGATGGTGACATTGACCTGACTATTACGGAAACCGGGGCAGATACCTGGTATCTGGTGGTGGTACTGCCTGATGGCAGCCAGGTGGTCAGTGGGGCCATTACGTTTGCGGCATAAGGTGGCCTGGTCTGATGACCGGTCATAAGTGAGAGGTACGATCATGAGCGAACAGAAAGGCGCTTATAAAGTGGCATTAACGGCCGTGACCGGCACAACGGCCGGTGGGGTTTTGTCTCTGGCTAACCCGGAAGGGGCTGACATTATTGTCACCCGGCTGGTGTTGAACATTACCACACCCTCTTCTGGCGCGGCCACAGTGGACGCGGGCATTGCGGCCAACGGGTCAACATCGGCTGACAACCTGATTGATGGCCAGAGCGTGGCGACGGCAGCCAAAGTGTTGGATAACGTCAGTGACGGCGGCACCAATGGTAAGGCGCGGCAAAAGTGGTCAAGTAGCCAATACCTGACCATCACCGCTTCCGCGACGCTGGCGGGTCTGGTGGGCAATGCCTACATTGAGTACATCCGCGTTTAAGGCAGGTGCATGATGAGCGTAACGGCGGCGATGTTGGATCAACTCAGGCGGATGGTGAATGAACCGGACGATAGCAACGGCTACGATGATGACACCTTGACCGCTATCCTGGATGATTACCCGGTGCTTGATGAGCAGGGTGAACAACCGTATACCTGGGATACGTCCACATCGCCGCCAACGCAAGATGTCAATGAGGACTGGATAGCCACCTACGATTTGCACGCGGCGGCGGCGCGGGTGTGGGAAGAAAAGGCAACGGCCTGGGCGGATAAGTATGACTTCTCCGCTGATGGCGGCCAATTCGTCAGACATCAGGCGTTTGACCAATATATGCGGATGGCCCGGTGGCACAGTGCCCGGCGTGCGCCACGCTCTCTTCATGCCCACGTGTGGCCCAGGCCAACGGCGGATGTGGGTAGCTGGGTGGCAAATGAGGCACCGGCAAGATGAGTTGGGTTTTTACCACAGCGGAATTGACCGGTTTGCAGACGGCCCAGGATGTTCACATGATGGACACCTGCACCATTGACGTTTACACGGACGCCGGGGCAGATGCTTTTGGCAATCCCAACCCTTCCTGGGTGGCGGGCGTGGCAATGGCCTGTGGTTTCCGGTCTGATGTGATTGATGAGGAGTTGGATACCAGCAACGTGCCCATCATTGATGCCAAAGTGCGCCTGCCCATTGGTACCACGATCAACCCGCAAAACCGGATCACGATTACCAAACGGCACGGTGTCACGCTCTCACCTTCGCGCCGGTTTGAGATTGTGGGTGAACCGAAGCGTGGGCCGTCTGGTCTGGTGTTGGATTTGAAGGCGGTGACAGATGGCAGTTAGATGGTATGAAGATACGGTGAAACTGAAGCTACGGAATGCCAGTGATGCTATGGTGGATCAAGCAGCGTTCCTGGTGGAAGGCCAGACCAAAGTCAACATCCGCAATAACGGCCAGGTGGATACCGGCTTTATGATGAATTCTGTGTATGCCGTAACGCCCAAAGCCGATACCTACGGCCAGGCGCAAAGCTCCGCCAAAAATGCCGCATCTGAAAAGGATATGGCCCCCAAAGCCGATCCCCCCAAGAATGGAGCAGTGGTGGCGGTGGGGGCGGAATACGCTATCTTCCAGGAAGAGCGGACGGCATTTTTGTACCCGGCATTAGAAACGGTGGCCGGGCAGATGGGCGGCAAGGTAGTGGCGGCCGGCAGGGGTGCATTGTGATTGATGAGCATAGCATCCTGCGCACGGTATTAGCTGCTAATGCCACCTTGACGGCGCTGGTTAGCACGCGCCTTCACGCCGGGCTGGATTCCCCTCCTGATGGGTGGAAGCCAGCAAGCGGCGCGTGTTTGGTCTTCAAACGGCGCGGCGGCGGGCAGGATGAAAGCGGCATGGTCATCACTGCTTCTTTCCAATTCAAATGTTATGGGACTGGTGGCAACGTTCACCAGCAAACGCTGAGTGCAGAGAGTGTGTACCGCGCTTTGCGGGAAGCGTTGAATTATCAGCCATCATATGCGCTGTTGGGAGCGCAGGAAGAAGGGCGGGCCACACCGCTGAAAGAACCGGGAATTGAGTGGCCGTATACGCTGGCCTTTTTTCGCTGCCAGTTGCGCAAAACGAGTTAGGAGGCAAAGACAATGCCTGAAGCAATTGGAGATTTACTCAAATCTAAGGCGACTGTGTGGTATGCGCCCATCGGCACCGCATTGCCTGACGAAACGTCGGTGGCAGCCGGCGCAGCGTGGGGCAGCGGGTGGGTAAAAATGGGCTGGACAAAAGAGCCGGTGAAATTCAAGTATGAATATGAAGAAATGGAGTTCACAGTTGACCAGATTTTGGGACCGCTGGATCGGCGCAAGATCAATGAACATGTGACCATTGAAACGATTCTGGCGGAAACAACGGCGCTGAATTTGGCCCTGGCCAGCGGTGGCGAAAGCGCGGATGTGACCACTACCGCGGCCGGGGCGGGGCAAAAGGCATATGAAGAACTGGCCATTGGCGGCGATCCCTTCATGGAAAAATACATATTCGGTTTTGAGGGCATCTTGTATGACAGCACGGATACGGCGCAGCCCGTGCGCGTTTTCCTTGACCGGGCCACGTTTTTCCTGAATGGGGAATTGGAATTTAGTCAGGCCAACGATGATTATGCCGGCATTCCTTTGCAGGTAAAGGGGCTGGCAAACACGGCCAGCAGCAACCGCATGTTCAAATGGCAGCGCGTGACGGCGCCGGCGTCCAGTTAGCAGTTAGTGGTGAATAGTAGGGGCGGTGAGGTACACGCCCCTACATCAATTCAATAATGTCATGGGAGAAAGGCATGAAAGCAGGGTATAAGACAACAGAATTTTGGATGACGGCCGTTACCAGCCTGTTGGCGCTGTTGGTGACTGTGGGCTGGGTAACACAGGCGGATGCGCAAACGTTGCAGCAGGCGTTGGCGGCAATGGTGGTGGCATTGGGGGCGGTGATTACCAATGGGGTAGTGGTCTGGCACTACATTAACAGTCGCACGGATGTGAAGCTGGCGGATGTGTTGGGTGGGCAATATGTTGACCCGGCCAATGTGACACTGGAGGTGGTGGACGATGCCCACAGCCAATAATCACCAGGTCAAGACCAGAGAGGCGGCGGTCACATTGGGTGGCAAATCTTACACCATACATGCCTTGCCCATGAAGGCAGCGCGGGAATGGCGGGAACGGTTTGGGGAACCGCTGCAAATCATCATCGGCGTGTTGCGCAGCGCGGGCAACATCCAACTGACCACTACCAATGAAGATGGCAGTGAAAGCGTGAATCTGGATGTGGCCGCGGGTTTGCTGCAACAAGTGGGGGGGCTGCTCCTGGGCAGCATTGACCTGTTGAATGATGCCTTATTTGATTACTCGCCAGAGTTGCAACGGGATCGGGAATGGATTGAAGAAAACGCCGATGATACCGAAGCGTTAGCAGCATTGTGGGGGGTGCTGCAACTGGCTTACCCTTTTGGCAACCTGGTGACATTCGTCAACAATGGGGTCAGTACGATTGGGAGATCGAGGAATTAGCACGCGCAGAATGGGGTTTGGATGCTGCGGAAGTAGCACCTCTGGATTTAGCCATGATGACGGCCGCTTACATGCGCCGGCAGGAGTGGATAGCAGAACGGATAGCGGTAAACACCATTCATCTGCTGGGGCAGGCATTGAACGGCAAAAAAGGCAGCGGGAAGAAGGGTTCTGCTACAGAAATGAGCGCCAGCAAATTGCTGGCAGTGGCGGGTGAGGAAATAAGGCCATGAATGAGGCGGATGATGGGTTTCGGGCGGCGTTGGATGAGGCGATTAAAAATGCTAAATTGGAACGAACGCAGCCGCTCCGTAAGGAACGCTACCAGATAGAGTTGAAGCGGTTGGTGCGGATTCATGGCTGCCTGTATGCCCTGGAACATTCCCAAACGCAAAACATTGAAGTGCGCCGGGATTTAGAAAAGTTGGAGGCGACGGTGTTTATTAACCGTACCAGCATTGATGTGGAGATGAGCCGGGATCGAGTTATGGCCCATCGTCGGGAAGTGTGGCAACAAATCGAGGCAGTGATGGATTTGTTAGGGGGGGCGAATGGATGAGGAATTGCGGCATGACCTGGCGGCCATTAGCCAACAGCAGCGGGTGATTTTGACGGCAATTCAGGCCATGCAGGCACCTGATGTAACTGTTTTGCGGGCGGATGTGAATGCAGGCACGGCCAAACTGGAAAAGGAATTGGCAGAACAAAAAAAAAGCTATCTGACCTCCGTGACATTGTGGCCATCATCACAACTAGAATTGATCGGTTGGAAGCGCGATTCGGCGGGGGTAGTGCAGCGGTACTATCGGGAAATTGGGCAGCGGCATTTGTAAAGCTGCTCACCCAATACTTTGACGAAACGGAAATGCAGGAATTGATTATGGAACTGGCAATCAATCAGGCGCGGGTGGAAGGTGATACGCTTTCGGCCACGGCGCTCCGCCTGGTGGCGTATTGTGAACGGCATGGGCTGACTGACCGATTGATTGATGTGTGCCAGCGGGAACGGCCGCACGCGGCATGGCCGGTGATGTGATGCCCCGTTCAGCGCCTTTCCGTAGTAATCGGCAAATGAAACGGAGTGCATGATGAAAGTGCAAAAGAAACGAATAATTTAAGCAAAAGATGGCCACATGCAAAAAAAAGACCGTATTCCTGACAAAAAGCAGTGCCAAAAGCGCAACCAGGCGGATGCGGTCGCGGGGTGTATGGATGTGGTTTTATCAGTGTGAACATTGCGGCAACTATCACCTGACCCGGCAATCTCCTGAAACGTTCAAACGAAGGCAGCATTACCGGGCAATTACGGAGAATTGGAAATGAGATGGTATCTAAAACAATTACTGCCCTTCACGTATTGGACAACTTGCACGGATACAGCAACGGGCACACGTCAGGTGTGCATCTGGCGTATGTGGTTTGGCCGCTGCTTTGATGTGCATTGGTTCACACTTGCTGCTAATTAAAACGCGGCATAGTGTAGTGTGCGGGGTGCATGATGAAAAAGAAGCTGAATCCACAAGAGGCAGAAAGGAAGCGGACGGCCGTGCTGCTCACAGAGTTGGAACAGGCGACTACCCAGGTGTTGACGCGGGATTATCAGATGATTGGTGAGGAAGCCGATCAGGTGTTGGTGCGAATAAGGGCCATGTTTCAGCAGCTAACACCCATTCCGGCGGCCCCGTTAGGGAAGCAAAGGTTAGGGCAGGTGGCCCAACGCTATGGGGCAGCGGTGGGCCACGTGTTGGTGGAAGATTGCGGTTTTAGTGGCGAAAAAGCCAACGCCTTTTTGGGCCTGTTGGTGGCACAAGGGAAGGCAAACAGGCAAACCGCCTGACCGGGTAATTTAAGCCGCTGTGGGCGGCTTTGTGTGCAAGTGATGTTCTGATAGCAAAACAATATGTTTTGCATTTAGCGGGCAAATTATGGGCATTACCTTAGCTGACGCGATTATCAACATCCTCCCAGATGACAGTAAAGTGGGTGGGGTCTTCGGCCGTGTGCGGGGCATGACCAATAACCTGGTTACGGGCATTGGGCTGGGGGTGGGCAGCGCCATTGCCAATGGGCTGGGGCGCGTGGCCGCGGGCGTGGGCGATCTGGTGGGGGAGATGGTGGGGGGTAATGCCCAATTTGAACAGTACAATACTCAGTTTGAAGTGCTGTTAGGCAGCGCAGAGGCCGCTGAAGAGCGTATGGCGGATTTGGCGGATTTTGGAGCCAGGACGCCATTTGAATTGCCACAGGTAGTGGAAGCGGATCGAATTCTGCAAGGCTTTGGTCTTCATGCAGAGGAAGTGGCCGAACAGTTCGGCTTTGCCGGGAAAGATATTAGAACCATCGCCGGGGATGTGGCCAGTGGCACAGGCAGCAGTTTCCAGGAAATGGCCTTGCTGATTGGTAAGTTTTCGGCCGGGGCGACGGGGGAAGCCATTGCCCGGATGTCTGAGTTGGGTATTACCAACCGGGCGGAGTTGGCGGCATTGGGGCTGGAGTTTGACAAGTCTGGTTCTCTGCTTTCCCCACTGCCGGAAGCAATGGAAACCGTGCTGACCCTGATGCAAGATAAGTATGGCGGCCTGATGGATGCGCAGTCAGGCACGTTCAATGGGATGCTCTCTAATTTGCAGGACTGGAAAGCGGCCACGCTGCGCCGGATTGGGGAACCGATCTTTGAACTGCTCAAAGACAAATTGGGCACGGTGCTGGAATTTCTGGGCAGCCCGGCAGTGATGGGCGCTATTGATAACTTTGCCACCACCTTGACCAATGGCATTGGTGGGGCGGTGGACTGGCTAAACACAACCGGATTGCCGGCGTTGCGTGCGTTTTTCGTCTGGCTGACCACACAGGGAATCCCTCAGTTTCAGGCGTTTATTCAGCCAATTGTGGGGCGTGTATTGCCCGCATTACAACAATTGGGCAATTGGTTTACGACTACGTTAGTGCCATTGGCCAATACAATTATTCAATTCCTGAGTTGGAAAGATGCCCTGATTATTTTGGCGGGGGTGGTGTTGTCTGTTTTGTTGCCAGCGTTGATCAGCCTGGCTATCAGTTTAGCGGCGGTTACATGGCCTATTCTGGCCTTGATTGCAGTGGTAGCCCTTTTGCGGACGGCATGGGAAGAAAATTGGGGCGGTATTCGGGATATTCTGACTGACTTTTGGGAAAATAGCCTAAAGCCGGCGCTTGTTGCCTTAAGTGATCATATCGTCAACAAGGTAATTCCCACTGCCAAACAGTTGGGGGTCATCATCATGTGGGCATTAAACCAGGCGGGGATCGCGGCCCATCAATTGGCCTTCATTATCAGCATCAAAATGCTGGAAATCATTGCCTGGTGGGAACGTGTGAAAACGGCAGCACGGCAACTATGGTTTATTATCATGTGGGCGTTTAATCAGGCGGGGATTGCTGCCCGCCAGTTGGTGGTTATTGTGTTGGGTGTTGCTCTGCAAATCATTGCCTGGTGGGAACGTGTGAAAACGGCAGCAAAGCAATTGGCGGCCATCGTGTTGGGGGCCATGTTGGAAATTGGCAGCGCGGTCAACGGGGCTATTACGTGGGTGCAGGGGTTGTGGGATTCTATCAAGGGCTTCTGGGAATGGCTACAAGGCAAAGTATTTAGCTTCCAAATCAATCTACCAAAGATACCGGATTGGATGATCCCTGGCAGCCCTACCCCGTTTGAATTGGGCATACGGGGAATTCACCGGGCATTGGATGATCTGGCGAGTGTGCAGCCATTGAATTTGGGCGCGGCGATTGCGCCAGCTTTGGCTGGGGCGGCGACAGGCGGCGCGGGCAGCTTCACCAGCCAGGACAATTTCCAATTCAATGTGGGCAATGCCCGTGATGCAGAGTTGGCGGCACGGCTGGTGGGCCGGCAGCGGTCGAGGCAGATCAGGGAGTTTAAGGATCGGTAGGCATGGTAGAAGCACGGCACTATCTGGCGAATGATGAAGGCACGCCATTGGTTCATTTTGATGGTGAGGACTTTTATATTGCTGAACCCTGGGATGTGCGTGGCCCACATCCTGGTGAATTGATGATCCGGGATGAATTTGCGCTTTTGAACATTGCCGACAAGGACTTGATCCGGCGTGATGTGACCTATCTGGAAAATGTATTAGAAGACGCGGCGGAATACATCAGCAATGAACAGTTGCCCGGTTGGGTGTGGTATCACTGGCAAACGGGGGGAGAGGCGGTGAAGCGAGCGCTGGTGTATGGCGGATTGGTACATTTGCCAGGGCGCGGCCGTATGCGTACACCCAACATGCAGGCGGATACGTTGGAACCGGTCTTGCAACTAGACAGACATCGTTTCTTTGAATCGCCAGAGAGCCGCCCCTTTTCCGCTTCTAACTTAAGCCTAGTTGGGGGCACATTGGCACTTTCTGGTGGGGGGACGGCTGAGGGCAGAGTGTCTTCATTGCAGCTTATAGCTGCCAACAATAGCGCTGGCCCAATATCACAGGTATGGGCCGGCATTCGTGAGATCAATGAGGGCATTGATGATTTTAAGCCCATATGGGATTTGCATGACGGCACAACGGGCACAGACGCCGCCAAAATAGCAGATGCCAATGCTTATGGCGGGCACACCGTAGAAGTCAGCTTTGCGGCGGTGGGCAGTAATGCCCGGCGCATTCGTCAGACCGTTTCTCAGGCATATGGTAGTGATAATAAGTTGCACGCTAAGGGGCGTTATTTGGTACTGCTGCGCTGGTCTGGCACCACGGCTAAAACATTTGCTATTCAGGCAGCCATAGACCTGAACGGGGCGGCTGATGATATTCGTTTTGGTGAACGTCAGTATGTGGTGGGTGCCGGCACCAACCTTTACAAACCATTGCCGTTGGGCATCTTCGATATACCGCCGATGGGTGGCAAAAAAGCATGGACGCAAGATTCAATGGCCCTGGTCAGATTACACATTTATGCAGAATTGGTAGATGGTGTGGTTGGCGATGATTTACGGTTGAACACACTCACTTTTATTCCGGCTGACAGGATCGTCAGGTCTAGTGATGCAAACATTCTGCATAATGTGACAAAAGGGGAGATTTCTTGCCTGCCAACAGATAGATTTACGGGTCTGGCCCTGAATGTGACAACGGAAACTGTTGAGGATGAATGTGGAGTTAGTCCTGGGAATTTTTACGTACCCCGAAGTGGGGGGCTGTTGGTAGCAGCAATGGCCGGTTCAACTAACCAGCCAATAGCCGGATTGTTTAATGTTTCTCTGGAGATCAATGACCGCTGGCGGACTTATCGCCGGGGTGGGGAGGCAAGCTGGTAATGCCGGATATTCAGCATGGCACGATGATGTATGCACCTTACCTGTTGGGTCAGGCGTTTATTGCCGACTTGACCAGGCGCATGAAACCGGGCGCGTCCAGTGAGCAGTGGATTGGCGGGCTGTGGGATTATGCGTTTCAGTTGGTAGCCGCGCCAGATTCAGCCAATGAGGTGAGTGAGATATTCAACGCTTTCTACATCTGGCTGGGGAACCATGTGGAAAAGGTGTATGGCGGGGAAGTGGTGTGGGATGGCATGGTGATGCAACTGGATTTGGCCTATGGACGGGTGAGGCGGCGGCGCTCTCTGATTGACCAAAGCCAGCCGGTTTACAACGCCACCCGGTCAACTTATTCCGAAGATGATATTACGGAATCGGACGAATTGATGGAAAACGGGGGGTGGGAAACGCCCAGCACAGACACGGGCCACACGTTTGAAACGTTTGGCGATGTGGCCGGGGATGGTACCATCACCCAAACCAACACCAATGTGCGCACGGGCACCTATGCCTGTTTGCTGGTGGCTGGCCCCAACCGGGACACAAAGGTGGGCAAGACCATTCATGCCCAGGAAGAGACGCAATACCGCCTGAGCTTTTGGGCGCGGGGAAATGGCAGCGTGGCCGGGCGGTATGAGGTGTGGGATGTGACGGCCGGGGCCAGCATTGTAGCGGTTACGTCAACGGGGGTTACGGGCACTACGTACACACAGGTGAATGTGGACTTCACCACCCCGGCCGGGTGTACCGGGGTGCAAATCTGGTTTATGTGCGCCAATACCAACGGCGCTTCCACCTGGTTTGATGATGTGAGCCTGTTACAATATCAGCCTACGCAAAAAGTGACGGCCTGGTTTGTGAATGACGCCAGTACTGCCCGCTACGGGCGCATTGAACACACGTATGAAAACCCCACCTACACCGAAGCTGAAGCTGAGAATATGGCGCAAATGGAACTGGCGGCTCGTGCCTGGCCAGCGCCATTTGTCATCAGTATTAGTGAGCAGGCGCAAACACCCACCCTGGACGTGTTGGCCTGTGGTTATTGGCTGACGGCCGCGTGGCAGGAAAGCGCGGTGGTGTTGTCTGCGGCTGACGATTTGAGCGCCGTGTTAAACGATCTCATCACCACGGATTGCCCCTTCCTGACGGTGGGCAACATTCAGGCCAATACGTTTCAGGTGTTGAACCTGGACGGGGAAACGGCGCTGAAACGGATAGAGGGGTTGGTTAAGCTGGGAGATGCGTCCTTGAACCATTACCGGGCGCGGGTGGGGGTGGGGCGCAAATTTTACTACGAACAGGTAGACCTGAGTGAGCCTGCGTACCGTCTGATGCCAGACGGGCTGCGGCGATCATTGGCCGGGCCATTGTTGGCGCCAGACCAGGTGCGGCCAGGCGTTGTGCGTGATGAGGTTTACCCGGTGGACGCCGCAGACCCCAATGGCGTGTTTGCCAACATTAAAGACATGCTGGTTACGGATGTAGTTAGCCGGGGTGGTCCACCCGGCGCTTTGCCAGAGCTGCGCACGGCGGAGTTGGATGACGCTGACTTGTACGCGGCACAGGTTGCGTACCAGAAGGAAGTGGGTTTATGACGAGCTGGGCCAGCGTGCAGCCTGAAAGGGTAGATTGCTACCATATACGGGGTGATAGTGCCAGCATGGTGTTTGCTCACAGCCTGGGCGCGGGCAGCAATGTGGCCGAAGCGCGGCTGGTAGTGCGCAACCGGCCGGGGGGGGCGGTGATTTTCTCGCTTTCCCAAACCGATCATGGCGGCCAATGGGATTTTAGTACGTCTGATGTGGGCGTGATAACGATATTGCCCGCGGATACTGAGGATTCAGCGGCCGGCGATTGGTTTTATGACATTGAACTGACCCACACAGATGACACGGTGACAACGTTTCAAAAGGGGCGGTACTTTTTGCTGGCCGATATTGCCAGTGGCAGCAGCGGGTACACTCCCCCTAATGATATTGCTGATTTATTTGCCTGGTATGAGGATGACCAGGAGGTATACCAGGCTACTGGTGGTGCAGCGGCCGGGATTGGCGATCCGGTGGGTCATTGGGGGGATTTGAGTGGAGAGGGCAATCATTTAGTGCAGGGCACGGCGGCGAATAAACCGACGCGGCAAGCGACTGGTATTACATTCGATGGGTCAAATGATAGTTTGTATGTTGCACTGTCTGGCAAAACGCAACCTGTTAGTGTATTTGTTGTGGCGGAGCAAACCGCGGCAGGTGCGGCAAATGATTGGTTGATTGATGGGTTTGATTTTGTAATCAGGATGACATCAGTTTATTGGTTATTCGTAACCAGTGCGCTGGCGCATTCCCTTACGCCGCCAGTGGGCACATTTGTCATCATATCAGCAGTGGTTAATGGTGCGGCCAGTGTGTTGGGAGTAAATGATAATGAGCAGACAGGAAACCCCGGCTCACGGCCAAATGTGGCAAGCATCCGGCTGGCCAGTGATACGACAAATTTCCAACCATGCCGGATAAAGGCGGCGTTGTTTTACAGTGGTGCATTGAATAACAGTCAGCGGCAGCAGGTACGTGATTACCTGAATGCTAAATATACCGTTTATTAGGTGAATTATTATGGCATGGATAAGCACAGAACCGGCGTGGGTGGATGTTGATCACACTCGTGGTGACAATGCAACCATTACGTTTGCTCACAGCCTGGGCGCAAGTGGTAATGTGGCCGAGGCTCGCCTGATGGTACGCAATCGGCCGGATGGTGATTTAATTTTGTCGCTGACTAAAACGGCAAATAGCAGCCAATGGAATTTCAGTACATCTAATGTGGGGGTCATCAGCATTTTGCCAGGGGATACTGATGGCCGGGTGGCTGGTGATTGGTATTATGACATTGAACTGACCCACACAAACGGCACGGTGACAACGTTCCAGAAAGGGCGTTATTATTTAAGGGCGGATATTGCCAGCAATTATGGCGGGGATGTGCTGCCCGGCGCGTTGGAGTTAGAAGTGTTATTGCTCCAGTGGACGTTGACAGAGGCGTGGGCGGGAACGTTTACACGGGATTCTGACGATGTCATTACGACGGCCAGCATAACGTGGCCGGATGGGGCTGGGGGCACATTTACAACCGTGACCAAAAACAGCACATATCTCGCAGTAGATGCGTTTACTGCGACCCACAATGTGAGTGGGTTGACGGTGACACAGGCGGCTATGACGCGGAATAGTAATGGATCGGTAACGGTACGGCCGTTGCCCACTGTTTCTTAGGAGATTGATGATGAGTGTATTGAATGCAAGTGCCATAAAAGTACGGGACATATTGGGACTGACGGCGCGGGGGCAGCAAACGATGGCGAATAGTGTGCCAGTGGTTTTGCCATCGGATCAGTTTTTGAAAACGGCAGATGTTACAAAAGTCGGGCGGGCAATCATACACACGGCTGACAGCGGCAACACCACTATCATTTCCGGTGCAGCCAGCGTGAAAATAGCAATTTTAGGCATTTGCCTTGTGGCTGCCGGGAATGTAATAGCAACCTTGAAAGAGGAGAGCGAAATTCCTCATACAAACTTGACGGGGCCTATGTCACTCATTGCCGGTGTGCCACTTGTGTGGGGACCCACCGCCCCTGACATCGCAGCCATAAAAACATCAATCGCCAACAAGGATGTATACCTCAATCTGTCGGCCGCCGTGCAGGTATCCGGCTGGGTCATTTATTCCGTTGTAGATTCATAATAAGGAAAAGGCACAAAAAATGAGAGCAAAAATAATTTTGATTGTGTTTATGATGCTGTTTGTTATGGCTCAACTTGTTGCTGCAGATGGGAAAGTTATCCATTTGCATGACGATGAAACAGTATTTGTTAATTGCAGCACAGGATTGATTGATGCACACGAGTGGGATGGAATGGTGACAATCCATTGTCACAACAAATAAACCATGGCGTTTCCAACGACCGGCATACTAGATAGCTTCGACCGAAGCAACACCGGGCCGCCGCTGTCTGCCAGTTGGTCAGCCATTGGATGGGCCGGTGGCGGGATGCAGGTGGCGTCTAATCTGGCGCGGGCGGCGACGGTGTCTGTCGCGTGCGCCGAGTATTACAACGCTGCCACATATGGGCCGGATTGCGAGGTGTATGTCACGCTGGCGGCGAAGGCAACGGCCGGCGATTATGCCTCTTTTACGCTGGATGGCCGCATCTCCTCTCCGGACAGCGGCGCGAACATTGACAGTTACGAGCTAGAGATCGTAATGCGGGAGGGAAATGCCAATGTGGGCATTGCCCGCATCTGGAAATATGTCAACGGGTCATTTAGTCAACTAGGCTCAGACATCACTACTACGGTCAACGCCGGCGACTCGTTTGGGCTGGAGATCGTTGGCGGAGCAACGACAACCATCCGCTACTACCGCAAGCCGGCAGCGGGGTCTTGGGGGCTTGCGGACAGCCGAACGGACAGCAGCAGCCCAATCACAGCAGCGGGCAATCTGGCATTAGGGGCATACGAAAGCACAATTGTTGGCACACTGACTCTCAACGATTTTGGCGGGGGTACGGTGGTGGCGGGTGGCGGCATTAGTATACCAGTGGTGATCCACCACATGAGGCAGCAGGGGATGACATGATATATTTACGACAATCCACAGCAAGCCAGGAGGTGCCGTTGGGGCACTTCCTCGACAGTACGGACGGCAACACAGAAGAAACCGCTCTCACCATAGCCAACACAGACATCAAAATATGGAAGACCGGGGCCACGTCGCTGGCGAACAAAAACAGCGGCGGGGCCACGCACATCAGCAATGGTATTTATTATGCTGTGTTGGATGCCACCGACACCAACACCATTGGCCCGATGGTTATTTTCTGCCATGTTGCCGGTGCGCTGGCTATCCGATTGGAGTGCTGTGTGTTGGATGAGGCGGTCTACGATGTGATGTTCGGGACGACCGCATTAGCCACCACCGGCAACCTGACATCTTCTACCATTGGCGCGGTCACGGCCGTGACCAACGGCGTCAGCCTGTCCGATAATGCCATAACCGCCGCCAAGATTGCCACTGATGCGATTACGGCCGACAAGATAGCGGCTGACGCTATCGGCTCTAGCGAGCTTGCAGCAACGGCCGTGACTGAGATTCAATCTGGCCTTTCTACTTTGGATGCAGCGGGCATCCGCACGGCCGTTGGCCTGGCAGCCGCCAACCTGGACACGCAATTGGCGGCCATTGATGACGCGGTGGATACCGAAGTGGCTGCCATTAAAGCCGTGACCGATAAGCTGGATGACACGCTGGAAGATGACGGCGGTACATTCCGCTTCACCACTAACGCTCTGGAACAGGGGCCTGCCGGGTTGGACGCAGCAGGCATCCGCACGGCCGTTGGCCTGGCAGCCGCCAACCTGGACACGCAATTGGCGGCCATTGATGACGCGGTGGATACCGAAGTGGCCGCCATTAAAGCCGTGACCGATAAGCTGGATGACACG
>CAADGU010000313.1 GCA_900696625.1 uncultured Chloroflexota bacterium | reverse complement strand
GTCACTCGTCACTCGTCACTTGTCACTCGTCATTGGTAATTGGAAGATTGAGAGATCACCTCATCACCCCCTCACCCCACCTCTCCCGTCACCACCATGTCCGCGCCGAGTTGGTGGTAGTGGGCATGGTGCAGGGTGGGCAGGGTGTGGCCGTTCAAGGAGGTGATGGCGGGCAATCCACCGAGGAGACGAGGGACAATGGTGATGACAACGCGATCAACCATCTGCGCCGTCAGGAAACTGGTGATGATGTTTGCCCCACCTTCCACCATCAGACTGCCCAAACCCCGCGCCTGCAAAATGGAGAGCGCCGCTGAGAGGGAGACACGGCCGTCTGGCGCGGTCGCCACGCGCACCACTTCCACACCCACTGCTTCCAGGGCCGTTTGCCGGGCGGCGTCCGCCTGGGGCGTGGTGATGATGAGCGGCGGTTTGGGGTGTTGCAGTAGTTGGGCGGAGAGGGGGAAACGGAGACGGCCGTCTAGCACCACCGGCTGCGGCTGTTCCCCCTCCACCAGCCGCACCGTCAGCCGGGGGTCATCGGCCAGCACGGTGCCAATGCCCACCAGGATAGCAGCATGGCTGGCGCGCAGGTGATGGGTCATGTGCAGCGCCTCTGGCCCACTGAGCGGCGTGGGTTGGCCACGCCGGGCGGCAATAGAACCATCCAGGCTTTGGGCATAGCTGAGGGTGACAAAGGGACGGGGCGTAGACGGCCGTGCCACCCCATTGGCCGCAGGGGAAGCGTCCAGATCAAGCAGGTGGCGCATTTTTTCCACTTTGGTTTTCAGGTAAGCGGCGTTTTCGGGGGTCACGGCTGGAGCCAGCGACAGCCGCGCCGTTACCGGTATACCGGCTGCCTGTAAACCGGCGATCTTGTCCGGGTTATTCGTCAGCAATTGCACCGAGCGTACTGCCAAATCGTGCAAAATATGGGCCGCGGCCGTGTAAACCCGTGCATCCGCCTGGTGACCGAGCATCAAATTGGCGTCCACCGTGTCATACCCTATCTCCTGCAAATTGTACGCCCGCAGTTTGTCGGCCAGGCCAATGCCCCGCCCTTCCTGGCGCAGATAAACAATCACGCCGCGCCCGGCGGCGGCAATGCGCTGCATCGCATGTTGCAACTGCGGCCCACAGTCACAGCGCCGCGACCCCAACACGTCGCCGGTAAAACATTCGGAGTGGATACGCACCAACACCTCTTCTTGCCCGGCCACCTCCCCCATCACCAGCGCCAGATGTTCCTTGTCATCGGCCGCGCTGCGATACAGGCTCAACTGAAACAACCCAAAATCGGTGGGAATACGGGCGCTGGTGACTCTTTCGACGGGTATGCTTTCCATAACGCCCAAAGTATAACAAAAACCCGGCCTGCACATCAGGCCAGGTCAACTTGATCTCCATTGGACAAGAATTAACAAATACGTTAACATCCGTACATGGATTGGGAGATCATTTATTATGCTGAGCATGTCCAAGAAGACATTGATTCCTGACCTGTTGGCATTCGTGCTTATTATGCCAGGATCACCGAGCGAATGATTGTCTTTGGCCCCAATCTGGGTATGCCGTTCACCCGTGCAATGGGAAAAGGGTTATTTGAAATCCGGGCAAAAGGTAAAGAAGGGATCGGCCGTGCCTTTTTCTGCACGATTGTAGACCGGAGAATTGTCATTCTTCATACCTTCATCAAGAAGTCACAAAAAACACCGAAGAAGGAACTGGAGATTGCTCGCCGCAGAATGGCTGACGTTCTGGAAAACTGGTAGAGGTATATGATGAGAACACATAATGAGATGGTTAATAAATGGATGGAAGACTCTGACTTCAAACAAGAGTATGAAGCACTTGAGGCTGAGTTTTCCTTGTTTGACGAATTGTTACGGGCGCGCAAAGAAGCCGGACTGACCCAGGCAGACGTAGCCGAGAGAATGGGCACCAAAACCTCGGCGGTTGCTCGTCTGGAAGCTGGTGGTGGCAGCCAAAAACATTCGCCCTCCATTGCTACCTTGCAGAAGTACGCCAAAGCTGTCGGCGGCCATCTGGAAATTCGGCTGATTCGTGAATGAGTGATGCGGATCAAAGTATGACGCCATTTATTGCCTGGGCTTCTTGAAAACCAATCCAGTTTAGCAATTTAGCAATTCTCATTTTTGGCCGCTATCGCCTATGAATGATAAAAGTGAAAAATCGGCAATCCGCGAATTGCCGTTCCGAGAGCCTGTACTGAGCTTATCGAAGTATCTTCCAGAGGATCCCATTTATCTGGAATAATCGAGGTGTAGGGATTCCTCACTCCGAAGACTTCGTTCGGAATGACACCTTTCTATTGCCGAATTAAACAGACATCCGACTTCCCCCAAGAAATCGGGTGTCTCGCCGCAAGACGTTTCGTTCTACTGATTATCCGTGAAAATCCGTCTCATCCGTCCAATCCGTGATCCTATGACCCAATCGTAATGGCAATGGTGTGCGGTTCGCCGACGTAGTTGCTGTCTTTGACGACGATGAGGCGCAGCAGGTAGTTGCCGGGCGGCAGGGCGTCGGCGTGCAGCATTTCCAGCGGGCCGTTGATGACGGGCGTGTTGTGCGTGTCGCCCAATGTCACCCAGTCGTAGTTGCCATCTTCTCTGGGGATGCCCAGTTCAATTTTGTAGAACTGCACCACCTGCGGGTCAAAGTCGGCCGTGCCCACAATGGGCAGGACGCCGTTCACCCGGTCGCCCTGCGCCGGGCTGGTGATGCGGTAGGTGGCTACCCGGTTGGGGTCGCGGGCGACGGCCAGCAGGTCGTCGGTGCAGGTCTGGGTGGGCAGCAGCGGCAGGCCACGCGCCTGCGCCCATTCGTGGGCCGCTTTCAGGCTTTCCGGGTTGCGCGGCGGGGCCAGGAAAAGTTGGGGCAGGGCGTCGGGCGGCAGCACGGCCGTGTCCGTGCCCTGGGCAAAGTGGCAATAGATTTGCGGCGGCGGCGTTTTATCATCCACCGGTTGCGCGGCCAGGATTTCGGCGGGTAGGGGCGGCAGCGGCACGGCCGTCGCCCGCCACACGGCCGGTTCAATCTGCTGCCAGCGCACCAGGGAGGGGTCAGGGGTGGGTTCGTCCGCCGGCGTTGTCACCAGGAACCACTCCTGGCCGGACGGTGTACACTCCGTCGCACCCAGGGTGATGCTGGTGAGAGCGCACAACGGCCGTTTCTCCAACCCTGCCGGCGGTGTAAATTCCCGCGGCCCCTCCACGCCCAGTGTGGACAGCAGATCGTAGTTGCCGTAGACGGCCGTCATAAAATCGCGCCACAGCGGCGCAGCCCCCGTCAGCCCAGAGATGTTCACCATTTCACTGTTGTCCGTGTTGCCCGTCCACACGGCTACCACCAGATCGGGCGTGTAACCCATCGTCCAGTTGTCGCGGAAATCATTGGTCGTGCCCGTCTTGGCCGCCGCCGGGAAGGGCAGCACCAGCGGATTATCCCGCCCCATGGCCGGTACCCGCGCCGTATCATCATCCAAAATATCGCTGATGAGGAAGGCCACACGGGGGTCAAGCACCTGTTCACCCGCCACCGGCGGCTGCTCAAACAGCACCTCGCCATTGCTCTTTTGCACCCGCAAAATGGCAACGGGCGGGATTTTTTGCCCCTCGTTGGCAAAGACGGCATAGGCAGCGGCCATGTCCAGTGGCGTCACTTCACCGCCGCCCAACGTCAGCGACAGGCCGTAGTTATCGGGATTGTCGCCCCAGGTGGTGATGCCCAATTGCCGGGCAAACTCCATGAAACGAGGCACGCCGATGTCTTGCAGCGTCAGCACGGCGGGCACGTTGTAGCTGTTGGCCAGCGCCGCCCGCAGCCGCACCGGGCCGTGATAGGCGCCATCGTAATTGACCGGCTTGTAACTGCTGCCGTCAAATTGGGGGTATTTCACTTCCACATCCCAGAGCAGGTCGGCGGCCGTCCAGGCCGGCGCTTCATCGCCAACCGGGGAAAGGGCAGCAGCGTAGGTGAGCGGCTTGATGGAACTGCCGGGCTGCTGCGGCGAAAGGGTGACGTTGACACGGCCGTCAATCGCATCATTGTGATAATCCACGCTGCCCAACATCGCCAAAATTTCGCCATTATTTGGGTTCAAGGCAATCAGGGCCGCGTTGGTCAGATTGTGCGCCGGGTCAATGGAAGCCACATGCTGGCGGGCTAACTGCTCGGCCAGCCGCTGGTAGTTCAAGTCCAGGCTGGTGGTGACGCGCAGGCCGCCATTGGCCACCATCTCCGCGCCAAACATCTCCTCTAGCTGCTGCCGGGCATAGACGGCAAAATGAGGCGCGGTCAGACTGACCACCTGCGCGGCAAAGGTCAGCGGCTGCTGGTACGCATTTTCGGCTTCGGTTTGGGTGATGAAACCATCACCGACCATCAGGTTGAGTACCAGCCATTGGCGCGCTTTGGCCGCTTCCAGGTTGCGCAGCGGGTCCAGTTCCACCGGGCTTTGCGGCAGCCCCGCCAGCAGGCTGGCTTCGCCCAGGGTCAGGTCGGTGGCCGCCTTGTCAAAGTAGGTCTGCGCCGCCGCTTCAATGCCATAGGCCAGGTTGCCGTAGTAGATTTCGTTCAGGTACATCTCCAAAATCTCATCTTTGCTATAATCCCGGTTCATGATCCAGGCCAGGATGATCTCTTTGGTTTTGCGGTTGTAGGAGATTTCGGTGCGCTCGTCGTAATCGAAGACCAGGTGGCGGACGAGTTGTTGGGTGATTGTAGATGCGCCCACTGGACGGCCGTCCCGATTCCGCAAGTTAGCAATGATCGCCGCCACCAACGAGGGTACATCCGCGCCCACATTTTCGTAGAAGGTGTCGTCTTCCACAGAGATGGTGGCGTGAATCACATCCTGGGGAATGTCGCTGAGGGGCACGGCCGTGCGTTTGCCCTCGCCAAAAATTTCCCACAACAGGTCACCGTTGCGGTCAAAAATCTGGGTGGTCTCAAACGTTTCCCGGTCGCGGGCGGCGTCCAACTTGGTAATGCCTTCTTCAATTTCTGCCGAAAGGTTGGAATAAACCAGCGTTCCGGCAATGAGGACGCCCGCAAAAATAGCCAGCGCCAGCAGCAAAATGCTGCCGAGAAATAGTTTGCCCATGCAGCCCAGGCAGCTGCGTCGTGGCTGGTGGTTGGTGGTTAGTGGCTGGTAGGGGGAATACGGCCGTGTCTTTTCATTTTGCATTGTGTCACCATCAATTAGAGATTAGAGATTAGAGATTGGAAGATTGAATCAGTCTCCTAATCTCTCAATCTCCCAGTCTTGCAAACAATATAGCCGTCATTCTACAATTCCCCCCTATTCCCCACCTGTCGCCCAGAGGACGATTGAGCAACGGGAAATATGCGGTACAATTGTCGCAGCGGAGGTATAGAGAAATGGCCGAACCCGTTTTGGAACGCACCTTCATCTATCAAGAAGAACACGAACTGCCTGACCCCGTAGATGTCAGCCACCTGGTAACGGAGGATGATACGCCCGTGGACAACATCTTTTCCGAACGACAAATGGATTTGCTGATTGACAGTCTGTATGCGTCGTGGCGTGGGCCGGCAGACGGCCGTCCCTTCCTGGCTATGGCGAATGTCGCTCTCTATTTTACTCCTCGCCAGCAGCCCCTCGTTCCTGATGCTTTGATCAGTCTGGATGTGGAAACGCCAGCCGATGTGTGGAAAAAGGAAAACCGCTCTTACTTCATCTGGGAATATGGCAAACCGCCCGATGTTGTGGTCGAAATCGTCTCCAACCGCAAGGGTCAGGAAACCGGGTATAAGTTGACACAATACGCCCGCCTGGGCATTGGCTTTTATGTCGTTTTTGATCCCAATCGCCAGTTAAGCAACAAGCTGCTGCACATTTACAGCCTGAAAGGGACCCGCTATCAGGAGAGCAAAAAAACCTGGTTTGCCGAGGTGGGCGTGGGCGTCACATTGTGGCAGGGTGTTTACCGGGACATGGAAGCGACCTGGCTGCGCTGGCAAGACGAAGAAGGCAACCTGCTGCTTACCGGCAAGGAACGCGCCGACCTGGCCGAGGAACAGGCCAAACTGGCCGAGGAACAGGCCAAACTGGCCGAGGAACAGGCCAAACTGGCCGAGGAAAGGGCCAAACTGGCCGAGGAACAGGCAGCGCGGTTAGCCGCACAGTTGCGCGCGCTGGGCATTGAGCCAGAGTAAACCAGCCTGTATGAATCTGCCAGAGGCTTTTGGTTTTGGGGATGCGCCGGAATTGGCGGCTATTGTTGGCGGGGGGGGCAAAACCAGCTTGATGTTTACCCTGGCGCGGGCGTTGAGGCCGGGTGTTGTTACCAGCACCACCACGCGCATTTTTCAGGCGCAAATCCGGCAGTCCCCGGCCGTAACCTACATTGATAATTTATCTCCCCTGGAAGAGCAGTTACAACAGCATGGTATGACCCTGGTGGTAGGGCGCGTGGAGGGAGAGAAGGCGTTTGGCTTGTCCCCGGAAGAGGTGGTGGCCTTGTGGCAACGGCCGTCCGTCCATCACGTCCTGGTAGAAGCCGACGGTTCCCGAATGCGCCCGGTGAAAGCCCCGGCAGACCATGAACCGGTCATCCCCCCGGAAAGCACATTGATCATCCCCGTTGTAGGCATTGACGCGCTGGAACATCCCATTACGGCCGTTGCCCACCGCCCGGAACGAGTCAGCGCCATTACCGGCTTGTCCGCCGATGACTTCTTGACGCCAGAAACGCTGGCTATGTTGCTGACCCATCCATTAGGCGGGTTGAAAAATGTGCCGCCGACCGCCCGCGTCATTCCCCTGATCAACAAGGTGGCAGAGGAAACAGAACTGGCGGCGGCGCGGCAGGTGGCGCGGCGGGTATTGATGCGGTCACACGGCCGTGTCCAGCGCGTGGTCATCGGTGCGGTGCAAAAGGAACCGCCGGTACGGGAGCTGCAGACGCCGGTCACGGCCGTGATCCTGGCGGCGGGTGAGGGGCGGCGTATGCAGCAGCGGTTAGGCCAGCCCAAACAACTGCTGCCCTGGGGCGAGCGCACCGTGTTGGGCGAAACGCTGCATCAGGTCAGCCAGAGCCTCGTCCATGAAATCATCGTCGTCACCGGGCACGAGGCCGACGCCATCGGCGCGGAGGTTGGGCGTTTTGCTGGCTGGCCTCAGCCACGCCTGGTTCATAATCCCGATTATCGAGAAGGGGAAATGTTGTCGTCGTTGCAAACAGCGATAAGGCAGTTAGATGAGGGCGTCACGGCCGTACTGGTCATCCTGGCCGACCAGCCGATGGTGACCTCAGCTATTTATGACCAACTGCTGGCAGCTTTCTGGCAAGGAAAAGGGGAGTTGATTGCGCCCACCTTTAACGGGCAACGCGGCAACCCGGTACTGATTGGCCGCCGCTACTTTGCGGAACTGCTTCGATTACCCGTAGGCGCAGCGCCCCGCGCCCTATTGCAGGCATACCCCCATGCTCTCTACCGGCTGCCGGTGGCTACAGATTCAGTGATTTGTGATCTGGATACGCCAGAGGAATATGAACGGTTGAGTAAATAAGTAATTGAGTAACTAAGTAATTGGGTAACTGCACTAATTACGCAGTTACCCAATTACTCAATTACCTTCTTCCTACCCGCGCCGCAGCATGACAATGCCAGCGCCAGCCAGCAGCAGCAGTACCACCGCAGCCATAATGACTATCATGCCAATGTTATTCAGAAAACCACCATTATCGGCGGCGGTTTCACCAGTTGCCGGGGCCGGCGTGGGGGACGGCGCATCAGTCACGGCCGTGTCCACCGCGCTCGTTTCCACACTGCCCGCATCCGCTACCGCCACCGCTGCCGGTTCCTGATACTGCACCCCAAATTGCACCGGGATCAGCACCCCTTCAGAAACACTGATAGCCCAGGAGTCCGGCGTGGTGGGCACAAAGTTGGCCGGGGGGAATAACTGCACCTGGTACGCGCCTGGCGTCAGGTCTTCAAAACAATGCACATCGGTGAACCCATCGGTAATGTAGGTGGACACCGTTTGCCCATCTTTGAACAGGGTAATGGCCGCATCCGCTTTCAGCGAATCCACACCCGCTTCAAACTGCCCATTGCCATTGCTATCCTCAAAAGCAGCCACACACACGCCAGCCGGCGTCTGCGGCTGCTCCGTAGCCGTTGGTTCGGGTGTTGCCGCATCCAGTGGTTCACCTTCCACCACAATGGTTTCCCCGCCGGCTTCGGCCGTAGGCTCGTCAGATTCAGACGTTATTTCAGACGCAGCCGCCTCGTCTGTTGGCTGTGCCTCTGTACTGGCTGTGCCACCTTGCACAAAATTACCCGCCTCCCGAATCAGCAATTCCTGACCGATATTGATGAACTGCGGGTTACCATTCAATTCTCGAATCTGGTTCAACGCCTGGTCTGCCGGAATACCCAAAACCGGGGCATACTGAATGGCAATAGACCAGAAAGAATCATTGGGCACCACCACATGCACAATCGAGCCGTCCTCACGTGGTGTTACAGCAACGGTGGGCGCGGGGGGAGGCGGCGCAACCGGCGCTGCTGAACCAGACGAGCCACTGCCGCTATTATTGCCGCTGCCCGTATTGCCGCCAGGCGCCGCGCCGCTGACTTCGTTGAGCGCAAATAAACCGACGGTATCCATGAAAAAGCCGTTGTTGGGATAGGGATAACGGGAGCCGACTTCAATGAAAATGGTCATGTTTGGCTGTGTAGCCACAAAATCCCAGATGAACGTGGGCATACTCTGGTAAAAGGGGTTGACGTTTTCGGCCGTCCAGTAAGGGCTATACGTGATTTGAGAGGCATTCAACCAGGTAGAACCGGTAGGCCCTGCCCCAAAACGTACAAAACCCATCCGCGGATCAGTGGGCGGTACTTTATTGCCGCCGGCATAATCTTCAATGATGTCTACGTAGATGGGGGCAGAGATACGATATTTGCGCCCAGCTTCTAATCCCGTCACATCTTGGGAAATGGCGGCGTACATGGGCGCCCAGGGTTTGAAAATTTTGAGGGTGTAAATGCCATCGCGGAAAAACAACGGCCGTTCATGGGGCGGCGCGTCTTCGATGTTCCACACCACCGTCTCTGGCCGGTTGGCAACGATACCATTGGTGCCTTCAAAGGCCTGCCCATCTATCCAATGCATCCGCCAGCCGTTCGGTACAGCAATTTGCGGAATGCCGTCTTGGTTATAATAGCCGGATTCCCAACCTGGGTTGGTGAACAGATTGCCGGAGACAACTTCTTGCGCCGCAGCCCGTTGGTTGATAGCTGCCACAGCGACAAGCGCCGCCACCAGCAACAATAATATTCTCATTTTCATTTTTAGAACCTCCGTGGGTGTCCTCTTCCCGGTACTCACCCGCTTCTTTATGTATAGTCAGTATACTGCCCGACCAGCCCACAAAAATATAGCGCAATCGAGGATTGCGCCAGTGGGTAAGGGTTGATTCTAGCATACCGCTAAGGAAACAACAATTTGCCCGAAGTGTGTTAACATTCCGCGCGCATGAACACCCAACCTGAAAAAGCGCCGCAACCCCAGATGCCTGCGCCAATAAAATCCCCGCACGGCCGTTTCTGGAGCCTGGCATTGCTCACTTTGCTGGCAATACCGGCCATTCAGCCGCTGCTGCGTGAGGCGCTGACTTGTGGTTTTGACAACGTGTTTCATCTGTGGCGGGCGGTGCAGATCGAGGCGCTACTGCGGCAAGGGGTCTTGTTCAGCCGGTGGGCGCCGCATATGGCGCAGGGGTATGGCTATCCGCTGTACCAGTTTCAGTCCCCGTTCTCGGCGTATCTGGCAGCCGGGCTGCATCTGGCGGGGCTGGATTGGGCGCTGGCGTTGAACGTCGTCTATGCGCTGGCGGTGGTGGCCTCCGGCTGGGCAGCCTGGCTGCTGGCGCGGGATCTGTGGGGCGACAAAGGGGCAGTGGTCACGGCCGTAGCCT
>CAADGU010000312.1 GCA_900696625.1 uncultured Chloroflexota bacterium | reverse complement strand
GCAGCGCATACGCCGGGCGAATGACAAAAAAGGCGCAGTACAACGTCGTCAGCAAAGCCAGGCCGACTGCCAGCCCATCCACGCCCCGCCAGCGCCAGCGCGTCAGGCCAAAAGCCAGCGCCAGCGCCAGGGGCACAATGGCCGGGAAGAGCAGCCGCCCCTGCGCTGCCGGTGTGCGCAGCATAAAAACGACCAATCCCGCGTAGACCAGCGCCAGCCAGAGAAAGAGCAGGAAGCCGGGGAACCAGGGGGTGGAAAGTAGGGATTGGGAGATTGGGAGGTTAGGAGATTGGCTTTGGCTGTGGCCGCCTCTCAGCCCGATAGAGATGCTGTCACCACCGTGCCGCTCCCCACCGCGCCACCTGACCAGCACGCCCAACACGGCCGTGCCCACAATGCCCGCCCACACCGCATACACCCAGGCCGGGGCCAGCAAGTTAAACCAGCCAAAGACGGCAAACAGCGAGCGCACCAGGCCGCCCGTTTCGCCGAAAACCTGCCACAGGGTGTAGCCCCGGTCGCCTTCGGCCAGGCGGATGAACGGCTCGGTGGCGGTGAAATCGCCATACAACTGCTGGTTGCGCAGCCACAGCCAGCCGGCGATGAGCAGGGTGGGCAGAACAACAAACACGGCCGTTTGCCACAGCCACTTCCAGACATAGGGCCAGACATCCGACTTCTCCAGCGCCGCCGAGTCGCCGAAATCGGATGTCTTCAAGGCTCGCAAAAAGAGGAAACCAACGGCATAGGCCAGCAGCAGCAGCCCGGCATTTTTGGTCAGCGCCGCCAGGCCACAGGTGCTGCCCAACAGCAACAGGCGCGGCCATGTGGCCGGGTGGAACCAGAGCCAGAGCAACTGCCACAAGGCCGCCGAGGCCAGCAAAATAATGAGCGGGTCATTACTGATGCTGGCGTGGACAAAGTTGAATTGGGGCAGGAAGGCGGTCACGGCCGTTGCCAGCAGCGCCGGGCGCGCATCATCCGGCCACAACAAACGGCCGCAGCCATAAATGCACAACAGTGTGCCCAACCCCAGCAACGCCGACATCACCCGCAGCAAATGGGCGGCCAACGCCACCCCCTGCCAGGGCCACGCTTCCTGGGGCGTGTGAATGACCTGGTTCACATTGGAGAGCCGGGCGGCATCACCGGCATAGAAGAAGGGGTTCAGCCACACCTGGTCGCGGGCGTTGGTGGTGGCGATGGGGGCGATGACGGCCGTGCCCAACAGATAATACAACGGCGGCTGCGCCGCTTCCTGCGCCAGCCAGGAGTCAAATGGCTCGTCCACAAAGGGCAGCGCCCGGTTATCCTTCACATACTGCACCGTGAAATAGTGCCAATGTTCATCCGGCGCTTCAAACAGGGGGTTGACCACGCCGTAAGCCAGGGTGATGAGTAAATAGGCGGTGAGGATCAGGGAGAGAGGTAATCGGTAATCCGTAATCGGTAATCCGTAATCGGTAATCGGTGCTTGCTCATTCATGTTTTGGTCACGGACAACGGTTCATGGACAACGGATAACGTCTTACGGAATACGGATAACGGCTCACGCATCACTCGTCACGCATCACTCGTCACGCATCACTCGTCACGCATCACGCCTCACGCTCTGTAAACCGAGGGGTTCAATTCAGCAATATAGGGCAGGGTGCGGAAGCGTTCGGCGTAGTCCAGGCCATACCCCACCACCCAGACATCGGGGATTTCAAAACCGAGATAATCCACAGAAATGGCCTCATGATGGCGTTCTTTGCGTACCAGAGCGCATGTTTTTAACGAGGCCGGCTGCCGCCCTTGCAGCGCTTCCACCAGATAATGCAGCGTGAGACCCTTGTCTACAATATCTTCCACAATCAGCACGTGTTCACCTTCGATGGGTTCGCGCAAATCCATCACCAGCCGCACCGCGCCGGAGACGGCGCCCGCTTTGCCATAGCTGGACAGGGCCATAAAATCCACTACGTGCGGAATGGTGAGTTGGCGGCACAGGTCGGCCAGGAAGATAAACGCGCCCTTGAGGACACCCACCACATACAGGCGTTCCACATGGGCATAATCGGCCGAAATTTGCTGCGCCAGTTCCCACACATGCTGCTGAATGGTAACTTCAGAAACGAGAATACGGGTCAGGTCAGGGGAAAGTTGGTTTGTCATGGGCGAGATGATACCGCAACGGCCGTGACTTGTTCAACTTCACTCAGAACCAATGGTAAACAGACTCTTGACAGAAATTAAAGCGACAGTATAATTCCTGACATATAGATAGTTTTCGATATGTAGCGTATGAATTCGGTGACATTTGGAAAAGCAATTGCCGATGAAACCCGGCAAACTATTATGCGGCTGCTCTGCTGCCAATGGCTGTGCGTGAACGATGTGGTTGAGCAGTTGGGCAATCTTTCGCAGCCGACGGTGTCTCATCACCTGAGCATCTTGCGGGATGCCGGGTTGGTGCATACGCGCCGGGAAGGAAAGCAGGTTTATTACTCCTTAAATCAGGGCGCGGTGGCTTTGTGTTGTGGCAACCTGATGCAGGTGTTTGCGCCTGAGGTGCATGTGGAAATAGGCGAGTAAACGCTGCTTGCCGGCGGCGCTGTTTACTCTCTTTTTTTATCAAACATATAGACATATATAAATAACTAAATATGGAGGTTTTGATGACAACGTTAACACCCGAACAGATACATGAAGAAGTGAAGGCGCGCTACGGCCGTCTCGCCAGTGAATTCAAAGTAGAACTGCTGCCGGCTGAACAGGCCAGTTGTTGTGGCGATGCCGTGGGCGATGGCTACTGTGGTGCAGAGTTTTATGACGTAGACGTCAGTGAACTGCCCACCGATGTGACGGGCATGTCCTTGGGCTGTGGCGATCCCATCACCATTGCCGCCTTGCAGCCGGGGCAAACGGTGCTGGATTTAGGCTCCGGCGGCGGCATTGACTGTTTCCTGGCGGCGCAGCGGGTAGGGCCAACCGGCCACGTCATTGGCGTGGACATGACCGAAGCCATGCTGGAAAAAGCCAATCGCAACAAAGAGAAGATGGGAGCAACCAATGTGGAGTTCCGCTATGGGCACATTGAAAAATTGCCGGTAGCCTCAGACAGTGTAGATGTCATCCTCTCCAACTGTGTGATCAATCTCAGCCCAGATAAGGCGGCTGTCTTTCAGGAAGCATTCCGGGTACTCAAACCTGGCGGCAAAGTGGCCGTTTCAGACATGGTGACGCAGGGCCAGTTTACGCCAGAAGAACGAGCCGATATGTCTCGCTGGGCCGGCTGCATCACCGGCGCGGAAGATGTAGCCGATTATGCTGCCTGGATGCAGTCCGCCGGCTTCACCGAAATTTCCATCCGCGACAAGGCAAACCCGGACGTGGAACTGGCTGCTATGCCCCGTGCTGAGGGAGCGGCCCGGATATTCAGCGCCCGCATTACGGCCGTGAAAGCCTGATACGTGATGCGTGACGAGTGATGCGTGAGAAAATCACTCGTCACTCGTCACTCGTCACCCGTCACCCGTCATTTGTCACCCGTCATTTGTCACGCATCAAATCCTACAGTGCCTCTTTTTTTGCCAGTACCAAAGTCCGGTTTAACACGGCCGTAGCCTCCCGCACAATGTTCCGTAATCCGTAATCCGTAATCCGTAATCCGTAATCCGTAATCGGTGGTGGGGTGGTGGGTAATGAGATCGTGAGGAAGGCTATGAAAATCAGAAACTTGTCTGTTTATCTTTTTCGTTTTCCCCTCTTTTTGGGGCTGTTGGTGTTGCTGGCGCAACCGGCGCAGGCGGCTGGTGTGGTGGGCAATGGGTCGCCGGGCAGTTGTACCCAGAGCGCCCTGGCAGCGGCGCTCAACGGCGGCGGGTTGGTGACATTTAACTGTGGGGAGGCGCATACCATCACCCTGAGCAGCCAGCAAACCATTACGGCCAACACCACCATTGATGGCGCAGGTCTCATTACCCTGAGCGGTGGCGGCAACACCCGCATTTTCAACATTCAAAACAGGGCCAACGTCATCATCCGAAACCTGACGATTGCCAATGGGCACAGCAGCGAAGATGGCGGCGGCATTTATGCCGAACGGTTGAGTACCCTGACCATTGAAAACAGCACTTTCACCGGCAATACCGGGCGCAACGGCGGCGGCCTGGCGACCAACGGCTGGGGTGCGCATGACGCGGGTGTGGTGGTGACAATTAGCGGCAGCACGTTTACGAATAATACGGCCACGGCCGTAGCCATTCCCGGCGGCGGCAACGGCGGCGGCGGTATTTACCTCTCCGGCGGCTCGGCGGCGACGGTGACGGGCAGCACCTTTAGCGGCAATCATTCCCAAAATGGCGGGGCCATTCATCTGCTGCACAGTGACCTGCACACCGTCAACGTCACCTTCCACAACAATACAGCCACCAACACGGCGGGCGGCGGCGGCGGCGGCGCGATCTACATGGATGGCACCAAAAATTTGAGCGGCGAACTGCTGATTGAACGCAGTACCTTTACCGGCAACGGCACCAACCAGCTGGGTGGGGCTATTTTTAGTTATATCACCCAAGACGGCCGTACCACCATCAACCAGAGTACGTTTGACAATAATCTGACCACGGGCGGTAACGGCGGCGCTATTTACCACCAGAGCCGCACCGGCAATGCGCCGCTGACGGTGAACAACAGCACCTTCATCTACAACACAGCGACGGCCGTGCCCACCGACCAGGCCGGGCAGGGCGGCGCGTTGTGGTTGATTGATTCACCCGTGACCATCACCAACAGTACCTTTGCTTACAACGAAGCAGTGCATACGCAAAGCCTGCCCGGCGATGACTGGCATCGTGGTTTTGGCGGAGCCATTCGCACCAGCGACAACACCACGATCATCAACAGCACCTTTGCGCATAACCATGCTGGTTTTGTAGGGGGCGCCATCGCCGGGCCGGCGACAGTGCGCAACAGCATCATCAGCCAGAACACCGGCGGCAACGTCTGGCAAATCCAGCAAAATTGCACCCAGGAATTGAACAATGGCGGTCACAACATCCAGTATCCCCAGCGGGTGACGGGTAATGGGAATGATTATGAATGTTTTGCCGGGCAAACGGCCGTGAACCCGCAACTGCACACGCCTGACAATTATGGGGGGCCAACAGCCACAATTCCATTGCTGGTTGGCAGCCCGGCTATCAACGCAGCCACTAACTGCCCCAGCACTGACCAGCGTGGTTTTAATCGGTACGGTGTGTGTGATATGGGCGCTTATGAGTTTGGCGGGGGCATTGTCCTCGGCAGTATCAGTCCATCTCTATCTGGTTTGGATGAAGCAGCGGCCTTTATTTTGACGGTGTCCGGTGCGGACTTTACACCAACGAGCGTGGTGCGTTGGGAGGGGGCTGACCGCCCGACGACCTATGTGAATCAATTTGTGGTCACGGCCGTTATCCCTGCCAGCGATGTAGATGAAGTTGGCGCCTTCAACGTCACCGTCTACGACCCCGACCGCAGCCTGGAATCGCTCCCGTTGCCGTTCACGGTTGTGCCCATGCTGTACCGCATCCATTTGCCGGTGACAGTGCGGTAATCCGTTATCCGTTATCCGTGAACGGATTACGGATAACGGATAACGATTCACGGTTTACGGTTTACGGTTTACACGGTAAACTTGCTGGCTGCATGGACAGTTCAGCAACTATTTCCCCGGCGTGGCCGGCCGTTTCGATTCTGGTTTTGAACTGGAACGGCCGTGACTTCTTGTCCCGCTATTTGCCGCCTCTGACCCAACTGGATTACCCCGGCCCGTATGAGATTGTGCTGGTAGACAATGGTTCCACCGATGACTCCATTGCCTTTACCCAGGCCAATTTTCCGGATGTCCGCCTGATTGCCAACGGGGAAAACCTGGGGTTCAGCCGGGGCATCAACCGGGGGATGCAGCCAGCCACCAGCGACGTGATCGTCTGGCTCAATACCGATGTGGAAGTGCGCCCCGATTGGCTGATGGAATTGGTACGGCCGTTGGTCACTGACAAAACCATTGGTATTACCGGGGCGAAATTGCACTTTGGCGACGGCCGTACTCTGCAACACGCCGGGGCCATGCTGGAATACCCCTTAGCCATTGGTCGCCACCGTTTCTACAAGCAGCCAGACAGCGGGCAGGCCGATGAATTATGCGATGTGGTTTATGTGACCGGGGCGGCATTGGCGGTGCGCCGTGAAGTGCTGGACGCCATTGGCCTGCTGGATGAAGCCTTTTCGCCGTTTTATTATGAAGAAGTGGACTTTTGCCGCCGCGCCGTTCAGGCCGGTTTTCGGGTAGTGTATGTGCCTACGGCCGTAGCTATCCATCACGAATCCCTGTCCATTGGGTCCATGAGTGAGCAGCAGTATTATGATTTGAATCGCAACCGCCTGTACTACGTGTTAAAGCATTACACACCTGCCCAGTTTTTGCATGATTTTTTACCGGCGGAGCAAATAAACCTGGAAAGTCTGAGCCATATGCCACAGATCAAATTGATGCGGCGGATTTACCAGGATATGGCGCTGCTATTACCGGCATTTGAATTGTCTGAGCAGGAGCGGCAGGCTTATTTATCCGGGCTGCTGGCGCTGGCAACGGCAGCCGGTGAACACCTGGGCCGGCCGCCAAAAAAAGAGAAGAGTAGGATGATGGATCAAAAATTGTTATCGGAAAAAGCGGTGGTGCAGGAACGGCCGTTTACCTCGACCACACCTTTAATTGGCTCCCTGCTGGCCTGGTTCCGGGCGCGCTGGAACAACGTGTCTACCACCTGGTATGTACGGCCGTTATTGCAACAACAAAACGAATTTAACCAACTCCTGCTGCGGCATCTGCAAACTTTTAGCCAGGAAATGCAAACAACCATTACCCAATTAGATGAGCGCCTGGTCGCTCAGGATCATGACCTGGTGGCTAACACCCGGCAAATGGCCGAACTCACCATGCAGATCAAACAGATGAATGCGCGGCTGGCGGCGTTGGAAGAGGTAATCGGTAAACGGTAATCGGTTATCAGTGACCGATTACCGATTACCGATCACCGTTTACCGATGAAAATCGCCTATTTCAGCCCGCTGCCGCCCACGCCCAGCGGCATTGCCGACCATAGCGCCGAACTGCTGCCCTATTTGGCGGCTCATGCCGATATTACGCTATTTGCGGCCGACCCTGACGTGGTAGCGGAGGCAATCAGAGTGCGGTTTGTGGTACGGCCGTTAACCGATTACCCCGCCAGCCAATGGCAGTACGATCTACCGCTCTACCACCTGGGCAACAGCCGCCACCACGAAGACATTTACCAGATGAGTCTGCAATTTCCCGGCCTGGTCGTTTTGCACGAGCCAGGGCTGCATCATTTCATCGCCGACCGCACGGCGGGGCAGGGCAATCCGGTGGCGTATCTGCGGGAATTGGCCTATGCCCAAATTGGCCCTGGCCCAGATTACTTTGCCCATTTGCAACCGGATGATGTATACCGGTTGCCTTTGAGCAACCGTTTAATTGATCTCAGTTTAGGCATGATCCTTCACAGCCGGTATGCGCAGACGATGGTGCAGCAGCTACGGCCGTCTCTGCCCACCCGCATTATCCTTGAACTGATGACGCCGCAAACCGGGCAGTCCCACCGCCGCGCCGACATGGGCGCACCCGATGATGCCATCATCTTTGCCAGCCTGGGCCAGGTAACGGCCCATAAACAGATCGAGCTGGCATTGCGCGCCTTCAGCCAGGTGCGCCAGACAAATCCCCAGGCTTATTTTCTCATCGTGGGGGAAACGCTCACCTCTGAAACAGAGTCGCTGGCAACGCTGATAGGAGAGTTGCAGTTAGAACCCTTTGTCTACCAGACCGGGTATGTGGCGACGCTGGCCGAATTTGTGAACTGGCTGCTGCTGGCCGATGTGGTGCTGAGTTTGCGCCACCCCACCATTGGCGAAACGTCGGCGGTGGCGCTGCGGGCCATGGGCGCGGCCAAACCGCTCATCGTCTTTGACCAGGGCTGGTACAGCGAAATTCCCGATGCCGCCGCGCTGAAAGTTCCCCCACTGGATGAAGCGGCACTGGTGAATGCCATGCACCGCCTGGCAGAGAACGCCCCCGCACGCCAACAGATGGGGCAGGCGGGACAAGCCTTTATTCGCGCCCACTGTGCGCCGGAACAGGCAGCGGCGGCCTATGCCGGCTTTATGCGCCACTTGCTGGAGAAGTATGGCCGAACCTTTGTTTAGCTGGCTGGCTTTAGGCATGATCTTGCTGCTGGGGCTGGTTCCTGGCTGGTTGGTGGTGCGGTGGTTGGGGGGCACACGGCCGTCACCCGCCTCTGACTGGTTGGAAAAAACGTTTGCGGCTCTGACCATCGGGCTGGTCGTCATGGGCTGGGCGGCGGTGGTGTTGGTGGAGTTTGGCCTCTATTCACTGACCGTGCTGCTCATCTGTTGGTTGGGCATCAGTTTGCTGTTGGTGGTCGCCATATACAAACGGGATGGCGCATTGACTTTGCCTGCCTTCCACTGGCGGGTGGCGTTGGCCGTAAGGGGGAGTGGCTGGTGGGAACGGCCGTTCTTGCTGCTTTGGCTGCTGGCGGCGGGCTGGCTCTTTTTGCGCCCGCACCAATACATTACCGGGGCCGGTGATGCCGGAGTTTATGTCAATCTGGGGGCGCATATTGCCCAAAACGGCCGTTTGCTCGTTTATGATGAGACGCTGGCCGATTTAGACCCCACCTTGCAAGCGGTGGTTTTACGCCCCATTCGCAATCCGGTGGTGGAGAGCTACTTTTTGCCCGCCTTTTACGTCACGGACGCGGCACAGGGGGAATTGACGCCGCAGTTCTATCCCCTGCACCCGGTCTGGTATGCGGTCGCTTATGGCTTCGGCGACGTGCAAAGTGTCCTGCGGCTGACCGGTTTGTGGGCGCTGTTGGCGTCGCTGGCGGTCTATCTGTTCGTGCGGCAGATCAGCCGGTGGGAAGTGGCGGCGTTGGCGCTGGTGGGGCTGACGCTCAATGCCATGCAGGTCTGGTTTGCCCGCTACCCCACTAGCGAACCACTGACGCAGTTTTTATTGTGGGCGGGGCTGTGGAGTACGGCCGTGTGGCTAATGGAGAGCAAGACAGACCTGACAGGTTTCAGAAAACCTGTCAGGTCTATCAGTGATCGTACTCCGGCGCGGCTGTGGGCGGGCTTGGCCGGGAGCAGCCTGGGCAGCCTCTTTTTATTACGCATTGACACACTGTTTGTCTTGCCCATTTTCGCCCTGGTGGTGGTCTGGCAGTGGCGACGGCGGCAGGCGGGGCTGGCCTGGTTTGCCGGGCCATTGGCTGTGCTGGTGCTGCATTCGCTGGTTCATGCCCTATGCCAAAGCCGCCCCTACTTTTTTGATCTGTACAACTATGCCATCTTGAGCCTGACGCGGGGTCAGGGCGGGTTGATTCTGGCACTGCTGGTGGGGTTAGCCGGTTTGGGACTGTTTGCCTATTTTTATGCGCCCCTTGTTCAGGCGTTGGAACGGTATAGACGGCCGTTGCTCACCATCACCATCGCGGCACTGTTGGCGCTGGCGGTGTATGCCTGGTTTATACGGCCGTATGCCACCCCCACCGTCACCTATAATGACCTGTTCAGCGGCGGCGAACTGCCTAAAATAGATCACGAAAATCTGCTGCGGTTGGGCTGGTACCTGTCGCCGGTGGGCATCTGGCTGGGGGTGGCGGGCATTTGTTTGTTGGTGTGGCGGGTGAATTGGCAAACAGCCGTCATGCTGCTCATCACCCTCTTTTTCACCCTCTTTTTCATCTGGGGCATCCGCAACAATCCCACCCAAATTTACGCCATGCGCCGCTACGTGCCCGCCACCCTGCCCCTTTTTATTGTGAGCGCCTCCTATTTCATTGGCTCGCTCTTTTTTCGTAACCCGTCATCCGTAAACCGTAAACCGATTACGGATTACCGATTACGGATTACCGATTACGGATTACGAGCTACGGCCGTCCTCCTCACCCTTCTCTGGCTCGGCGGCATGGCCTGGTCGGCGCGCGGTTTCATCAGCCGGGTAGATTATGTCGGACTGCCGGAGCAGGTGGCGGCGCTGGCGGCGCAACTGGATGACCACGCCATCCTTTTGTGGAATGACCAGAGCGTCATTGGCCTGGGTGATCAATTGGGCGCGTCGCTGAAATTTCAGCATGGACATGAACCACTGATTTTGCGCAATATCGAAGCGCTAGATGAGACCCTATTGGTCAACACCATCAAAGAGTGGCAAAATAGCGGGCGCGCTGTCTACTGGGTTGGCGACCCGGCCTGGTTGGAAGCACAGCAGATGCCTTTCCGCGAAACCAGCGTGACCATTACCAGCGATTTTTTGGAAACAACGACGGAGCATAAACCAACGGCCGTTGTGCCGCTCGTCTGGTCTTTGCGCCTGTCAAAAGTGGAAAATCCTTAAAACGGTTCAGACCTGACAGGTTTTTACCAGCACTTCACAAGTCAAAAACCTGTCAGGTCTCTTTCTGAGGAATTATGAACGAAACTGAGGCGAGGGAAGAGATCAACATCGAAGAAATCATGCAGGACATCCGCCAGCAAATTTTGGCGAAAAAGGATTTGGCGCGGCCGGGCCGCAAGCCGATTGTCAGCCTGTCTGGCAAACGGCTGTCGCCTGAATTCTACGAACATCTCTACCAGGCCAGCCTGGTCTATGACCAGACCGATGTGAAGCTATATGTAACGCCAGTGAATGTACCGCTTATCGGCGGGCTGTTGCAGCGCATTCGCCAGATGTTGCACGAATTGGTTGTGTATTATGTTAACAAACAGGCGGCCGAGCAAATCCAGTTCAACGCCCACATTCTCCGCGCCGTCAGTCTACTGGCGCAGGAGTTGGAGGCGGAGGATCAGTGAGCAGTGAATAGTGAGCAGTATCCAGTCTGCTCACTGCTCACTGCTTACTGCTTACTGAGATGAAACTTGCCTTTGTGGTCCCCTGGTACGGCCGTGATATTCCCGGCGGCGCAGAAGCTGAAACGCGGCGCACGGCCGTGCATTTGCAGCAGGCCGGCTTTGACGTGGAAATTCTGACCACCTGCCTGCGTGACCTGTACAGCGATTGGGGCACAAACTACCACAAACCGGGGCTGACCCACGAAGAAGGGCTGCCGGTGCGCCGTTTTGCCGTGCAAAAGCGGGACAAAGCGGCGTTTGACCAGATCAACCAGCGGCTCATGCGCGGCACGGCCGTCAGCCCCGCCGAGGAAGAAATTTTCATCCGGGAAATGTTTCGCTGCCCTGATTTATATGACTATCTGGCGCAGCATCAAGATGAATACCTGTACATTTTCATCCCCTATATGTTTGCCAGCACCGCTATTGGCGCCCAAATTTGCCCGGCGCACAGCCTGATGATCCCTTGCCTGCACGACGAAGGCTACGCCCGCCTGCACATTCACCGGCAAACCATTCCCCGCGCGCGGGCGCTGCTCTTTTATGCCCATGCCGAACGGGTGCTGGCCGACCACCTGTTCCCGGCTGAAAATGGGCAAATACGCGCGGTGATTGGTGGTGGCGTGGATACCGATTGGCAGGGTGACGGCCGTCGCTTTCGCCAGAAATATGGCCTGGGTGACATCCCCTTTGTGCTGTATGCGGGCCGCCGCGAACCGGGCAAAAACACGCCGCTGCTGCTGAATTACTGGGCGCAATACGTCCGGCAAATAAGCCACCCCGCGCGGCTGGTTCTGATTGGCCCCGGGCAGGTGGTTATTCCCGCCGCAGCCCGCGATTCGGTGCTGGATTTGGGTTTTGTCCCGGTGCAGGACAAATATGATGCCTATGCGGCGGCGGATGTCTTTTGTATGCCTTCGGTGCATGAGAGCTTTTCCATTGTCATCATGGAAAGCTGGCTGGCGGGTACGCCGGTTCTGGTGCATGGTGACTGCGCCGTGACGCGGGAACACTGCACCCAGGCCAACGGCGGGTTGTACTTTAGCAATTACCCGGAATTTGCGGCCACATTGGATTACCTGTTGGTGAACCGGGAAACGGCCGTGACGCTGGGCCAACAAGGCCGCCGTTACGTCCTGCAAAACTTCCAATGGGAAGCGGTTATTGGCCGGTACACGGCCGTGATTCAAGCCATCATGGAGGAAGAAAAACGTTCGTAGTAGGCGATTTATCGCCAGCAGATGACGATAAATCGCCTACTACGAACACATTATCATGGACCCCAAAGCCATTCATATTATGACTGCCGGGCTGACGCCGGGCGACGCCGTGAGCAACTTTGCCCTCAGTAGCGGCCGTATCCTGCGCGAACTTGGCGTGCAGGTGTATATCTACGCCGACCACATCGCCCCAGCCTTAGCCAGCCAGGCGCGTCACTCCCGCTTCTATCCGAACACCGGCCAGGATTTCCTCTGGTTTCACTACTCCATCTATGCCGACAATGTGGAATTGGCGCTCAACAGCCGCGATGTCAAACTGCTGGATTTTCACGGCATTTGCCCGCCCCGCCTCTTTGCCGGGCAAAATGAACATCTGGCCTTTCTCTGCCAGCAAGGGCTGGACGTGCTGCCTACGCTGCATGACCGTTTTGACCATTACGTCGTTCACAGCGAATACAGCCGGGAGTGGCTGCAAAGCCTGAATTTTCCCGCCGCCAATATCCACAAGGTTTTTTATTGCATTGATACCTCCCAATTTACCGGCGCGGATGCGGCGTTGATGGACTCTCTAGGCCAACTGGACTACTTCCTGATGGTGGGGCGCATCGTACCCCAAAAGGATGTACTGGCGCTGGTGGAAATTTTCAGCCATATTAACCAGGCCAGACCAGACACCGTACTCATCCTGGTGGGCACACGCCAGCAAACGGGCAAGTACCAGCAGCAAATTGAGGCGCTGATTAACCAGAAAGGGCTGCAAAACCGGGTCTTGTTTACCGACCAGGTGAACAATCCGGCAGTGTTGGAAGCGCTGTTTCGTCAGGCGCGGCTGCTGTTTGTCACTTCGGAATGGGAAAGTTTTTGTGTGCCGGTAGCGGAGTCGTTGTATTTTGGCACGCCCACGGCCGTGCATCACGTCCCGCCCTTGCCCGAAGTGGCCGGCCCCGCCGGGCTGGTCTTTGACAAGGCCGACCCTCAGGCAGCGGCGGCGCAGGTGTTGGCTTTGTTGGCGGACGACGGCCGTTACCAACAAATGCGCCAGGCAGCAGCCCCCTGGGCGGCCCAGTACAGCGACGCGGCGCTGGCAGAGAATTTGCGGCAGTTCTTTAACCACATAGAGGTATGATGAAAGAGGAGTTACTGGATTTGATATGTTGCCCGGCCTGCCAGCATGGACTGACGGCCGTGACTCACGAACGACGCGAACCGGAAATCTGGACGGGGGAGTTGGTTTGTACTGGCTGCACGGCCGTTTACCCCATTCAGAATGGGATGCCCCGCCTCTATGTAGACGATGAACGCTGGCAGCCTAAAGCGGCCGAAGCCGAAGGCTGGGTCACCTACCACAAAGATTTAGGCATTTACGAAGTACAAGAAAATGCCGTAGACTTGCAAATTCCTTATTACCCGGAAGAACCCTGGCTCAGTGTGGCCCACTCCTTTGACATTGCCTTGCAAGAATTGGATCTGACCGGCCAGGAAACGATCCTGGACTTGGGCGCGGGGCGGGGCTGGGCAGCCAAACAATTTGCCTTGCGCGGCTGCCAGGTGGTGGCGTTGGATGTGGTATCTGATGAGAATGTGGGGCTGGGCCGTGCCCGCGCCCTGATGGATGACGCCAATACCTATTTTGACCGGCTCATTGGCGATGGTGAAAATTTACCCTTTTCCCCGGCACAGTTTGACCTGGTATTTTGTGCGGCGGCGCTGCATCACTGCGCCAACCTCCCACTGTTGCTGCAAAACAT
>CAADGU010000311.1 GCA_900696625.1 uncultured Chloroflexota bacterium | reverse complement strand
AGGCTGGTGTTGGGCGGGTCGCCGCCGACGCGGTCGCCGAAGATGGCCGGGGCGTTGGCGCACTGCGTTTCGATATTGCCATCCGGCCCTTCGTCATTGACGGTAACATCATAATCGTTGCCGGAGCAGCCAAAGGTGCTGGCGGGCACACCGGGGCGGTCAATGATGGTGGCGTTGGTGGCGTTGTGAGAGACCACAAAGCGCAGGTCGCCCACCCAGGTGTGGGTGGCGTTGACGTAAATGTCCACATCCAGGATATTGGCGCTGGCGGGGATGTTCATAGTGTGGTTGACGCCGGTCGGGTTATTGTCCGGGATGCTCAGATTGGGCGTGGCGCAGAAGGAGGCCGGCTGCTCCACGGTGCGGAAGCGGAACTGCGGTGAAGTGACGCCGCTGCCGCAGGCGTTGCTGGCGGTAACGCGCCAGAAGTGCCAGGTGGCATAAGACAGAGCGTTGGCGCCAGGCAAGGTGTGGCTGGGATCGCTGACAGTGGTGGTGTAGATGATGTTGGTGAAGTTGATGTCATCGGCCACTTCCAGGGTATAGGCGGCGGCGCCGCTGACGGCGTTCCAGCTAAAGTCTGGGGTGATGGGGATGTTGGTCGCGCCGTTGGCGGGCGTGAGCAAGGCCGGTGCGCCGGGTACACCATCAAACAGATTCAACTGTAAGGTTGCCGTATGGGTTGGTGTGGGGGTGCCAATCCCCACAATATCAACATCATACGCTCCCGGCGTAACCGCACCGATATTCAGCAAACTGAGTTCACTGGTAACCGTAGGCGTCATCACCGGGTTAACGCTGAAGCTGGCAGAGTACCCCGCCGGAACGCCAACAGCGTTTAGGGTTACTGGGGCATCGTACCCTTCAAACCAGCTAAAGTTGACATCTACAGAAGCAGAGTCAGGGGCGCAAATTTCCAGAGCGTTCGGGCTGAGCGCCATGGAGAAATCTGGGCCGAGACCGCCAGTACATTCCGGTACCCGGAAAACGCCGACGCGCGTGTTCCAGTTGAAACCAGCATCATTGATGTCATGATATTCGGTGGTGTACCAGAAGGTGCAATTATCCACCGGGTCAACAGCCAGACCGGAATAATCACCCCACCGATCAATGCCTGTTTGGACGCCAGTACCAACCCACATGGATGCCTCTGCATTTAGGGTGCCAAGTGGGTCACTCAGGCGCCGGGTGACATAGCGGATAGAAGGAATCGTGGTGTTACTGGAAACACTGTAGCCCAAAGCGATATTACCGCTGCCATCCATGGCAATACTGCCCATCCACCGCGTGTTGCTATCTGGGAAGTGTGTGCCTTCCTGGTGAAGGGCGTAAGTGCTGCCTGTTTTGCGTACCTCAAACCAGCGGATGCCGCCGTGGTTAGCGCCATCGCCATCTACCGTGAAATTACCAACCATGGCGGCATAATCGCCAAAGTTGCGGTATTGCAGCCGGTGCATGGGCCACCAGGCAATATCATCCAGTAACTGGGCGGTGCCAGGCTGCTGCACACATTCAACAAAAAAGCCACAGAGGGTATAGTTGAAGGCGGCAATTGGCAGTTGGGCAACCAGGGTGTATGTGGAATTGGCCGGGGTAGCCCAGTCTACATCAAATTCATAGAAGGCCAATCGCTCCGAACCACCGGGGTGCCCGTTACCGTTTGGATGGAAGAATGTGTAGAAGATACCCGGATCGCCTACCGGAGGGGCCAGCGGGCCGTCTACGTCGGCCGGTAACATTAAGTTTGGATTGTTACCGAAGGATTGACGGGTGGCGGGATTGCCGGCCAACATGGCGGCCCGGTCAAAGGCGTGTGCCCAGTATTGGTTGGGGAAACCGGTGTTGGTGGTGGCAAAGTAGGCATCGGGCCAGATGCCATATTTGGGATAATCGGGGAAGGCTGGCATGGGGAAGGCGTACAGGTAATAGGTGCCTGTGGGGTCAGGTGAGGTGGAGACGGCAATACACAGTGCTGTGCCGCCCGTAAGCCCCATTTGGGACATGAACCAGCGGTCGGCCATGTCATCATACATGACGATGGGGTCGCCGCTGTTGCTGTTCTGGCACACGCCGCCAAAACCGGCAAACAAGGCGTTGAAGGGGGTGTCGGCTTGCACGATGCTGGGCGGGATGCCATTGGCGGGGTCGCCTTTGTCCCAGATTTGGAAGGAGACGTTCACCATTTGAATGTAATGATTGGGGCCAACGTCGCCAATGGTATCGGGAGGTGTGAACCCATCCGTACCCAACCCTTCAAAGGTGAGAAAGGGGTCAGGGGTGCGGCCACTATTCTGGCTAAAGGGGACAAGGGGGTCCAGGCCAATCTTGTTGCTGGATTCGCCGAGACCTTCACCAAGCCACAGCATGTCAACTTCACGGTTGAGCAGAGGCGGCTGGGAAACAGGCGCCAGGTCACGGACGGCGGGGCTTAGTTGGGGGTATACCGGCTCGCTGACATCAAAGATGATTTCAGTTTTTGCCGTTGGGGATGCGTCTGCATTGATTTTGGCATTCAACACGAAAAATGTGCCAAATACCAAAATAACGAGGATAAACCAGATTTTCCAGGCAAGTTTCATATGAATTGTTCCTCCAATAGTTTTTCACATCTCTTGAGGTTCAGGATATTTAGTTAAGCAGGGCAGCTACTCATATCCTCAAACCTGACGTGGGGAAGCCAATTACCATGACTTCGTTATATGCGATCTTTGTGTGCAGGTTTTTCCATAGGCAGACCCTCCTTATGGGTTTAGGTAGAGGATTCAGACATGTACATCATACCACCTGGCTTGTCGTAATGCATGTCTGATTCTACGCCGGGCAGTGCCAGGCCAGGGGGTTTGATTGACTAATGCCTTACAGCCTCTTGCCTGGCATTACTTGTCATTTACCTCATCAAAAAACTGGTGAGCATTTGTTTGGCGTTTTCCAGGTCGGGTAACTCGTCCACCAGTTGTATTTGGATGTTTAATTCATCGGCCAACGGCCGTAAAAACGCGGCCACCTCTTCTGAACTGGTGCGAATAAAACCGGGGCGCAGCCGCTGCCGGGCTAACGTCAGCCCCACTTTCATGGGCATGGTACCCCACATTTCGTCCATAGATGTTTCGGCAATCATCGTCTCCGAGCCGATGATCATACCGCTGCTCGGCTCCATGATCAGGAGCATGTAGGGAAAATACGGCCGTTCCTGTTCCGCTCGTACCGGCGCGGGCGTCCAGAAAAAATCCACATCAATGCGCCCCATGGTTGGCGGCAGGTTCCGCAGAAATTCCATCACCCGCTTATCAAAATAGACAGAAATGGATTGCGATTCCGGCTGCTTAATTTGTCGCCTGTTATCATGCCATATCCATGTCCCCGCCTGTTTAGTGGGTATCCGCACCAGATATTCTTCTTCATCTGTGTCCAATAACGTCGGGTCATCTTCCAGGCGGGCGGCTACAGCCAACAGTTGTTCCAGCGCATGAGCCAGAAAGCGAGCTTCTACGGCCGTGAGATACCAGGGAACCATACCCGGCGCATAACTTTGGAACTGCGGCCACGCCTTTCTGCCGCGATACTTCAACCCCAACTGTTTAATCACGTCCCGATCTTTCGGGTGCAGTGTATTCCGGTCTTCAAAAGAGGCCTGCAACTGTGGTGTGTTAAGCAACAGGTCTGGCGTCATATGCGGCCCAACATATTGCATCTGCCAAAAGCCGAACAGCCCTTCTTCGCCCAGATAAACCGCCACTGCCAGGTGTTCACCTAAACTACCCATGACGCTGACAAAACCTGATTCGCCGGTTTCTGGGTTTTGTATGCCAAAAATATCGGTTTCTTCCATCCATTCCCAGGGCGCTGCTTCTTTCACGCGATCCATCAAGGCATACAGGTGACGCCACTCGGCCTCTGTGGGACTCGTTTCTTTCATCATAATATTCCTCATGGAGACCTGACAGGTTTTGCAAACCTGTCAGGTTTGAACGATTGTTGCAGCCGCCAGGCGGCTTCTTCCAGTGTGGACTGTGATTTACAGAAGGCAAATCGCGCCAGCCGCGCGCCGTCAGCCGGGTTGTGGTAAAAGGCGCTGGGGGGAATGGCAGCCACGCCTACTTCGGTCGTCAGGTAGCGGCAAAAGGCGACATCATCGGCAAAACCCAGGTCGCCAATATCTACCATAACAAAGTAGGTGCCTGCCGGTGAAATGGGCGGTAAACCGGCAGCGTCTAACACTTGCATCAGGAAGTCTCGTTTGCTCTGGTAATCTTGAGCCAACTGCGTGTAAAAATCATCGCCGGCAGCCAGGGCAACGGTGGCGGCCTCTTGCAGGGGGGCCGCGCCGCAAAAGGTCATAAACTGGTGGGTGCGGAAGGCGGCGCGCAGTAAATCGGGATGGGCAATAATCCAACCAATTTTCCAGCCGGT
>CAADGU010000310.1 GCA_900696625.1 uncultured Chloroflexota bacterium | reverse complement strand
TCCGGGCTGTAAGCCATAGGGATGGGGGCCAGCCGCATGATGGAGCCGTTTCCGGCGCTGTACGGGTCGGTGGAGCCACTGAATGGGTTACCGCTGGTTTCAAAGGTGCGTAAAGCGGTACGGACGGTGATACCAATGTCAAAGCAACGGCCGTTGCTGCTCATATAGCCGTCATTCATCCAGTCGCAATACCGCCGCATCTGGTCGGCGGCGTCAAAGCCCCGGCAATGCACCAGACTGTGCGCCAGGCACAGCGCCATCGAAGTGTCATCCGTCCATTGGCCCGCTTCCAGCCCAAATGGCCCACCGCCCACCATATCCGTCAGGAGCGTAAAGCTACCCCGCGGGCTAAATTCCACTGTCGTGCCCACGGCATCACCACAGGCCAATCCCAATAAACAACCGGTATATTTGTCTTGTAAATTTGTCATAGGTTAAGTTTAGCGGTTAATGAAGATTTAGAATTAGTCTCGGTAATAAAATCATGTCATTCCGAGCGAAGTCTTCGGAGCGAGGAATCTTTCACTTGACCAGCGCGAAAGATTCCTCGCCGAAGACGGCTCGGAATGACAATTTCAATACACTCACCGGGCGTGGATTATCACCTGTAAAAATCGATCCAACTGATGTGAAACGAGTTGGGGTTTTGAGTATGGAAATCGGACGGCAGATTGACTTCAATTGTGCCGTTTTCCAGCGGGATTTGCCCGGCGCTGCCATCTTCATTGCGTATGACGGTCTTCATCCAGTGGGGGCTGCTGCTGTCAATGGGGGCGTCGTTAACGCTCTGGCGAATCTGGCTGTCTGTGCTGCTGATGTTGACGGCCGTAGCCGTCTCTCCATACGTCAGCGTCATCTCTTCCAACCCATTCAGGTGGAAGCGCAGTATTACGGTGGGCCGCCACTCACCCGATGATAGCTGCACGTTTGCACCGCCAATGCCTGTGGGACTGGTGATGTCGAACACGGCCGTGTCCCCTTCCAACTGCATCACCACTTTCGTCTGCACCCCTTCGGTGGTAATCACCGTTAAAGAGGGTAGCGGCGACGTTTGCGGCTGGCAGCTAACCATGAGGAACATGATCAGTAAAAATAATCCCAGACGAATCATAAATCTCCTGGTGAAGATTGGTTCCATCTCCAAGATTGAACCAATCTCAAAATCGCTTACTTACAAGATTATTACAGTTTGCCAAAACCAGTAAAAGATCGGCTGCTTTAGCATGTCTACATGCAAAATTCACGATCTTTCCCGGCGGCGGGTTTATAATAGCCAATCATTACCGCTGAAACAAACCATATGGCGTAATCCGAAACTGGAAGTCCGAAGTCGGATTACCAATTACGCAATTACCCAATTACGCAATTACCAATGTCCACCAAAGAACTTCACTATAAATGGGAATGGGATTTACAAGCAGAGCCGCAAGCCATCTGGCCTTTTTTTGCCGATACCAACCGGGTGAATCGGGATACCGGCCTTTTTCCGCTGGCGCAGCTAGACCGGCAGGAAGGCGAACGGCTGCCCGGTGGGCAGCGGCGCTTGCGTTACCATCTGCCCGTGCCTTACCTGTATCTGGATTATGAGGAAGAGCCGTTTGAGTGGATTTTCCCGCACCGTTATGGCGTGGTACGCCATTTCCATAACAAGCTGGTTTCCACCTTTCGCGTCAGCGCCGAGATGAATCCCCGGCCCGGCGGCGGCACTCACCTGGTCTATGAGTCGTGGATTCAGCCGCGCAATGTGCTGGGGGCGTGGGGCACGGCCGTAGCCATTGGCAAGATTGCGCCGCGCCGTTTTGACAAGGCGATTCGCGCCTATGACCGGCTGGCCGTGGCCGCGGCCTTGCCCATGTTTGCGGAAGTGGCGCAGTTGGCGGCGGGTGGATCTGAACGGCTGGCGCAAATGCAGGCTGCGCTTATCAACCGGGGCATGGAGCCGGCGTTGGTGGCGCAACTGGCGGAATTGATCCAGCGGGGAGATGAGTTTACGCTGTCCCGGCTACGGCCGTACCAGTTTGCCGATCTCTGGAGCGTGGAGCGCAAAAAGGTACTGGAACTTTTTTTAGACGCCACCCGCATTGGCTTGCTGGATTTTCAATGGGAAGTATTGTGCCCCATGTGCCGGGGGGCGGAAGACCGCGTCAGCGCCCACCTGTCGGGTGTACACGCCGAAGCGCATTGTTTCACCTGTAACATTGATTTTCGGGCCAATTTTGAAAACGCGGTGGAACTGACCTTTACGCCCAACCCGGCCATCCGCGATGTACCCCGGCTGGATTTCTGTGTGGCCGGGCCAGAGGTGACGCCGCACATTGTGGTCCAGCAAACCTTACCACCCGATCACCAGCGCCTGGTGATACCGCTGTTGGAGCCGGGGCGGTACCGTCTGCGCACCATGGCCCAGCCCGGCGGCCAATATCTGCGGGTGGTTGACAACGGCCGTGACCAGCTCCCCATCGTCCTGGACGGCCGTGACTGGCCCACCGATGAACTTCCCCTGGCCTCCATGCCCCGGCTGGAACTGGCAAACCGGACGCCAGAAGCCCAAACGGTGATTTTGGAACGCACTGCCTGGAGCGACCAGGCCACCACCGCCGCCGAAGTGTTTGCCTTGCAGCGTTTCCGCGACCTGTTTGCCAACGAAGCGCTGCGCCCCGGCGAGCAGATTGGCGTGGGCAGCCTGACGGTGCTGTTTACCGACCTGGTAGATTCCACCCGCATGTACCGCGAAATTGGCGACGCGCCCGCATTTGGCCTGGTGATGAATCACTTTGACGTACTGCGGGCGGCCATTGATGCGGAGCAGGGAGCGATTGTGAAGACCATTGGCGACGCGGTGATGGCCGTTTTCCGGCGGCCTATTGCGGCGCTGCGGGCCATCCAGACAGCCCAGGCGCAGTTATCGAATCCGCCAGAGGGGTTACGGCCGTTGCAGCTCAAAGCCGCCGCCCATACCGGCCATTCTATTGCCGTCACCCTCAACGAACGCCTCGACTATTTCGGCACCACCATCAACATCGCCTCCCGCCTGGAAAAGTTCGCCCGCGCCAATGAAATCATCATTTCCGATAACCTGTACCACGACCCCGAAGTGCAGGCGTATTTACAGAACGCGGGCAGCGCCCTGGCAATTGAAGAATTTGACGAGATGCTCAAAGGGTTTGATAATGAAAACTTCCACCTCTGGCGTATAACGGCTAGAGTTTGATTGTTTTGGGTCTTCAGGAATTCAGGGGGTTGACAACCCGTGAAATGTGAAACGTGACCAGAGAGACATCACGTTTCACGCCTCACGTTTCACGCCAAACCCCACGAAATCCCAAAGAGCCATTGTTTTCAGGACAGATGATGGCGCAAGTATACGGCCGTGTAGCCATTTTGTATCCCGCAACCCAGACCACCGGGCAAAAAGCAAAGGTTGATAACGATCTATTTGCCGGACTGTTTCGCGCCCTGGCTGATAGCGGGTTGCAGGCTGAACCAACCGCCTACCACGATGATTTTTCCGCCGCAGTGCAGGAACAACTCTTACAAGCAGATGCTGTTCTGGTGTGGGTAAACCCCATTGAAGCCGGGCGCGACCGAACCACGTTGGACGCCTTGCTGCGCGAAGTGGCCGGCGCCGGTATTTTTGTCAGCACCCACCCCGACATCATTTTGAAGATGGGCACAAAGGAAGTGTTGTACCAGACCCGTGCTATGGGCTGGGGCTGTGACACCCATCTTTATCACACGGTGGCGCAGATGAACCAGGAACTCCCGTCACGATTGGCTACCGGGCAGGCGCGGGTATTGAAGCAGTACCGGGGCAACGGCGGGTTGGGCGTCTGGAAAGTGCAACTTCTTCCGGGCGACTTCTCCCCGCCAAAGCCTGACACCCTCATTCGCGCCCGCCACGCCCTACGCGGCGCGGTGGAAGAAGAGGTCACCTGGGGAGAATTTCTTGGCCACTGCCGGGACTATTTTGTGGGCGACGGCCGTATCATTGACCAGGTGTATCAAGAACGTCTGCCCGAAGGCATGATCCGCTGTTATCTGGTACACGACCGGGTGGCCGGTTTTGGGCATCAGGCGATTAATGCTCTCTTTCCCGCTCCGCCTGGCGCACCGCCAACCGAAGCGCCACAGCCAGGGCCGCGTTTATATCATCCCCCGACCAAACCAGAGTTTCAGGCGCTAAAGGGCAAGTTGGAGCAGGAATGGGTACCGGCCATGCAAAAGATTTTGGAAATTGAGACCGGCAGCCTGCCCATCTTGTGGGATTGTGACTTTTTACTTGGCCCCAAAGATGTGACCGGCGAAGATACGTATGTGCTGTGTGAAATCAACGTCAGCAGCGTCTCTCCGTTTCCTGAATCGGCCATCCCTTACATTGCGGAGGCGACGGCCGTTCAGGTACACAAACGTTCTCATAGCCCAGCCGGTGATAAATGAAAATCGTGCGCAGTAGGCACTTTAGTGCCATCTGAAGGCGATGAATCGCCTACTACAAACGTATCTACGAGGAGTAAAAGATGTCAGGTGAGATGACAACTGAGTGGCGGGGACACTATCTGGCGCGATTACATGCGGAACGGGCTGACCTGCTCTGGCAGTTACGCGGCCTGAGCGCAGAGACGGTGAGCAGCGCCGAGGTGATGCCCGGCTGGACGGTGAAAGACATCCTGGCGCACATCCCCTATTACGATGCCGCTTATGCCGGGCGCATTCAGATGGCGCTGGACGGCCGTACCGCCGCCATTCCCCCCCTGAATGATGACAGCGGCCTGGCCAACCGCAACGGCGGGCTGCTGGCCCAAAACCGGCACATTCCCTACGAGCAAGTCATCGCCATGCTGCTGAAGGAGCGCAGTGGTTTCCTGGCAGCCCTGAATCGTGTGCCCGATGACTCGTTGGCCTGCCGCCGGAAGATGCCCTGGGGCGGGCGCACCAGCATCCAGGTGTGGGCCAACTGGCGCTTTAGACATGACGCCCATCACGGCCGTCAACTGGCAGCCTGGCGCGCCACCTTACCCCGTGAAACGCTGCGCAGCGCCACCCCCGTTTACGTGCTGCGGGCGCTGCTGCACAGCAGTCGCCAGGCGTTTCAGGCGCTGCTGCCCCTCATCCCCCAGGCGGAATGGACCACCCGCCCGGTGTGCGGCGTGTGGACGATGAAGGACCTGCTCGGCCATCTGACGGATTGGGAAAAGGTGGCGGTGGATGGGTTACGGCCGTTGGCCGCCGGCCAG
>CAADGU010000309.1 GCA_900696625.1 uncultured Chloroflexota bacterium | reverse complement strand
TCTCTAATCTCCACTACCGTACCTTCTTCTGCCCACTCATATAAAGCCTGGGCATTTTCATTGCTGATAAGGATACAGCCATACGTCACCGGCGCACCCAGATTATTTGTCCACAGCAGATTGTACCCATCACGAGTAGGAAAGCCATGAAAGCCATTCATAAAATCAGAAGTGGGCACGGGCCGGTAAATTCCCAGGAAGTTGGGCATCCACAGGTTCCAGTTGGCGGCATAGGCATTCGGTTCGTGTGACTGCACCTGGAAAATGCCGGGGGCGGTGGGGCTGGAGGCAATGCCCGTGCTGGCGGGCCAATCCCACTTCAATTGACCGTTTTCAAATGCCTGCACCCGCTGTTGGCTGATGCTGACGATGATGCGCTTGTGCGGCACAACCGGCAGCGGCAGCATCTCATCCAACGAGGGAATGGTGATGTTTTGCCCTGGCGATAAGCCAGCCAGCCCTGGATTGACCTGTTGAATCCAGGGATAGGGGATGCCCACTTTGCGGCCAATCCCGGCTAAGGTATCCCCGGCCTGCACGGTGTAACTGGTGGGGTGGTGGTAGACACGGCCGTACACCACTGTTTCCCCATTGCGAATGGCTTCCGCCAGATTGCGCAGCGTTTCTTCGATATGAATAAAGCGGCTGTCACCCAATTTGGCGGCCTGCTCGGTCAGGTAGGCTTGCGCCAGGGGTGAATCAAAGTTCCAGCGCAGTTGGCCCCCATTTTCAGGGTCAATAGCCACCGCCACCCAGTTGCCCCACACAGCCGGCGGCAAATTCCAGGTGAAGGTTTCGTTGTTAACCGGGTCATAGACCTGCAACAGGATGGTACGGTCGAGCAGTTGGTTTAGCTGCTGCAACACGGCCGTCACATCCGTAATCGCCGCCGGAATGAGGGTGTAGCTGAGGGGCAAACGGCCGTGCGCCAACACTGCCTCCTGGTACCTCTGCAAATAAGCCACCGTCTCCGCCACCGCCAGCGATTGGCCGGCTATGGCCTGAGTGGCGACGGCACGGCCCTCCACTACCTGCACCGTGGCATTCACCGGGGCGCGTTCCAACTGGGGCGCCATGCTTTCCAGATAAGCGGTGGTCACGGCCGTGTCCAGCGTATACACCGGCGTCACCGTCAGCCGCCCGGTTGTTACCCACCGGAACAACCCATCCACAGAACGGGCGGCGGCATGTGCCCGTTCGGCCGTTGCCAGTGCATCCAATTCAATGCCCAATGCCGCCGGCAGCGCCTGCCAGGTTTGTGTGTCACTTTCCAACACCAGCCCACGCTGCTGCCACTGAATGCCCAACTGAACGGCCGTTTCATTCACCGACAAACCACCCACGTCTATCCCCATCACCTGAGTGCCTGGCAGCAGCAGCGGGCTGGCATAAAAGAGGGCGGCGAGGCCGGTCACGGCCGTGATCACCATCAGCCAAAACAGTGCCAGCAACAATAACAGCCGGCGGCCGGCGCGGCGTGGCGTGGCCGCCGCCGGATACCGCAAATCGGTTGCCGGGGCGCCTGCGGGAAAATAAAGCGTGGGTTGTTCGTTGATAATCTGTTGTTTTTTCATGTATCTTACAGAGATCATAACCAAAATTTCAGATATTGTAAGTAAATGATGGGTGACTTTGCTCTACGGCCGTAACCCCTTCACCCCACCGTTCCCCCACGCGCCACCCCATCTATGACCTTCATCTTTCATCTATATGCCTTCTGTCACTGTGGGCTGTGCCCCCTCCCTCTTACGATCTACACGGTAAAACAGAGTTAAAAAGCATCCAGATAAGCAGTGTCAGGCACAGGAATAATGCCTTCAACAGGTAAACAACTGCTACCCTGTGTCTGACACTCTGCCTACCTGGAGATTAATTTAGGGAGAATTTTAATTATGACCGTTTTAGTACCAACCCCAGAAATGACCAGACAACACAATGGACAGGTGTCCAAAGATGTAAAATTTGTTTACCTCTTTAATGAAGTGGAACAGGCCGAAAGCTACGTCGGCGGCACATGGGACGGCGTGCGCGCCTTGCTTGGCGGCAAGGGGGCCAATCTGGCCGATATGACCCGCCTGGGCATACCTGTGCCCCCCGGCTTCACCGTCTCCACCGAAGCATGTAACGCTTACCTGGAAGCCGGCGAACGATTCCCCGAAGGGATGTGGGAGCAAGAGCTAGATGCCGTGCGCGCCATCGAAGAGGAAACGGGCAAACGCTTTGGCGATCCGAAAAACCCGCTGCTCGTCTCCTGCCGCTCTGGGGCCAAATTTTCCATGCCCGGTATGATGGACACCATCCTCAACATCGGCTTGAACGATGAAGTGGTAGAAGGCATGGTGAAGCTGACCAACGACGCTCGCTTTGTTTATGACCTGTACCGCCGCCTGGTGCAGATGTTCGGCAGCGTGGTCATGGGCGTACCGGACGAGGTGTTTGAAGCCGTCATCACCCGGCGGCGCAAAAACGCGGGCGTGGATAACGATTCCGACCTGACGGCTGCCGACTGGCAGGTGGTGACGCGCAAATTCAAAGAGATTTACCGCACCTTCACCAACAAAGATTTCCCGGCCGACCCCTATGAACAATTGAAACTGGCCACGGAGGCGGTTTTCAAAAGCTGGAATGGTAAACGCGCCGTTGATTACCGCAATGCAGCCAAGATCGCCCACAATCTGGGCACGGCCGTGAACATTCAAACGATGGTCTTTGGCAACATGGGCAACAACTCCGCCACCGGTGTGGCCATGTCGCGCAACGCCTCCACCGGCGAACCGGAACTGGAAGGCGACTTCCTCATCAACGCCCAGGGCGAAGACGTGGTGGCCGGTATTCGCATCACCCAGCCATTGTCCGACCTGAAAGGGGAGATGCCCACCCTCTACGCCGAATTTGCCGAGATCGCCCGCAAGTTGGAAAAACATTACCGCAACATGCAAGACATGGAGTTCACCATTGAAGCGGGCAAACTATGGTTGCTGCAAACCCGCGATGGCAAACGCACCGCACAAGCCGAAGTCCGCATCGCCAGTGACATGGTGGACGAAGGTCTCATCACCAAACCAGAAGCGGTGAAGCGCGTTAAGCCGGAGCAGGTGGACTTTTTCCTGCACCCACAGTTGGATGCGACGGTCGTGCGCGAACACAAACCCATCGCCACCGGTCTAAACGTCTCCCCAGGCGCAGCCGTTGGTATTGTTGCTTTTGACGCCGACACTGCCGAACGATGGGCCAAAGAAGAAGGCAAAAAGGTGATCATGGTGCGCCCGGAAACGAAACCGGATGACGTACATGGCATGTTAGCCGCCCAGGGCATCCTCACCAGCCGCGGCGGACGTACCAGCCACGCCGCCCTCGTTGCCCGCCAGTTCGGCAAACCGGCCGTCGTCGGCGTCAACGAGTTGGAGATTGATCTGGTCGGCCGGCGCATGGCCATTGGCGAAGATGTGCTGGTTGAAGAAGGGGATTGGATTTCTCTGGACGGCGCGACCGGTCAGGTTTTCCAGGGGCAACTGCCCACCGTCGTGCCGGACATCAAAAATCCGTATCTGCTGAAAGTCCTCGGTTGGGCTGACGAGATTCGCAAATTGGGTGTGTGGGCCAACGCTGACTACCCGCGTGACGCCGAACGTGCCCGCGAATATGGCGCGCAGGGCATCGGCCTCTGCCGCACGGAGCATATGTTCTTTGAAACGGAACGGCTGCCCATTGTGCAAAAGATGATCATGGCCAAACATGCCGTGGATCGTAAAGATGCCCTCGACCAACTGCTGCCCTTGCAGCGCGGTGATTTTGAAGGTCTGTTCCGGGCGATGGATGGCCTGCCGGTCATCATCCGCCTGATTGACCCACCGCTGCACGAGTTCTTGCCCGCTTATGAAGAGTTAGTGCAAGACCTGGCCGACCTGAAAGTGCGCTTGCAGCATTATCACACCCTCAGCGAAATTGATACCGCGCTGGCCGAAGTGCGCGTGAAACAGGATTATCTGGAGCGCGTGGTGGCTTTGAAGGAGCAAAACCCGATGTTGGGTACACGCGGTGTGCGCCTGGGCATCCTCATCCCCGACCTGACCAAGATGCAGGTGCGGGCCATCTTTGAAGCGGCCTGCAAATGCGCCAAAGAGGGCGTGGATGTGCATCCTGAGGTGATGATTCCGTTGACTTCGCATGTGAATGAATTGCACGTGCAGCAAACGGCATTGGAAGCGGTGGCTAAAGAGGTGATGGAAGAGCAAGAGATCACCATCCACTACAAATTTGGCACGATGATTGAGATTCCGCGCGCCGCGCTGACGGCGGGTGAGATCGCCGAAGTCGCCCAGTTCTTCTCTTTTGGCACCAACGACCTGACGCAGACGACGTTTGGCATTTCCCGCGATGACGCCGAATCAGGATTCCTGATGGATTATATGCAGAAGGGCATCTTGAAGGAGAATCCGTTTGCCAGCATTGACCCGCAGGGTGTGGGCCGGTTGATGGAGATTGCGGTGGCGGACGGCCGTGCTACCCGTCCCGATCTGGAAGTAGGCATCTGCGGCGAACACGGTGGCGACCCCGCCAGCATCGCCCTTTGCCACAAGATGGGCCTCAACTACGTTTCCTGCTCCCCGTTCCGCGTCCCCATTGCCCGGCTGGCGGCCGCACATGCCGCGTTAGCGGATAAGAAGTGAGATTAGCTATTCTATATACCAGACATCCGATTTCTTGGAGAAATCAGATGTCTCAACTGTAGACTCTAAAACAAAAGCCCTCCATCATCGGAGGGCTTTTACTATGACGAGTTGTTATGAGTTTGGTGGAAGTGTCAGATAAGTTCCACGTTGGCGATCACTTTGCCAATCTCTTTTGGTGTTGCTCCCGTGGCTAACATGGCCCGCATTAACAAATCCAGCGAAACAGACTGATCTCCACCTTCCGCTTTGGCAATGCGCGGTTGGCTGGATTGAATCTTCTTTGCCAGTTCTGCCTGCGTCATCTGTTTTTCGCGCCGTACTCTCAAGTTCTGGCTTAAGGCCAGCTTGATCTCAATCAAAGCAGATTCCTCTGGTGTTAAATCCAAAAAATCGGCTACTGTTCCTATTTTCCAGCCATCTGCCTCTAGTATCTCTTGTTTACTTTGTTCCATATTCCCGTCACCTCTAGGTGATACTGTCATATCTTTTTAAGCGAAGCTGGCAAATTTCAATGACTGTCTGTGGAGTTTGGCGTGAACTCTTATTGAAGATTTCTAAAATCACAATAGCGTCTTTATCTACCCGGTACATAATGCGCCACTCCTTGCCTCGATCCCGAATCCGTAGTTCATGGCAACGTACCCCAATTCCCGGCATGGGTCTGGAATGAGGCATTCCCAAATTTTCTCCTTGCTGTAAGCGCCTTAACAATATTCCCGCTTCCAGACGCGCTGCCTCGGAAAAGGGAGGCGTTTTTATTTCCCCATGAAGCCAGACGAGAGGTTTATCCCCATTCACAATCCGAATTTTATATCATTTTTGATATGAGAACAACGATAACCTTGCTATGAAGTCTGTAATTCTCCCTGGATTAATTCCGAACCTTTGCCTGCGCAATAGCTTCGAGCAGAATGTTATAGAATTTCAGACATTCTTTGGTTATTTTCTTAGCCATGGGACTTTTTCCTACCTGTAGCATCTACAATGCCGTTTATCTTTATAGCTTTTGGGAGGTCTTCTTTGGCTGAGGCGGCCGCAAAAGCGATGATGGCCCAAATGGCTTGTTCAGAAACAGTGGGGAAGTCGGCCAGGATTTCGTCAATCTTCGCCCCCTCCGCCAGACTGCCCAGAATGGTGCGGATGGGCATTCTAGTGCCTCTGACCACAGGCATGCCGCCGCTAATGTGTGGATCACGGATAATCCATGTTTCAATCCATCTCCCTTACTGGCAAACATTATAACGCACATGTGATTGTTGGTAGAAAAAAGGGGAGGAGGGGGGGGATACGGCCGTAAAGCAACACCTGAGACCAGGAGTTGAGAGATTGAGAGATCAGGGGATTGGGAGATTTTGGGCCTCCCAATTTTTTTATCTCTAATTGCCGCTAACTTAATGCGTCGCCGGCAGACGGCTGATGTGGTGCCAGCGTTCCAGAGCGCCGGTGCGGAAGAGGGCCGGGTCAAAGTCGGCCAGCGCTTCCCAGCCTTCTACGGCGGCCAGTTCTTGTTCTTCATCGGTCAGGTGTAGTTCCAGTTGACGGCCGTCGGTATACATCTCAATCGTTAATACCTCACGGCCGTCATCCACCACATCCAGAATACAAGGGCGGTCATACCCCTCCGGGTGGCGAATCAATGCCGCCGAACACCGCTGGCAAAAACCTAAACTCGCATCACACAAACCGCGATCAATAATCACTTTCATGGCGCGCCTCTCTTTGGTTCGTAGTAGGCGATTTATCGCCTTCAAACGGCGATAAATCGCCTACTACGAACATCTTCAATAACGCCAGTATAAGCCACTCCCCCATACACCGTCAGCGCGTAACGTCATTCATTCCCTATGACAGGCGTCATAGTTCGTGACATTCTTCCCCTGCATCCTGGCGATTTGTCACTACAGGCAGGCGGGTGATTGGTTGATACTTTTGGGCAGGCTGTTGGTGGCTGGTTGCTAGTTGCTAGTGGTTTGTATCAGCCCCTAACCACCAGCAACCAGCCATCTTTTGAAGGAGAACGGACTTATGAAGAAACAAATGATCACCATTGACGGTAACGAAGCCGCCGCTATGGTTGCCCACAAAGTTAACGAGGTTATTGCTATCTATCCCATCACTCCCTCTTCAGCGATGGGGGAATGGGCCGACCAGTGGTCGGCGGACGGGAAGCCGAATATCTGGGGCGCCGTGCCCTCGGTAGTCGAAATGCAGTCAGAAGGCGGTGCGGCTGGGGCTGTGCATGGCGCGTTACAAACCGGCGCCCTCACTACCACCTTCACTGCTTCCCAAGGGCTGCTGTTAATGATCCCCAATATGTACAAAATCGCCGGAGAACTGACAGCGACGGTCTTTCACATTGCCGCCCGCTCTATTGCCGCGCAAGGGTTGTCCATTTTTGGCGACCATTCCGACGTGATGGCCACCCGGCAGACCGGGTTTGCCCTGTTAGCTTCCAACAACGTGCAGGAAGTCCACGATTTTGCCCTCATTGCTTCGGCAGCCACGCTGAAAGCGCGGGTGCCTTTCCTGCATTTCTTTGATGGTTTCCGTACCTCGCACGAAGTGAACAAAATTGAGCCGTTGGATGACGCCGTGCTGCGGGCGATGATGAATGATGAACTCATCCGGCAGCACCGGGCGCGGGGGCTGACGCCAGATGCGCCGGTGATGCGCGGCACGGCGCAAAACCCGGACGTCTACTTCCAGGCGCGGGAAAGCGTGAACCTGTTTTACCAGGCATGTCCGGCCATTGTGCAGCAAACGATGGATGAATTTGCCCAACTGACGGGCCGCCAATATCGCCTTTATGAATACGAAGGGCATCCCGAAGCGGAACGAGTGATTGTGATTATGGGGTCAGGGGCAGAAACGGTGGCGGAAACGGCCGTACACCTTGCCACCCTCGGCGAAAAAGTAGGCGTCCTCAAGGTTCGCCTCTACCGCCCATTTGACATCGCCAGCTTTATAACCACCTTGCCTGCCACCACCAAAGCCATTGCCGTCCTCGACCGTACCAAAGAACCTGGCTCATCGGGTGAACCGATGTATCTGGATGTAGTCTCGGCCATGGTCGAACAATGGTCTGGTTCACTGCCCAAAATTATTGGCGGACGCTATGGCCTCTCCTCCAAAGAATTCACGCCTGGCATGGTCAAAGCCGTTTACGATGAACTGGCAAAGGAACAACCCAAAAACCACTTCACCATCGGCATCAACGACGACCTCAGCCACACCAGCCTGCCCTGGGACAAACAGTTCAGCATTGAGCCAGATGGCATGGTGCGCGCTGTTTTCTACGGCCTGGGGTCTGACGGCACGGTGGGGGCCAACAAAAACTCTATCAAAATCATCGGCGAAGAGACCGATAATCATGCCCAGGGATACTTTGTCTACGATTCCAAAAAATCGGGCGCCGTCACTGTTTCCCATCTGCGGTTTGGCAAACATCCCATCCGCGCGCCTTATCTTATTGAATCGGCCAACTTTGTCGGCGTCCACCAACTGAGCTTCCTGGAACGGTATGATGTGGCCCGGCTGGCCGCGCCGGGGGCTGTGCTACTGCTCAATTCCCCCTTTGGCCCGGACGAGGTGTGGGACACACTGCCGGGTAGTTTGCAAGAAGCCATCATCGAAAAGAAGCTGAAATTCTATGTGGTGGATGGCTATGAGGTAGCCAGAGAAACGGGCATGGGGCGGCGCATTAACACCATCATGCAGGTCTGTTTCTTTGCCATCTCTGGCGTGTTGCCGACGGACGAAGCCATTGCGGCCATCAAACATGCCATCGAAAAGAGCTATGGTAAACGAGGTCAGGCGGTGGTGGAGCAGAACTTTGCCGCCGTAGATGCGGCCCTGGCGCACCTGCACCAGGTAACGGTGCCGGAGAAGGTGACCAGTACGTGGGAACGGCCGTCGCTCATCCCCGCCATCGCCCCCGAATTTGTGCAGTCCGTCACCGCCCGCATCATCGAAGGCCTGGGCGACGACCTGCCCGTGAGCGCCCTGCCTAACGACGGCACCTACCCCACCGGCACCACCCAATGGGAAAAACGCAACATCGCCACCGAAATCCCCGTCTGGGACTCAGAAATCTGCATCCAATGTGGTAAATGCGCCCTTGTCTGCCCGCACCAGGTCATCCGCCTGAAAGTGTATGACAATGCACTCCTGGCCAATGCGCCGGAGACGTTCAAATCTACACCCGCCCGCTTCAAAGAGTGGAAAGAGATGGCCTATACGCTGCAAGTCTCGCCGGAAGATTGCACCGGCTGTTCGCTGTGCGTAGACGTATGCCCGGTGAAAAACAAACAGCAGCCAAAATTCAAAGCAATCAATATGAACCCCGTAGACGGTTTGCGCGCCGCCGAGCGCGAAAACTGGAACTTCTTCAAGACACTGCCGGAAATTGACCGGACACAGATTCCGCTGCACCAGATCAAGTACAACCAGCTTCTGACACCGCTGTTTGAATTCTCCGGCGCTTGTGAAGGCTGTGGTGAAACACCTTATCTGGGCTTGCTCACCCGGCTTTTTGGCGACCGGACGGTGGTGGCAAACGCCACCGGCTGCTCCTCCATTTACGGTGGCAACCTGCCCACCACCCCCTGGACGCAAAATGCCGACGGCCGTGGCCCCGCCTGGTCTAATTCCCTCTTTGAAGACAACGCCGAATTTGGCCTGGGAATGCGTGTGGCGCTGGATCAACGGCTGGACGCCGCCACCCACCTGCTGCGCGAACACCGCGACCTCATCGGCACAGATTTGGTGGAAGACATCCTGTTTGCCGACCAGATCGAAGAAGCAGACATCAACGCCCAACGCGCCCGCATCGCCCAACTCAAAGCCCGCCTGAACGAGATACTCGCCAGCAGCGACGACAATCTCCAATCCTTCGACAAAGCTCAGGACAAGTCTCCAATCGCCAACCTCTTGAGCATGGCCGACATCTTCGTTAAAAAGAGTGTCTGGATTGTGGGTGGCGATGGTTGGGCCTATGACATTGGTTACGGCGGGCTGGATCATGTGCTGGCCTCCGGGCGCAACGTGAATGTGCTGGTGCTAGACACGGAAGTGTATTCCAACACCGGCGGGCAGATGTCTAAGGCCACGCCACGCGGCGCGGTGGCTAAATTTGCCGCTGCCGGTAAACCGCTGCCCAAGAAAGACCTGGCCATGCTGGCGGTGAGCTACGGCAATATCTATGTAGCGCGGGTGGCGTTTGGGGCCAAAGATACGCAAACGGTGAACGCCTTCCTGGAAGCGGAAGCGTATGACGGCCCCTCGCTCATCCTCGCCTACAGCCATTGCATTGCGCACGGCTATGATTTGAAATTTGGGTTGCAGCAGCAGAACACGGCCGTGTCCTCCGGTTACTGGCCCCTCTTCCGCTTCAACCCCGACCTGGCGGTTGAAGGCAAAAACCCCTTCCAGCTAGACAGCCAGGCCCCCGCGGTCGGCGGCCGACCGACAACCAGTCTGGAAGATTATATTTACCGCGAAGGCCGCTACCGCATCTTGCAGCAAAGCAACCCCGAAGCTGCCGCCCGCCTGCTGGAACAGGCCAAAGGGGATGTGCAGGCGCGGTGGGATTCGTATGCAAAGTTGGCGAATGGGAATAAGTGAGAAGTGAGCAGTAAGCAGTTGGCAGTGAGCAGTAGACTTTTACTGCTCACTGTTCACTGCACACTGCTCACTGACCAAAGTCAGGAGAGAAAAAATGGACTTATCAACAACCTACCTGGGACTGAAACTCAAAAACCCGCTGGTGCCGTCTTCGTCGCCATTGATGCGCAGTCTGGGCAATTTGCGGCAGATGGAAGATGCGGGGGCGGCGGCAGTGGTGCTGCATTCCCTCTTTGAGGAGCAGGTGCGGCTGGAAAGCCACACCCTCAACGAGTACCTGACACACGGCACGGAAAGTTATGCCGAGGCGCTCAGTTATTTCCCCGATGCGCCCGAATATCAGACCGGGCCGGAGGAATATCTGGAGCATATCCGCCGCGCCAAAGAAGCGCTGGATATTCCCGTGATTGCCAGTTTGAACGGCGTTTCCTCTGGCTGGTGGATGCAGTTTGCCCGCGACATTGAGCAGGCTGGCGCGGATGCATTGGAGCTGAACATTTATTACGTGCCCACCGATGTGGAGATGAGCAGCGAGGACGTGGAACAGCTTTACCTGGATGCATTGTCAGTGGTGAAAACGGCCGTTTCTATCCCCGTCACCATGAAACTCAGTCCCTATTTCAGTGCCATGAGCCACATGGCTAAACGATTGGCGGATGGGGGCGCGAATGGGTTGGTGCTGTTTAACCGTTTTTACCAGCCCGACCTCGACCTGGAAGAGTTAGAAGTCGTGCCGAATCTGAAATTGAGTTCATCCGTCGAGCTGCGGCTGCCATTGCGCTGGATTGCCATTTTGTACGGCCGTGTCCCCCTCGACCTGGCCCTCACCACCGGCGTGCATACCGTCATGGATGTACTCAAAGGGGTGGCCGCCGGCGCGGCCATTACCATGCTCGCCTCCGAACTGCTGGCGAACGGCATTCCCCGGTTGATGGTACTGCGCTCTGGCATCGAATCCTGGCTGATCGATCACGAATATGAATCACTGGCCCAATTGCAGGGTAGCATGAGCCAGATCAACTGCGCCGAACCGGCCGCCTTTGAACGCGCCAACTACATGCGCGTCCTCAGCTCTTTCACCCCTCCCTTCCTGCGTTACGCCACCGCCTACGGTCTGGCAGGCTAAACCGGACAGCGGATAATGAACAGATAAGCGGATGGCCTGACCGAACCATCCGCTTTTTTGTTTCTATCCGTTGCTCCAATTGACGTACTCCACCACTCTCAGTATGATTGGCTGAAACTGGCAGGTAGATGATTGACAATGGCAGAGATAACAATTACGGAAATTCTGGATGATTTGCGAGCGGCTGATGAGGTAACACGCCGCTTTGAACGGCGTTATTGGTTGAGTTCCGCCGACTTCTACGACCTCTACCAGCAAGGGCGGCTGGATAACGGTGAACACGCCGAAGATTTCGCCATGTGGGCTGGCTTTTACCAGATCAAACAAGATCGGGAAGCAGCTTTACAAGAATTATCCCACAGTCGCCTGACGCAGTTGCACAGGCAAAGCGGCGGCGCGTCCATCGCCATTGATCCTCTCGAACCAGTACTCACTGTTTCATAACCCAAACCCATGCCCTTTCCCGCTCGGCACGAATATGAATCGCTCATTTATGGGGTAGTCGGTACTTACCCGGAAGTAACAGCTTCGACGCTTCGTTTGTACAGCACCAGTGCGTTAACGGCCGTGGTTGAAGGCGAGGTGGCATTCACAAACGGCCTGAAACTTCGTGTCCTGGAGATCCTGGATTTTAAGAACGGCCGTATACAGAACTACAGCTATGCCGTGTATCGCGGTAATGATAAGATTCGCTGGTATGACCCTCAACCGCACCCCGAAAACCCGGCATTAGCGGGCACTTTTCCTCACCATTATCACGAAGACCCCGATATAAAACACAATCGCCAGCCAGCCAAAGGCGTCAGCTTTGGAACACCGAATCTGCCCATACTTATTGCCGATTGTCTTGATCTTGGCAAGAAAGGAGCAGGTTAATCGCTGCTTTGAGATGAATCGGGATGGAGCGCCGCAAAATATTCCAGCAGCGCCCGGTGGATGAAGACCCAACCACCACCTACCCGTCGCAGCAGGATGTGAGTCGTCATATCATCGAGCCAAGCAACTAGCGAGCGCGGCAAAACCCCTTGCCACACCAGTAAAAGCCGTAGGCTGACATGCTGTATTAGCGCCAACCCACCGAGGTAGAAAAACGCAAAAGGTAGTGTCAGGTATGCGAAAAAAAAGACGAACCTGATGCCCTCATTGCCCGCCCAACTATAGGCCAGCCACAAAAGCAAACCCAACGGGATTACCATCAGCAGTACCACAGTGAGCGTATTTTTGAGCGTATTGCTCATCCCCTCGTTTGGTCGCAGTTTCTGGTCAATCTGCTGCTTTTGTAAACAAGAGTTGAGTATTGCCAGAAAACCGCCGATCAGCGCGCCCAGACCCATCCCAACCACACCAAGACAACCTCCCCAAATGAAGCTGACAAATAATCCCACGATTGGCGGGAACTCTTGCTGGACAGTCAGGTTGTAGACAAGGGCAGCTATGGTACCCAGGGTTAAGCCAATGCCCAATCCAGATAGGACGCCATAAAGAATTCCTTTTCGTAACGCTTTGGTCAGCGTGCCGCGCGTGGGCCAGGAAAACACGATGCGCTCGATGTTTTCTATTTCCAGTTTGTAGGCGATGAGGCAGCCTATGAGCAGACTGTTCCACCCTCTGAGCAATCCCAGAACCAACCACTCTGGCAGCGTGGCAGAATAGAAGGGGCGACTGAATTGGATCACGGCCGTAACCACCACCCCTAGGAGGGCAAATGAGAACCAACTCAAAAAACCGCTGGCCACCACACGCAGCAAGTTGTTTTTTATTTTGGCGCTCATCCCCACGCCCATAGCCACACTGAAACCACCGGTCAGACTGTAAAGGAGTCCGTTCAATAAACTGTTTCTAAAAATGGCGGTTTCCAGGGCATCAATCAGCCCCCAAAGAGCCCCGACCATTGCCCCACAGATAAACGCGACGAGTAGCAGGTAGAAGAAAGATGCTGGCGAATTTAACCACGTTGGTTGCAAGCGTTCAATATAGAAAGTGGTTTGGCCGTGCCTTTGCAGCCCGGCGGCCACATGGGCCAGCCAGTGGCGGGCCTGTTCCTGGGTGTAACGGCTATTGGGCGGCAACGGCCGTCGCCGGAACATCTCGTCCACATAAGTCGCAAACAAATAGTTGTATTTCATCTCCATCGAATCGAAAGTGTCCATTTGCTCGAGTGAGCGACCACCATACGCCAGCGTCATCATGCTGAGGAAAAGGGGGGTATGGGCTAATTCGTTCAAGTCGGCGTTCGTGGTGATGGCTTCACGCACGGCCGTCAATTGCGCCTCATCCTGGCTTAAATAAGTCTGAATCTGCCCGTCCGTGAGTGATTGCAGGCGCACGGCCGTGCCCAGGTTCAACTTCTCTTTCAACTTTTCGTAATCCCCAACCCGGCTGCACACCACCATCTCCGCCGGGTGTTCCGCTTTGAAGGCATTGATAGCGGCCACACAGTCATCGCGTTCATCCTCAGCCACTTCATCCAGGCCATCGAGCAGGTAGAGCCACTGGTTCTGGTTCACCCACTCCCGGCTCAGTTGCCGCGCTACCTGGTATTGAATAAAGATTTCCTCTACCAGCCACTCCGTCAGCGGTCTTTGGGAATGTGCCCATGAGGAGAGGTTGAGAATCACAGGTACAGGCAGGCTGGGGTCTTGCTGCGCTTCGGCAATCAGTGTTTCCGCCAGTTGCAGCAGGGTAATTGTTTTGCCGCTGCCGGGATTGCCGAGGATGAGCAGGGCACGGCCGTAGGCCTCAAACACCCCTCGTACATCCTTCACCGGCCTCTCTGATCGGCCGGGGGCGGTGAGGGTTTTGCGGGCAACGGCCGTTGGTTCATGGCTTAGATTTAGCTCCAACGCAACCACCTGCGCCAATGACTGGTGTAAAAACCCCTCAATCCACGTGGCCTGAATGTTCTGCAAGACATTCACGCGGTTGCGCATGTCACGACCAGTAGGCACAATGGGCCGCTGCCAGTCAATGTGCGGCCGTTCCCGATGCATGAGAGTGAGGAGCTCTGGTAAACGGCCGTTCCTTTGTAAGTAGTGAATCAGCCAGGCACACTGCTCCGTGAGAGTTGTTTCCGGCGGTTCTTCTGGATTCACATTCATCTCAAAACACAAGCCACGAAACTCCGTGCGACTGAAAGCCTGTGCCATTTGCCGGCTCAAAGGGCCGATATTTGGCTCCGCTTGTATTTCCGTCTCAATTCTCCGCCGTCGCTTCATGCTGATTGTTTGGGTGATAGAGTGAAGGCTTTAGCTGTTCGCCTGTTCCGGCTAAAGCCAGCTAAAAAACGTGATCCTTATTGTCCGATTGTATCCCGTCGGGTGGCGCCAGGCACAGAACAATACCGCATGGTCAGATAGAAACTTTCTGCCCAGTGCCCGATACTGCTTCCCTGGTATCGTGATTTTTTTCACGAATCAAGTGCCTTTTGTCACTACAGATAGTGTCTCCCATTCGGCATACTACATTTCAAGACAAGGGGTTTCTTGTCCGAGGAGGTAGTTATGTTCAAGAAAATTTTAGTCCCACTTGATAGTTCTGATCTGGCGGAATATGCCTTATCGCCGGCCATCCAACTGGCCGAACGGTTTGAAGGTGAACTGGTGCTGCTGCATGTGCTGGAACACCACACCGTCTTCATTCCCGAAGGGCCAGACCTGATGGGCCACAATATCAACGTTCCCCAAACTGCTTATAGTCAGGAAGAGATTGCCGCGCGCGAATATCTGGTGGGCCTTAACCACAAAATTGGCGCGGCACAACCCAGTTTTAACTGCTATACCCGCCTGGAAGATGGCGACCCGGCCAGCCGGATTTTAGACACGGCCGTTGAAGAAAAAGCCGATCTCATTGTCATGTCCACCCACGGTTACTCCGGCGTCACCCGCTGGGTCATCGGCAGCGTTGCCGAAAAAGTGATGCGTCATGCCCCCTGCCCCGTGCTGGTGATCCGCAGCCAAAACCCCATTCGCCAGGTACTCATTACGCTGGATGGTTCGGCGCTGGCGGAAGCCAGCCTGCCGGGCGGGCTGGCGGTGGCCCAAGCCCTCGGTGCGGACGTGACCTTGCTGCGGGTGGATGACACCTCTGATGAGATTGATCCCAAAGAAGTGGTGGAATTGAACCGGAACGAACCAGGCTTGGGCGAACGCTACCGGGAGTCACTTTACCAGAACGCGGAAGAGTATCTGGCGCACATTCAACGACGCTATCGGCGTGATGATCTGATGGTAGACACGGCCGTGCGTTTTGGCAAACCCGCCCCCACCATCCTCAACTATGCCGATGCCCACAATGTGGATTTAATTGTCATGTCCACACACGGCCGTACCGGCCTGGCCCGCTGGCGTTATGGCAGCATCACCGAAAAAGTGCTGCGCAGTGCCAATTGGGCCATGCTCATTAGCCGCCCTGATTTCAGTGAGCAGTAAGCGGTAAGCAGTGAGCAGTATAAGCCGCCACTGCTGACTGCTCACTGCTTACTATTCACCGCTCACTAGCTTCTGGAGAAACCATATGATTACACCCGACCGCACCGTCCATACCACCTGCCCCTACTGCGGGGTGGGTTGCCAGATTGACCTGCATATCAAAAATGAGATGGTGTATCGTGTAGACGGCCGTTTTGACAACGACGTCAACAACGGCAAATTGTGTGTCAAGGGACGCTTTGGCTACGACTACATCCATGCACCAGACCGATTGACGCAACCGCTCATCAGAAATGACAAAGTGTCAGGCTTCACGCCGGCATCCTGGGAGAATGTGCTGGACACCGTCGCCACCCGGCTGTGGGAAACCCGTGACAAGTACGGACCGGACAGCATTGCCATTTTGACCTCGGCCAAATGCACCAACGAAGAAAATTACCTGCTGCAAAAATTCGCCCGCGCGGTGATTGGCACGAACAACGTGGATCACTGCGCCCGGCTCTGACACAGCAGCAGCGTGGCCGGTCTGGCCACCACACTGGGTTCGGGCGCAATGACCAACTCCATCCATGATATTCCGCAGGCGGATGTGCTGCTGGTAACTGGTTCCAACACCACCGAAGCACATCCGGTGTTGGCGCTGCAAATGAAAAAAGCCGTGCGCCAACATGGGGCTAAACTGCTCCTCATTGACCCGCGCCGCATTGAATTGGCCGACTTTGCCTATCTGCACCTGCGCCACAAGCCAGGTACGGACGTGGCCTTGTTCAACGCCATGGCTCATGCCATCATCGCCCACGGTTGGGCCAATGAGCGGTTTATTGCCGAACGCACCGAGGGGTTTGCTGCCCTCAAAGAGGCGTTGGCCGATTGGCCGCCGGAACGCGCCGCCGTCATCACCGGCGTGCGGGCGCGGGACATTGTGGCCGCCGCCCAACTGTATGCCCAGGCCAGCAACGGCGCCATCTTCTGGGCGATGGGCATTACACAGCATACCAGCGGCACAGATAATGTGAAGGCGCTGTCTAACCTGGCGCTGCTCACCGGGCACATTGGCCGACCCGGCACCGGGCTGAACCCATTGCGCGGCCAGAACAACGTGCAGGGGGCGTGCGATATGGGTGGCCTGGTGAATGTGTACCCCGGCTACCAGCCCGTCACCAGCGAAGAGGTGCGCCGCAAATTTGCCGCCGGTTGGGATGTGCCCTTTGAATCGCTCAGCCCCACTGTTGGGCTGACGGTGACGGAGATTATGCAGGGGGTGTTAGACGGCCGTATCCATGCCATCTACATCATGGGTGAAAACCCCATGCTCTCTGACCCCAATCTCAACCACGTCGAAGAGGCGCTGCGGGCGGTAGATTTCCTAGTAGTTCAAGATATTTTCTTGAACGAAACGGCCGAACTCGCTGACGTGATCCTGCCTGCGGCCAGTTTTGCCGAAAAGGGCGGCACCTTCACCAGCACCGAAAGGCGTGTGCAAATGGTACGCCCGGCCTTTGACCCACCCGGCGTAGCCCGCCAGGATTGGCAAATCATCACCGAACTGGCAAACCGGTTGGGGCACAACTGGCATTATGACAGCCCGGCCGAAATCTTTGCCGAAATGGCCGGGTTAACGCCGCAATATGCCGGTATGAATCATGCCCGGCTGGAACAGGATGGCCTGCAATGGCCTTGCCCCACACCAGAACATCCGGGTACGCCTGTTTTGCACACCAGCCAATTTTCGCGCGGTTTGGGCCTTTTCTGCCCCGTCGCCTACCGCCCACCCGCCGAAGAAACCGATGAGGAATACCCCTTTATCCTTTCTACCGGGCGCATTCTGTTTCACTGGCATGGCGGCACCATGTCCCGCCGTTCGCCGGGGCTGGAGGCCATGGCGCCAGAAGCCGAGGTGGAAATCAACCCGGCCGATGCTGCTTGCCTGGGCGTTACCACCGGTGATTGGGTGTCTGTCGCTTCACGCCGGGGTGAGGTGCTGGCAGCGGCAAAAGTGACCCGCCGCTCCCCCAAAGGCACGGTATTTATGACCTTTCATTATGCGGAAGCGGCCGTAAATTTACTCACGATTGATGCCGTAGACCCCACCGCCAAAATTCCTGAGTACAAGGTCTGCGCGGTGAAAGTTAACAAGGCAACGTTTGTAGCAGCCGCTTCAGCGGCGTCAAACGACGATAAATCGCCTACTACAAACAATTAAAATGGAGAGATTAAGATGCCAGAAGCACAACAAAACATCAGTTTTTCATTTGATTCCCTGCTACCACCAGAAATGGCGCAAAAGGCCGAAAATGTCGGTGTGGCCAAAGCCAATCTGGGCAAATGGCGCATGTTGGCGCTGGCGATATTGGCCGGCGCGTTTATTGCGTTGGGGGCCATGTTTGCCACCACGGCCACTACCGGCGCAGCCGGTAACGTGCCGTTTGGCCTGGCGCGGCTGGTGGGCGGGCTGGTTTTTAGCCTGGGGCTCATTCTGGTGGTCATTGCCGGGGCGGAACTGTTTACCGGTAATAACTTGATTGTGATGGCCTGGGCCAGCCATAAGGTGAGTACGAGGAAACTGCTGTACAACTGGGGTATCGTGTATGTGGGCAACTTTATTGGGGCGATGGTTACGGCCGTATTCGTTTTCCTCAGCCACCAATACATGAGCGCCAATGGCGCGTTGGGCGTCAATGCCCTGACCGTTGCCAATTACAAAACCGGGCTGGAATTTTTCCCCGCGTTTGTGTTGGGTGTGTTGTGTAATGCCCTGGTTTGTATGGCGGTGTGGCTGTGCATGAGCGCCCGCACCACCACCGACAAAATCCTGGCCATCATCTTCCCCATCACCGCTTTTGTGGCCGCCGGTTTTGAACACAGCATCGCCAATATGTACTTTATCCCCATGGGGTTGTTCATCAAGCAGTTTGCGCCGGCCTCCTTTTGGAGCGCGGCGGGTGTGTCCGCTGCCGACTACGCCAACCTGACGTGGGGCAACTTCTTCTTCGCCAACCTGCTGCCGGTGACGTTGGGCAACATTATCGGCGGGGCGGTGATGGTGGGCCTGGTCTACTGGTTCATCTATCTGCGGCCGGCCGGACATCTGCTGCCGCGGCGTCCCCACACGGATAAAGAGCATCAGGTGAAACAGGCTTAACTTGTTGGTAAAGAGAGTAAAGGTCTTGCCAAAGCCTTTATCTCTTTGAACTGCCTCCTCCTTAGCGAAAGCGCCTGGCACGTCAACTGCCAGGCGCTTTATCGCTTTTGCCTTTTCCCCTCTCCAATTTCCCAATTACCGTTCACCGATTACCGATTACCGCCTCTCTGTGCTAAACTGCCCATACCATGACGCTGGAATTTGAACGACTCACCACCGAAATTGCCCAAATGGCGCAAGCCACGGCCGAACGGCTGGGCCAGCGTGAAGCCGCCAGAGATGTGTCGCAGGCGTTGTTAGACCAGTATGCCACCGACTGGACGGCCGTGCGCCAGGCATTGGCTGAGGCGAATGAGAAGGCTGACCCGAAGTTTTACCGCTCGGCACGGCCGTTGAACGAGGCCGAACCACTCAACGCCGCCATCCTCGCGCCCCCGCCGCCGGTCCGCGCCACCATCATCGCCGCCGATGGCTCCCAAATTCGCCCGGATCGCCATGCCGCCTATCTATACTACCTCATCAACATCGGCGGCGTGGTTTACCATCACGGCAGCGGGCAGGCGCCCGACCAGTTTTCCATCCCCACGCTGCATTATCCCCAGGCTGACAGTAAAGAAGACAAATTTGATGATACCGGCGGCACGGTGAGCATTGAACGCGACCTGGCCGAAATTGGTATGTTGGCGCAAAAGGCAGAGGAGTATCAGACGGCCGTGTCCCCCATCTTAGCTATCCTTGACCAGCGATTGCTTTACTGGCCGATTGGGTCGGCCGGTGTGGCCGAAAATACGGCCGTGACCGAGTGGGGCGAAAGCATGAGCAAAATCCACCAGGCAGGTGCGCTGCTCGCCGGTTACATTGACCGCCCGGCTACCGGCTACGTCACCACCCTGCTGCGCTCCCTTCAGGCGCTTGATGAACCCGATTTTGACTGGAAATCGTTGGGCCGGCGCGAGGCTAGTTGGGGGTTGACCGACGTGCATCTTTTCAGCCAGCTTTTGGGACCAGGGCAGCGCAGCAAGGTGTTTGTGACGGTCTCTGACCCCAGCCACAAGTTTGCCGCCCAAGACCAGGCCAATGAAGTGTGCTTTTTCTATATGAATCCAGGCACACACGGCCGTCAGATTGCCCGCGTAGATATTCCGCTGTGGGTGGCGGAAGATGAGGGGATGGTCACGGCCGTACACGCTCTCGTTTATGACCAATGCCAGATTTTAGGCGATTATCCCTATGTGTTGGCGCGGGCGGATGAGACGGCCGTGGTCACCTACCGTGACCAGGAACAACTCAACTTTATGATAGACCTGATCATGGAACGGTACGGCATCAGCCACACCATCACCGCCAAACAAGCCAGCAAAAACATCGCCCGCGGCGGCAAAACCCGCCATAAGGGACTTTGAGATTGAAGATGGGGATAATGAGTTGTCCTTATGTATAATGGTACCTGGTTAGATGATAACTCAATAGCAGACTAACTTTTTTGAAAGTTTGAACCACTTGAGAGGACATATCAATGGAAGTGACAATCTCTTTCCCCAATAAACAGTTTGTGGCGGAATCACCAGAACGAGTAGCAGCCAAAATCCGCTTATATGCTGCTCTAGGTTTGTACCAGACAGGTGAGTTATCTATCGGCGCTGCCTGTGAACTGGCCGGAGTCAATCGTTACGTCTTTCTCGATCTGATGGAACGGGAAGGGGTGAATTTGAGAACCCAGACGCCAGAAGAGTTAGAAGCGGAACTGCATCAACTGGCGGTAATTGGGTGATGCTGGTCATTGCCGACAGTTCCGCTTTGGTGGCCCTGGCTACTTGTTCAGCCCTGGACATCCTGCTTGGGCTTTACGAGACGGTCAAGGTACCTCAGGCTGTTTATGACGAGGTGGTCGTGCCGGGTAAATCGCAAAGTATTGCCCTGGTGGAGTTTTTACAGAACCGGGTGGTGCCCGTAGATACAAGCCAGTTTGTCCTGTCTGCCGGTGGGTTGGGGCAGGGTGAAATAGAAGCGATGGCCCTTTACAAACTGATGGCAGCCGATTATCTACTGATTGATGACCGCCGGGCCAGGATAATCGCCGAATCAAATCAGATACAGTGTATTGGAGCGTTAGGCATATTGGTGTTGGCCAAGCAAAAAGGATTAGTGAACGAAATTGCTTCTTATGTAAATATATTGCGCACATCGCCTATTCATTACAGCGAAGCATTATTGAACAAAGTGCTGCAACTTGCCGGTGAGTAACACACCCATTTACGGATGAGAATTTGGAGATTAATGGAATGAGTTTGCCGCTTTTTGATGCGCCAAAAGAGATTTATCCGGCATTTGTCGCGGAAGCCGAGATTGTTTTGTTTCAGGGGGATGTAAACGATTTTGTGGATTCTCTGCCGGATGGCTCTGTGAAATTGATTATCACTTCGCCCCCCTATAATCTGCGAAAGGCATATGAAGATAAAATTTCGATTCAAAAATACCTGACCGCGCAGCAGCGCACCATAGCCAGACTTCATCGTATCCTCCATCCCCAGGGTAGCATATGCTGGCAGGTAGGCAATTTTGTGGAAAAGGGGGAAGTTTTCCCGCTGGACATTTATTACTATCCCATGTTTAAGGAACTGGGATTGTTTTTGAGGAATCGCATCATCTGGCATTTTGGCCATGGTTTGCATACGCAAAAACGCTTCTCCGGCCGCTATGAAACGATTTTATGGTTTACCAAGAGTGAAAATTACACGTTTAATCTGGATTCTGTGCGTGTCCCCTCAAAATATCCTGGCAAGCGTCATTACAAAGGGCCAAATGTAGGCAAACCGTCTGGCAATCCCAATGGGAAAAACCCATCGGACGTTTGGGAAGGATTGGCCGAAGAGTGGGAATCCTGTTTTTGGGAAATTCCTAACGTCAAGTCAAATCACCCGGAGAAGACAGAACATCCTTGCCAGTTTCCGGTGGAGTTAGTGGAAAGATGCGTGCTGGCGCTAACCAACGAAGGAGATAGGGTTTTTGATCCGTATGCGGGCGTCGGATCGGCGCTGGTTGCGGCCGTCAAGCAGAACCGCCGGGCGATGGGTAGTGAACAGGAAGCTGATTATGTTAATATCACCCATGAGCGTTTGCAGGCCTACTTCAATGGAACACTAAAACTGAGGCCAATAGGTAAACCCGTTCATAAACCAACCGGGAAAGAAAAAGTAGCGCAAATTCCCCATGAATGGCAGGAACAACCGCAACAGGCCAGATGAAATGTCTACAGGCGTTTCCTACTTTGAGCAAATTGTGTGGGATTTAGAGCATCGCGGTGTAGCCGACATTGATATTCCTGTGTTGATTCTAGGCATTGCACCATAGGGAGAAATGATGGGCAAACGTATTGCATTTGGGTGGTATGGCGGTAAGTTTAGTCATTTGGATTGGCTTTTGCCTTTGCTGCCGGAAACCACCCATTACTGTGAACCATTTGGCGGCTCTGCGGCCGTGTTGCTTAACCGTGAGCCGTCTCCTATTGAGACGTATAACGACATAGACGGCGAAGTTGTCAATTTTTTCAAGGTGTTGCGCAGCGAGAAAGATGCTTTGATTGAAGCCATTGGCCTGACCCCCTTTTCGCGGGAGGAGTTTGAACAGGCCATCAATGCACCATTGGCAGGATTGAGCGATTTGGAAAGAGCGCGCCGATTTTACATTCGCGCCCGGCAGGTACGTACCGGGCTGGCGCAGACGGCCAGTTCGGGGCGATGGGCCCATTGCCGCCTGACCAGCCGGGCGGGTATGGCCGGGGCCGTCTCTCGTTGGCTGGGGGCAGTGGAAGCACTACCGGAGATTGCCCAAAGGTTATTGCGTGTTCAAATTGAAAATGACAACGCTATTAGCGTGATTCGACGATATGACAGTCCAGAGACGCTTTTCTACTGTGATCCACCCTATCCACATGACTCACGTGGCGATACAAAAGCATACAAATACGAGATGTCCAATGAAGCACACTACCGGCTTGCTGAGACTTTGCGAGCGGTCCAGGGCAAAGTAGCCCTCTCTAGTTACCACAGTCCACTGATGGATGAGTTATATGGCGATTGGACATCTATCGAAGCGCCTGCCCGAACCATTCATTCCATCAAACAAGAAAGAATCGAAGTTCTCTGGATCAATTACGACATTGAGGAAGTGAGCGCGTGGTCAAGCAATTTCCAACTCCAGCAGAAATCCTTGCTTTAGCATTGGCACAGGCAGTCCAAAGTATGGGGCAATCCGTTCTCCGGCAGCCGGAAATTATAGGGCGTATTGAGTTGATAGCACGGAATACACAAAATCGGGCTGGCGCCAGGTTGATTCTTGCTTGCGCTTTGGCCAAAGTCCATAATCCTACTATAGACATTCGTAAACCGTATACTGAAATTGGTAATGCTGATGCCTATTCTGGACGGACATACGATGAGAATTACATCACGGAATTCATCCTTGCCCACAATTTACCGTGTAACTCCACTACAGCCTTTTTAACTCCTGCATTGCGAAACAGAAATACGATTCTCACCCCAACCATTAACCTGGTTGGCAGGCCGGCGGATGTTTACCAGGCGGCTTTACAACTGTTGGATGATGTATACACCGGTAACATTTCAGCCAGCGATCTGTTGACCGAGACTATTAGGTGGTTGCTCGTTGTCAGAGAGGAAAAGCAACAGCGAATGCACACGTTGCTGACGTCATTAAAATCTGCGCGAGGAGAGGCATCTCTGTCTGCTGAAGGCATTGTTACCTTGATTGAACAACACTTGAAGCTGAAAAAATCTAGTCGTTTACCTGTTCTTGTTGTGGCCGCTGCTTACTATGCCGCCGAAAAGCAGTTAGGCGAGCAAGTTCGTCCCATGTATGGGCATACAACGGCCGACAGACAGACCGGCGCGTTAGGCGATTTGGAAATCAGTCTGGTTGGAGAAAATAATGTTGTCACCTGTTATGAGATGAAAACGCGCCGTGTTCTTATTGAGGACATTGAACAAGCAATCATAAAAGTGGCCCAAAGTACACAACATGTTGACAATTACATTTTTATCACCACCGTTCCGTTTGACCGGGAAGTACAAGAATATGCTACGGCAGTGCATGATCGAACAGGAATGGAGGTCGTTATTATGGATTGTATAGGTTTCTTGCGCCATTTCCTGCACTTGTTTTACCGGCTGCGGGTGCAGTTTTTAGAATCGTACCAGCAGCTACTTCTTTCTGAACCGGATAGTGCTGTCAACCAACCACTGAAAGAGGCTTTTCTTGCTATGCGTCAGGCTGCGGAAAGCGGTGAATAAGACGAGGAGATTGATCTCCCGAGGATTAACTGATGAGTAACACAGAAATTGGGCGGATTTTGCGGGCGAGTACGGCGGGGTTTGCAGTGGGCTGCCGGGTGGGGCAGTTACGGGCGCCGGCGTTTGGCGGGCTGGTGCGCGCACGGCCGTTAGACGAGCGTGAAGCGATCTACGGCCTCATTTACGATATGCTCATTGACGATGACCCGTTGGTGCGGCGGCTGGTGCTGGCGGAGTCGCCACGGCCGTCGGCCATTCAAGACCAGCGCGAAAACCGCATCCTGCCCGTGGAGATGAGTGTGATGGCGGTGGGGTATGAAGTGAACGGCGAACGGCGTGGCAGCCACGCAGCGGCTTCGGGCCGTGTTCACCACACCCTGCCTCCCCGTCCCC
>CAADGU010000308.1 GCA_900696625.1 uncultured Chloroflexota bacterium | reverse complement strand
GTCTTAACTATCTAAACCCGGGGCTGTGTCATGGGAGGACAGCGTAATAAAGGTCTACCGGATCACCGTTTCCCCGCCAGACAATGTGACGGCCGTCTCCATCATCTACCGTAATCGCCGGCCCCGGCCCACCGCCAGGCGTCTCATTAACAGGCTGTGGCTGGCCCCAACTCTCCTCCGCCTGCTGCTGTACTGTGTACACACCGCGTAATCCCTGCCAGACCACGCGCGCCAATCCATCCCCACCCACAGCCAGACCAATGCTGGTGGAAGTCATGCCAGGCGCACCTTGAGTCACTTCAGCCGCCGGCCCCCAGCCCGCATCAGGTGACCAACGACGATAGAAGACCCTGCCGCCACTACCCCACACCAGGTGTACCCTCCCTTGTTCATCAGCGGCCAGGCTCAGCGTGTTAAGAGGTCTATTTGTTTCATCGGTCAGTGGTTGAGCTTCCACCCACGTCCTTCCCTCATCAGCCGAGTAACGGTATTCCAGGCTAAAGGGAGTTCCCTGGCGCACCCAAACGGCGTGATAGCCACCACCCTGGTCAATAGCCAGGGCGGCCCGGCTAATGAAAGCTTCGCCATCAGCCAGGTCAACGCCGCCCAAGGTGAGACTGCGTCCGCGAACAACCAGTGTTTGCACCGTGCCATCGGGCGCAAACGCGGGCACAAATTGGACGCTAATACCGGTCGTCACCAACTCGGCGGCTGCCTCGGCGCCTTCTCCCAGGCAACGCATGTACAGCCCCAGTGGCAGGGTCGCATTCAGGGCAGAGCTGCCCCCATACCAAAAAGCGCACACCTCGCCTGTAGGACGGGGCAGCAGGCTGACAATGTCTATAACGATATCAAATTCACCGGTTAAACTTTCCGTTTCCGACCATGTGCCATCTGGCGTCATCTGGCGGTGCAGAACGTCGGATTTTGGCGCGCGCAGGCTGTTATCCTCCCAAATCAGGTGCAGGATGCCCTGGGCATCAAAGGCCAGATGCGGGCTATCTGACCGGCCCGGCGTGTGGCTCACATTGAGGCCAGCCTGTGGGGGCAGCGCAGCCTGGGGCGCGCCAGTTGGTTCATGGGAGGGCGCGGGTGTACCCAACAGGGCAGACACTTCCTGTTCCAGCACACGGCGAATGTCGGCATCGTCTTGGGCGTCGTAGTAACGGCCGCCGGCCGCCAGTGCCATTAACTGCAACTGTGCCTGCGCTTCTGCCTCCGCGACGCCCAGTCCAATCAGGTGCAGTTCAAACTCAATGCCCAGGCGACGGCTGAGTGCCTCTAATTGGGCAACGGCATTTTCTTCACAACTATCCAGGCCGGCAGTGATGATAATCAGGCTGTTGCGTTGGTCCGGGCGCAACTCCAGATCGCCAATGGCCTGGACAATGGCTTCCGTCAGCGGCGCTTCGCCGCCGGGGGCAACACCGGCCAACGCGCCTGCCAGCCGTTCGCTTTGGCCGGTAGCCGGTTTCAGCAGCAGGGCCGTGTTCTGGCAGGGATCAGCAGCATCCCCGCCGCCGAAAACGCGCAGGCCGGCGCTGACGTTGGCCGGTAAGATGTCCAATTCCTGAGACAGTGCGGCGCGGGCAATATCCATCTTGGTGCGATCGCCCAGCGCTTCTTCCATGCCGGCCGAAGCGTCAACGACAAACTGCCAGGTGGCCAGGGCAGGATCGGGACGGCTGAGGAAATAAACGGCCGTAACCGCCCCACCCAACAATAAAGCCAACACTGCCAGGCCAATCACCAGCCAGGATGGGATAATGCGGGCTTTTTCCGGGGCAGTGGGAAGGGGCACGGCCGTGACCAATGGCAGCGGTTGCGGCGGCGACCCGGCCACAATCTCGGTCGCGCTGCCCTGCACCGTGGCCATCAGGCTTAATTTGAGCGCGTTCACCAGGGCAACGGCCGTTGCATAACGTTGGGATGGCTCTTTAGCCACTGCTCTAAGCGCCACCCCTTGCAGCGCATTGGGGATGTCCGGGCTAAACTGCTGCGGCGGCGGCACGGGGTCGGCAATCACCTTGAGCAGCACGGCCAGGGGTGTATCGGCCGTGAACGGAACCTGCCCGGTAAGCATCTCATACAGGATGACGCCCAGCGAGTAAATGTCGGCCGGCGGGCCTAAATCAGCCCGGCCCTCAGCCTGTTCCGGGGCCATATAGGCGGGGGTACCGATGCCCGTGCCCGTTTGTGTCAGCCGTTCCCCGCCGCTGACCATGCGGGCAATACCAAAGTCAGTCAGAATAATCTGATTCTCCGGCGTCAACATGATGTTGGCCGGTTTCACGTCGCGGTGAACCAGGCCCCGTTCGTGCGCGTAGGTGAGCGCCGCCGCCACCTGTTCTAGCAGGGGGACGATCTCGCTAAACGGACGAATGGGCGCGTGTCGAGCCAGGACCGTTTTTAAGTTCTGGCCTTCAATAAACTCCATGACCATGTAATAGAGATTGTCATGGACGCCAAAATCGTGCATCTGCACAATGTTGGGGTGGCGCAGCGCGGCCACGGCCCGCGCCTCACGTTGGAAGCGCTCCTTAAACCCATCTTCGGCGGCAAACTCGGGGCGGATGACCTTGAGGGCGCGATAGACCTGCAAACCAGGATGGAACGCCTTGTACACGTCGGCCATGCCGCCGCGCCCCAGGTGTTCGATAATGTGATACTGTCCAATGGTTTGCCCAACGAGATCAGCCATTGATGTCCTTGATGGTGGTTAGACGGGTTGCACAGATAGTTCGTTCCTACTGACTGCGCTCAGGATAACCTGGTACGCTGTCTCTATACGTCTGGACTTAATTATGCCACATAACGGCCCAGTTTCATCAAGGTCTGGAGCAAGCATGTCACTTGATAACAGTTGGCAAATAAACTTTGAGTCCTTCCATTGTTACAAAGCTCCATTGTGCCGATGGCTCGCCGACAGCATAGCTGTTGACGGCCGCAGCGCGCCAGTAAAAGGTTTCATTGGGATCAAAACCGGCTGATGTGGATGTGTCGCTGCGTATCATTAACCGGAACCAGCTATCCCAATCATCATCAGGCGAACGGTAAAAGCGATATTGGTACTTGACAGCGTCATCTACAGGGGCCAGGGCAAATGTAACCAGACTTGCAATCACTGTAGCCCCATCTTCAGGCGTCAGCAATATAGGCGCTGGCAAGATAACGCCACCTGGCGGTGCTGTGCGAAATGAATATGGCCCGGAAAAAGCCCCCAATTCGTCTGTATCCTCACAAACAGTGGCGACTCGCCAGTAGTAAAGTGTATCTGGCAGCAGATTAGAACGTGAAAAACCGTCCATGATAGCGCCGGGAGACGGGTTAGATGTTCTAAAAACGACGTTTTCATCGAGAAGGGAAAAGTCTGGCTGGCGTGAAAGCTGGAGACGATATCTAAAGACATTGGCCGATACCTGTTGCCACTGATAATCAGGAATCAGCGTGTCTAATTGCGAATTGTCGGCTGGCTCAATGAGTACAGGCGGTGGCTGAGTACAAACCATCATAGTTGATACAACTTGAGGGGGATGCGCCATGCGAGTAATGAGGACAGTGCCATCTTCAAGCAGATCGTATATTTCCTCATATTGCAGCCACGCGGTAGATGACGATGCTGCTTGAATTGTGCTATTAGGCGAGGAAATAGTGGTAAGGATCAGAAGTGCAGCAATGACAATGATCAAAGAGAATAGAAGTGAAAATCGTCTTGGGGTGTGCATCATAAATTTCCTTGTAGGCAAGTTAGCCAACTTGTCTTACGATACTTGAATCACGGCCGTACCGTCTTAAACAACCCATCTTCAACTTGCAACAAGTAAAACTGGGCATCCTGCAAATTACCATCGCTGGTGAAGGCCAACGGCCGTGCCAAAACCCCATTCGCCTGGTTGGTAGCCGCAATCTCTTTTGCCACAGCAGCACGATTGAGTTGGCCCGACTCGGCCACACGCTGTATTGCTTCCAGGGCCACCATCGTCGCCTCGTAGGCCAGTGGCCCATAAACCCCAAATGGGCCTTCCTGCTGCTCATACCGCTGCGCCAGACCCGGATCTGCCAGCGCCGGCGCCGGTGACAGCACGTATGCGCCTTCGGCGACGGCCGTCAACTGCCCATCGGCCCAACCGTAATGGCCTACCAGGGGAATATCCACCCCAGTCGCCTGCAACGCCTGGGCGATCAGCGCGCCTTGGGCGGCATTGGTATCCGCACCAAAAACAGCCTCAGCGCCACTGGCGGCAATGGCGGCCGCCAGGTCGCTGAATCCGGTGGCGTCGGCGGCAACAGGCACACGCGCAATAATAGCGCCACCGGCCTGGCCCAATGCCTGCTCAAAGCTGGTGTAAAGTTCGTAGCCATAGGAACCGGGGGTGCCCTGACCCGCCTGAACAATCACAAACACTTTCTGCGCGCCGAGTGTGTCCACAATGAAACGGGCAGCGGCCGCGCCCTGTAAATCGTCCGTAGGCGCCAGGCGGAACAGGTTTGCGCCGCCTGTTTGCGCCAGCCCTGGATAGCCGTTGAAGACGAGGTGCGGCAGCCCTACCATGTCAGACATGGGCGCCGCGGCTATGATCTGGCCAGCGCGATGGGGGCCTACGGCCGTATAAATGGCCGGATCGTTTATGACCGAATTGATGGCCGCCATGATGGTGGTGGCATCAAGGCCGGTATCCACTTCCACCAGTTCCACGTCCCAGCCGGTAGCGGCGTTGAAGTCGGCCACGGCCAGCCTGGCCCACTTGAGCCGTTCTTGCCCATCGTCCTGTTGCAGGGCATCCAGTACCGCAATTTTGACCAGGCCGCCTGGCCCGGCCGGCTCTGCCTGGGCCACCGGGGGCTGTGGCGTGGCGGTGGGTTCGGCCGTAGCCGGTGGGGCGGTTTCGGGAGAAGGTTCGCCTGTCGCCGGGGATATGGTGGTGGCCGTGGGGGGAACGGCCGTTGTTGTGGGAGCAATAGTTTCAGGCACGGCCGTAGCCATCGCCACTGCTTCATTTTGTACTGGCGGCGGCGTCACGGCCGTTGCGCCACCACAAGCCACACTCAGCAGCACAAAAAACAGAAATAACAGTCTGATAAGCCATCGCATCATCGGTTTACCTCCATTGTGATAAATTTGAGACCTGTTACAGGCGAGATGATGCTGGTTAGTTTAAGGGAGGCAGGCACAAAGCTGCCAGTTCAATTACCTGACGGTTAGCTGACAATCTGTGGAGGTTGCGGGAGGCAACAGCGGATTGAGAAACAAACGGATGCATCAACCCCGGCGCAATCCGTTGATTTCTTCATCCGTTGTTCTCATGCTTCCAACGCATAGGACACGGCCGTTTCCCACCCCATCCCCTGCCCTTCAGCCCAGGCAGCGGCAAAGGCATCCTCACCCAGGGCGGCGCGCACGGCCGTTAACAGGCGCTCGTGGCCAGGCCAGTCAACCGGCGGCAGAGGGGCGCCCATCCCGGTACGCAAAACATCTGCTGCTCCCAAAAGACGCGCCGCCCGCGCCGCCTGCCCCTGGCCGTTGGCAACTCCGGCCATTCCCTCCAGGCAAGCCACCATATCGAGCCGGTGGTTTACCTGGCTAAACAAGGTCAGCGCCTGCCGGTATTGGGCAGCGGCCGTATTGTAATTTCCCTGATGCAGCGATATGACGGCCAGATTTTGCAGGGCAACGGCCGTGCCACTGTTATCATTTATTTGTCGGCACAGAGTCAGCCCTTCTTCACTTAAAGCTTTAGCACGTTCATCATCCTCTGAATCGTGCGCCACTTTACCCAGCAAGTTCAATAGCGTGGCAATCCCTTCCGAATTCTCGAACTCTCTAAAGAAGTTCAGGGAGTCTACCAGCCAGGAGGCAGCCTGTTCGCTATTGCCCTTATTACGGGCAACTTTACCCATGTTTCTCAAGGTATGAGCCAAAAGCCATTTATCGCCTAATTCCTCTGCAAGCAAATGCGCCTCCGTTAGCAGCGCGGTGGCCTGTTCGTGTTTTCCCTGGTAGTTGGCAAGTTCTCCCAGGTTATTCAGAGGTAAACAGATTGCCCGCTTATCTGCCAGGGAGTGGAACGTAGCCAGACTTTCTTGCAAACTGCCCTCTGCTTGTTGATATTTACCTTGTCGCATGGCCAGTACGCCGAGATTGTTGAGCGTGTGGCCGATGCCATTCGTGTTTTCCACCTCTCTGGACAACGTTAAGCTTGCTTCTAGCCATCTTTTCACCCGTTCGTAGTCACCGAGGACGAACCAGACAAGAGCCAGGTTGTTGAGTTCTACTCCTTCCCATCTTTTGTCACCAAGTTTCCGGCATAAAACCAGGCTTTCTTCGTGGAAGGTCGCTGCTCGCTCATGCTCTCCTTGATCTCTGGCCAGATTACCGGCGGCGCTCAAGGCTTTTGCTCTGGCCATAGATGGCTTATCACTTTGCGCTAATAGCCTATCCAGCCATTGCCGACCTTCCGTGTAATAACCACGCGCCTCCCAGTAACGCCATATCGCATCACCTAAACGGAATCCTGCTTCCTCGTTATGGCTGATCAGTGACCAGTGCAAGACGGTACGCAGATTGTCATGTTCTAATTCTAGTTGACTCAATGATATTTCAGGTATTGGGCCAAGCAATGCTGGTCGCACATTTTCCGCCCAGTCGAGATAGTAGTCTGCATGTCGTTTCTGGAGCGCATTCCTCTCACCACTTTCGGCCAGCCGTTCGGCTGCGTATGCCTGCACCGTTACCAGCATGGCGTAGCGTGGCTCGTCATGGGCGTCGGGCTGGCGCTGCACCAGGTTTTTGTCTACCAGGGAAGCCAACCCATCTTCTACTGCCAGCGGGGGCAGATCATCATCACCGGCTGGCTGGCAGATGGCAACGGCCGTCGCCAATGTCCACCCACCCACAAAGACCGCCAACCGCCGGAACAGGCGTTGTTCGGCCGGGGACAGTAAATCGTAGCTCCAATCTAGCGTGGCTCGCAGCGCCTGCTGTCGCGCCGGTAAGTCACGCGGGCCATCTTGAAGCAAATCAAAACGGTGAGCCAGTCGCTCTAAAATTTGGGCGGGGGAGAGGGTTTTCAGGCGAGCGGCGGCCAATTCAATGGCCTGGGGCAAACCGTCTAATCGTTGGCAAATTTCAGTTACGGCCGTCACACTCCCCTCATCCAAGACAAAACCGGGATTGGCCGCCCGCGCCCGCTGCCCGAAAAGCTGCACGGCCGTGTACTGCCACGCTTCGGCCAGAGCTGGCTGCCCCGCCTCAGGCAGCGCCAGCGGCGACACAGGGAATTCATGTTCACCGCGCAGGTGCAGCGCTTCTCGACTGGTGACGATGACCTTTAGCCGCGAGCCGGTTGCCAGCAGGTCTGCCACCAACAAAGCGGCTGCCAGCAAATGCTCAAAATTGTCCAGCAGCAGCAGCATCTGTTTATCGCGCAGCCGCTCCTGCACGGCTTCCCACAGCGATTTGCTGCCGCTCTTTCTACCGCTCTCTTGAACGCCAACGGCATGAGCCACGGCAGCGAGGACGAGGCCAGGGTCGCGCAGGGAGGCCAGCGGGACAAAAAACACGCCATCCGCAAAACTGTCACGCAATACGGCCGCTATGTGCAGACCAAGCCGGGTTTTGCCCACGCCGCCAGGCCCGGTTAAGGTGAGCAGGCGCGCGCCCTCGGCCAGCAGACACTGCCGCGCCTCCCGGATTTCTGGCCGCCGGCCAACGAGTGGCGTCGCCTGGGCCGGTAAATTGTGGGGCATGGCCGTTTCTGAGAGGACGGCCGTTTCCAAAGCCAGCAGCATATCCGGCGCGCTGGCAAAACGCTCATCCGGGAGCAAAGCCAGCGCCCGCTGCCAGACGGCGGAAACGGCCGCCGGAATCATCGGTTCAATTTCATGCGCGGGCAGCAGCGGGTCGGGCCGCCCGGCGGCCTGGGCGGCCAGCCGCTGCTGCCCAGCGTCCGGCGGTTTCACCCCGGTCGCCAGGTCATAGAGCGTGGCCGCCAGCGCATACAGATCACTACGGGCATCGGCGCCTCTGCCCTGCATTTGTTCCGGCGGCGCGTAATAGCGGCTGTAACCGGTGATAACGTCGTCTGAAGCGGGCCAGGCTGTTCCCCCCCGCGCCAGGCCAAAATCGAGCAAGATGATCTCGCCCCGTTCGTTGAGTTTTAGATTAGCGGGCTTGATGTCGCCATGGAGGATGGGGGGGTGACGGCCGTGCAAATAAGCCAGCACACGCAGGAGCTGCCGCCCCCAGGCCACAACCTGTGCCCCCGGAAAAGGTTCCAGCCGTTTCAGCGCCGCCAGTCCCAGGTCATCCCCAGGGATAAATTCCATCACCAAAAAATGACCGGTTTCGTCGCTAAAGTAGTCAATGACTTTGGGCAGCGCCGGGTGACGCAGCCGGGCCAGCAAACGCGCTTCCTGGGCAAAAGCCCGGCGCATCTGCCAGCCGCGACGCATAATCTGTTTGACGGCTACATCATTATCTAGCCGCAGATCAGAGGCCTGATAGACAGCGCCCATGCTGCCCCGGCCAATTTGCCGGCGAATGCGATAGCGGTTTTGCAGCAGAATGTCATCAGCAAGCATTGATAGGATTTACAGGATTAACGGGATTGAGTCTTATCCTGTTAACCCGGTCCAATCTCCTATAGATAGACTCATTCGTCTGTTACGCACCCTTCGGAAGCGGATTTGACGCTCTTGATATATTTGTAGAGCGTGCCCCGTGTGGCCTTGTAGGGCGGCGCCGTCCAGGCGGCGCGGCGGGCGGCCATGTCGGCTTCCGAGATGAGAACATCAATACTATTTTTTGCGGCGTCAATGGTGATCTGATCGCCGTTTTGCACCAGGGCGATGGGGCCGCCTTCCTGCGCTTCCGGGGTGATGTGGCCGACGATGAAACCGTGAGAGCCGCCGGAGAAACGGCCGTCCGTCAACAACGCCACATCCTGCCCCAATCCCGCCCCCATAATGGCGCTGGTGGGCGTCAGCATTTCCGGCATCCCCGGCCCCCCCTTTGGCCCTTCAAACCGAATGACAATTACATCCCCCTTCTGAATTTCCTCCTGTTCCAACCCGGCCAACATCCCTTCTTCGGAATCGTAAACCCGCGCTGTGCCGGCAAATACCAATCCCTCTTTGCCGGTGATTTTGGCGACTGCCCCTTCTGGAGCCAGATTACCCCGCAAAATTTGAATGTGTCCCGTCTCTTTGATGGGGTTTTCCAGCGGATAAATGATCGGTTGGCCTTCGCTTAATCCGGGTAAATCGGCCAGGTTTTCGGCAACTGTTTTGCCTGTCACCGTCAGGCAGTCGCCGTTAAGCAGGCCATTGGCCAGCAGATATTTCATCACAGCCGGGATACCGCCCACGTTATGTAAATCTTCCATGACGTATTTGCCGCTTGGTTTCAAATCGGCAATAAAAGGTACACGGTTGCTCACGGCCTGGAAATCGTCAATGGTCAGCGGCACACCCACGGAGCGGGCCATGGCGATCAAATGCAGCACGGCATTCGTCGAGCCGCCGGTGGCCATCACCACGACCATGGCGTTTTCAAAGGCGGCGCGGGTCATAATGTCGTTTGGTTTGATGTCCCGTTCCAGCAGCAGGCGAATGGCTGCCCCCGCCTGCACACATTCCGCCAGTTTCTCAGCCGAGTCAGCCGGATAGGAGGAACTGTAAGGCAGGCTCATGCCCAATGCTTCAATGGCCGAGGCCATGGTGTTGGCCGTGTACATGCCGCCGCAGGCGCCGGCGCCGGGGCAGCTATGGCGCACAATGTCCTGCCGCTCCTCTTCGGTGATGCGCCCGGCCAGGTATTCGCCATAACTTTGGAAAGCGGAGACGATGTCCAGTTTGTCGTGTACGGCCGTGCAGCCTGCCCGGATCGTCCCGCCATACACCATCAAACCGGGCCGGTTCAGCCGCGCCAACGCCATGATGCTGCCCGGCATGTTCTTGTCGCAGCCGGGCAGGGTGATGATGGCATCGTACCATTGGGCGCTGACCACCGTCTCTATCGAATCGGCGATCAAGTCGCGGGATTGCAGCGAGTAACTCATGCCGTCCGTGCCCATGCTGATGCCATCGCTGACGCCAATGGTGTTGAAGCGCATCCCTACCAGACCGGCAGCCTGGACGCCTTCTTTGACCTTTGCCGCCAGGTCATTCAGGTGCATGTTGCAAGAGTTGCCCTCGTACCACATGCTGGCAATACCCACCTGCGCCTTGTCCATGTCGGCCGGCTGCAAGCCGGTGGCGTACAACATCGCCTGCGACGCCCCCTGCGATTTCACCTGCGTAATGCGTGAACTGTATTTATTGAGTTGATTTGCCATTTATACTCCAAATTGTTCCCATCATATCCTAAAAATCATCAAAGATTACGTAGATTTCGCAGATAAGAAATTTGCGTTATCTTCCATTTCTATAAGATGTTCGAGTTCGTGCATGGCCAAAGAACGGGCTTGCCAGTAAACAGACTCATGGCGTTTTTTGCTGTTCTCACGGAGCGTCCTGGCCCATTGCGCCTCGGTCAATGAAGCCAAAACGCGCATAAGCATTGTACGCCGAACTATGAAATACGCCCGTAAATCTGAAAATGGCAGCAGGTCATAACGAACCAGTTTGCCAAATTGTCGTTCAGAGTGAATGGCGATCATGAGAGGCTCCCGCACCAGCAAAGCTGAGTAAATTGCTTCGGCCGCGCGAGCTTCACAGTGGAGCAAATGCGCCAGAATTTCGGTGGGCGACCGTTCGCCAGCTCTGATTGGCTGACTCAGTTGCGCAACTGTAAACGGCTGGCTTACCCTTTCCAGCTTTTCCGGGGTACTTGCCAGCAAAGCCAAGACCTGAGTGACATTGGCTTTTGTCAGTTCTGTGGAGAGAGTCTTCTTCATTGATTTGCCCACTTTTGAGCTTAATCCAACACGGCCGTACCCTCAATCTCGATCAAAAATTCCGGCCGGGCCAGGGATTGCACGCCAATCCAGGTGGTGGCGGGGGGATGGTCGCCGGGGAAAAAGGTTTTTAGCCCTTCGCTGACCGGGGCGG
>CAADGU010000307.1 GCA_900696625.1 uncultured Chloroflexota bacterium | reverse complement strand
GCCAGTTGGTCGAGTTGGGATAGCCGGGCCAGTTGGTCGGCCGTTAATTGGTGCTGGTGTAGTTGTTGGTGGGCGTGTTGGATTTGGGCAACGGCCGTTTTCAACTGTTCCGCCCCGCGCTGCGCCGCCGCCGCCGGGTTGTTCAGTTCATGCGCCATGCCCGCGCTTAGTTTACCCAGCGTGGCCAGCTTTTCGCTCTGACGCAGCATCATCTCCTGCTGCAAGTAGGAGCGTTCCAGGTCGCGCAGTTTTTTCTTTTGCAGGCAGGCGTTTAGCCGGGCGCGCAGCAGCACGGTGTTAAACGGCTTGGGCAGGTAATCCTCGGCGCCCATCTCAATGCAGCGCACCACGCTGTCAATCTCGTCCAACGCCGAAATGACGATCACCGGAATATCCCGCAGATGCACATCCCGTTTCATGCGCCCCAACACCTCAAAACCATCCATTTCCGGCATCATAATGTCCAGCAGCACAATATCAAACGGCTCCTGGTGCAAGACCCGCAGGGCGTCACGGCCGTTTTCTACCGCCGCCGTCATACATTGTTCCTGCTCCAGATACCGGGTCAGTTTGATCCGGTTCATGCGGTTATCGTCTACGATGAGGATACGGCCGTGTGTATCGTTCATAGCGCCATCTCTGAGCCGCCTTGCCGGAGTTGAGCTAAGGCAGCCGCAACATCAGGATAAATGGTTTGGGCGCGGGTCAGGAGTACGGCCGTGCCCGCCATCTCCCCGTTCTTCCCCGCCATCTCCAACTGTTTGCACAGTTCAGCCAACTCCTGCGCCCCAAAATCGGCCGCATTCGATTTCAAACTATGGGCGTGCAGTCGTAAGGCGACCGCGTCCCCTGTATCTACCGCCTTCGCTATATTTGCCAGCAGCACAGGCGCGTCTTCCAGGAAGCTATCAATCAACTCCGCCAGATCCTCCGGCTCGCCGCCCACCATGTCACGCAGGTTGGCAATGGCTGCCGGGTCCAGGACGGGGGATGACAGGGTGACAGGGTGCGGGGGTGAAGGGGTGATAAGGGTTTGGGAAACGGTTTCTTCTGGGGCGCTGCGGCGGAGGGCGCCGATGAGTTCTTCCACGCGAATGGGTTTGCTGACGTAATCATCCATGCCCGCCGCCAGGCACAACTCGCGGTCGCCTTGCATGGCGTTGGCCGTCATGGCGACGATGCGCGGCTGTGCAAAACCTGTCAGGTTTCTTATCCGTCGCGTCGTTTCCAGGCCGTCCATCTCCGGCATCTGCATGTCCATCAAGATTACATCGTACTCCTGACGCTTCAACGCTTGCAGCACTTCCAGACCGTTGGCGGCCAGGTCGGCGCGGTAGCCGAGCCGCTCCAGCAGACGCAGCGCCAGTTTTTGGTTGGTAGCATTGTCTTCGGCCAGCAAAATACGCAGTGGCAGCCGTTCCCCCATCGCCGGGTCAAAGAGCGACTTCTCCCGGACTTCGGGCCGGTGTACCCGCGTGGGTTGGCCGGTAAAGAGGTTCACCAGCACGTCAAACAATTGCGATGGCTTGATCGGCTTGGTCAGGTAGGCGGCAAAACCAACGTCGGCTGCGCCCGACGGCCGTGCCCCCAACGAACTCAGCATCACCAGCGGCAGCCGCTGCCCACCCGCCAACTGCCGGATTTCCGCCGCCAGCATCACCCCATCCATCTCCGGCAAATGCCAATCCAAAATGGCCGCATCAAACGGCTCGCCCTGCTGAACCCAGGCCAGCGCCTCACCAGGCGTGGCGCAGGCGCGGGGAATCATATGCCAGGTCTCTGCCTGCCGCGTCAAAATCAGCCGGTTCGTTTCGTTGTCATCCACAATCAGCAGCCGCTTGCCGTTCAACTGTGGTTCCAGTTCATGCAAATAGACGCGGCGCGGCGGGGGGCCAGGGGCCGCCTGGATGGTGAAGTGGAACGTTGTGCCCTTACCTTCCTCGCTCTCTACCCACATCTCGCCGCCCATCATCTCCGCCAGCCGCTTGCTGATCGCCAGCCCCAACCCGGTACCGCCATACCGCCGCGTGGTGGAGGCGTCTACCTGGCTAAACGATTGGAACAGCCGGTTCATCCGTTCCTGCGGAATGCCAATACCCGTATCACGCACGGCAAAATGTAACTGGTAATCGGTTATCGGTAATCGGTGATCAGTTATCGGTAACTGGTCTCCGCTCACTGTTAACACTACTTCGCCCGCTTCGGTAAATTTGACGGCGTTGCTAAGAAGATTGACCAAAATCTGGCGCAGACGGGTAATGTCGCCGATAAGGGTTTCTGGTGTATCGGGGTCAATCAGGTAAGCCAGGTCGAGTTTCTTTTCTGAGGCTCTGGCAGCGACCAGATCGAGGGCGCTTTCTACACATTCGCGCAAATCGAAGAGTTGGCTTTCCAGTTCCAGCTTGCCCGCCTCAATTTTAGAGAAGTCGAGGATGTCGTTGATGATGGTCAGCAGGGCGTCACTGCTGTGGCGCACGGTTTCGGTGTAATCGCGCTGTTCGGCGGTGAGCGGGGTGTCCAACAGCAGGCTGGTCATGCCGATGATGGCGTTCATGGGGGTGCGGATTTCGTGGCTCATGGTGGCCAGGAAGGCGCTTTTGGCTTCGTTGGCCGCTTCGGCGGCAGCGCGGGCATCTTGGGCGTCGGTGTAGAGGCGGGCATTGTCCAGAGCAATGGCGGCCAATTCGGCAAAACGGCCGAGTAACTCCACCTCCGTCTGCCCAAAACGGCGTTGGGAAGCCCGGTCATAGGCCAGGCCAATCGCCCCTACAACCTGCTCGCCAGAAATGAGGGGTACCGACATGACGGCGCTGATGACGTGGCTGCGAAAACCGGGGGAACGGCCGTACCAGGCATCATAATCATCTACCACCACCGGCTGCCCGGTTTGCCACACTTTGCCGGAGACGCCTTCGCCCAATTTGAGGCGGTAGCCGATGGTCTCGGCAAAGATGCCCGCGCCTACTTTTTGTTCCATTTCCAGGCCATCCGGCTCCACCAGGAAAACGAAGCCGTGTGATGTGTCCAGCAAGGCAGCAGCGCGGTTGACGATGTCTTGCAACAGGTCATGGAGTTCCAAACGGCGGATCAACCCCAGGCTGGTATCGTGCAGCGCCGCCAGATAGGCGTTTTGGCGCTGCACGGCCGTTTCCGTCATTTTGCGCTCGGTGATGTCCAGGATGTACATGCGCAGAAGCTGGCTCTCAGGTACCTGGTGGATGAGTTGTTGATACCAGACCTGGTTGATTTCGATTTCGCGCAGGACGGCCGTTTTACCATCCAACCGCATCGCCCCGGCAATCGTCTCCACGCCCGCCAGCAAGGGGTGGCGCATCCCTTCTTCGCGGCACTCCGGGAATATACGCGAGGCTGCCGGGTTGAGATAGGGTATGTATCCTCCTGCCAGGTCTACTTCAATGATCGGATCAGGGTTGAGTTCCGGGAAGGAAGCCAGGCGGGAAAGTTCGGCGTTGGCCTGCTGCAATTTTCCCGTTTGCTGCCAGCGGTCTATGGCCAGGGCCAGGTGGGTGGCGATGGATTGGGCAACTTTGATGTCTTCACGGCCGTACACATCCCGCTGCGTACTGGCAAAGGTGATGGCCCCCAACACGTGGCTGTATGCCTGCAACGGTACCGACAGGACAGAAGCCAGCGACCCGTCCCACAGGGCCGGGTCGGCGCAGTGGGCAACTTCGGCGCGGGCGGCGGGGATGTCGGTGATCAGGCGCAGTTGACGGCTGTGCATCACCAGGCCGGGCAGTCCATGATCGAGGGGCACGGCCGTTTCGTTGACCTTCGCCACCTGGCGGCGCGTTTCCAGCAGCGTTTCCAGCCGGTAGCTCTGCCTCTCTTCGTTGACCAAAGCCAGGGTGCAGCGTTCAAAATCCAGCACCCATTTGACCTTGTTCACCACCCCGGTCAGCAGCCGCCCCAGGCTGGGCGACTGGGCAATGAGCAGCACAATTTCTGACAGCAACCCATAGCGCGCCGCCTGAATCTGGCCTAGTTCTCGTTCGCTGGTTACGGCCGTTTTGTCCATGAAATTATGAATTAAGAATTATGAATTATGAATGTCCGCTTGCCGATTACCGATTATTTTCCTAACGCCTCCAGCACAGGTGCATCAACTTCAATCTTCAAAGCGTCTGCCAGGGTATCGGCAAGATTGGCAACGGCGACAATGACGATAATTTCCACCAGCTCCTCATCACTGACGCCCTGGTCGCGCACCTGGTCATAATCATCAGCCACCAGCCCTTGCGGATCCAGCGCACATTTGAGGGCAAACTGGATGATAGCCCGCACCCGCAGGGGATTGATGCTATCCACATCTCTGGCCAGCTTTTCCAGCGTTTCCTCGTCAATACCGATGGAGCGGCAGTGTAATTCCCCATTGACTGCACAGTAGGTGCAATTTTTCGCCATCGGAATGCAGTAAGAGATCATGGCTACCAGCGTTTGCGGCAGAGTCAGGTTCTGGTAAAACGTGCGGAAAATATCTACGCACATGGTCAGCGCCGGAATGGAAATAGCAACGGCTTTCATCATGTTGGGGACAAAGGAGGCATCCAGCGCGCGCTTCCCTTCCGCAAAAAGGGTGGCGATTTCTCCGGTCGCTTCATCTTCTTCAATGAGGGGCAAGCCACTCACGGGCAATTGATACATAATGCAACTCTCCTTAATTATCTCCTTCAACCGAAATAAATCGTACTCTATGCCAAATCGCATGACATGATGCAAAGTGTAAACTCATATTGGCGTCTTTCCAGTTTAAAAACTGGTCATTACTTACCCAATCTCACGCCCCAATGCTTCCAGGACGACCGGTTCTATTTCAATCTTAAAGCTGTCGGCCAGGGTGTCGTTAAAATTCCCTAATGCCGCCAGGAAGATGATTTGCGCCATTTCGTCATCGGTGATGCCCTGCTCCCGTACCCGCTCATAATCGGCGGCAGTCATGCTCTGAGGATCAAAGGCGCATTGCAAGGCAAACTGGATAATGGCCTGCAAGCGGCGTGGGGAAACATTGTCCAGGTCTCTGGCTAACATTTCCAACGTCTCTTCGTCAACCCCCAATGTGCGGCAAAACAGCTCATTGCCGGCGCTGCAATATTGGCAATTTCGGGCAGTGGCAATGCAATAGAGGATCATCGGCGCCAACGTTTGGGGCAGCGTCAGATGCCGGTTCATGGCTCGCATCATTTCCAGGTAAATGTTGTAAAAGGCAGGGGAGATGACCAGGGTTTTGGCCCAACTGGGGACGTAGGGCAGACCTACTTCTTGCTGAATTTCGGCGTATTGTTGAAGCGTATCGGGGTCAGCTTCTTCGGGTTCGATAACCGGGAAGCCACTGATGGACAGGTAGTGCATGGCGCATTCTCCTTTTAGATGAATCAGGTCTGGCAGACAGTATAACAAAAAACCGGGTTTCTTTTCAGAAACCCGGTTTTTTTAGTTTCCGGCGGCCTGCACGTAAAATTCTACCGCTTCACCGCTGCCCAACGTCCCGGCAAAACGCCAGGCCGGTTGTAGCAAAATGGTGGGCGCGGCCGGAATGCCGCCATCGGCTGTGCCTTCGGCAAAAAGATAGGTGACAAAATAAGCCAACTCTACTGTGTCTATAGTCAGGCTTTCATAGGCGGGTGGTTCAATTTCTATGAGGCCGCCGGTATCATCGGCGGCCAGTGCGGCGGGGAGTGTGGCTTCATCCAGCCGCTCCCACTGCAACAGCGGCGGACCATCGGCGGCGGGCTGGCTGTTCCAGGCGAAGACAAACAGTTCCAGACCATCTGGAAGGTCGGCCGGAGGGTCTGGCAATTGGAATGTCTGCCCATCATCGGTATCAAACAACACCCGGTCGCCTTCACGCCGGACGATACCCTGCCAGGTGAGCGGCTCCTGGCTGGTGGGCGACCAATTGCTGACGGTGACGCTACGGCCGTCATCCCCCATCACTCCCTCTACCATAATCTGCTGCCCGGCAGCTTCGGCAATCTGGTTGATCACCTCTTCGTTACCGGCCAGTTGGTAAGGATATAACTGCACTCGCGCCGCGCCGCTGCCGCTGGCGGGCAAGAAGGCGTTGGGCCAGCCATACAATTGCACGGTCTGGCCGGGAACATACGGCCGTTGCCAGGATCGGGCGGTGGATAAGGGATTGGGAACGGCCGTGCCCGCCGGGTAGACGGTGTAGGCGATGTTATTGGCCGTGACCCCATTTTGCAGCCGCGCCCAGGCGTCGGCCGCCGTAATGAGCGGATAGTCGCCCACCGTTTCCAGGTTGGGCATCACCTGGTAGCTGACGTAGCTGACCGTCCCCGCCGGGCTGACGCCGACCACAATCTCCGGCTGGTTGAGGGGTTGACCATTAACCAGCCGCAACACCAATACATCACCGCCAAAACCGGGCCGGACGATGTAAGGGAAGTCTAACAGGCCACGTGATTCCAGGAATTGCCCGGCCGTCTGGCTGGCGGCAGCGAAGTCGGGCGGATTAGCCGGGTCATAGGGGGCGCTGGTGTCCTGGTAGTTGGCCGACCAGGGGTCTATGCTAAAGGTACGCGGGCCGTCAAAGGTGTAGTAGATGGTGGGCCGGGTGACGGCCGTGTCGCCACTCGCCAGCGAATTTTCCTGATACAAGTCACCGCTAAAACCAAATCGCTGGGCAAGCTGCCGGGCGGCCTCGGCCGTTAATTCGCCGGTGGGCGTCTGGCGCAGCGCGGCCGCTGTGGCCGGTTCGGTGGGCAGGGAGGCGTTCAGGGTAAACGTGGTTTGGGCAAAGGGATCGGCAATGACAATGGCTGCCGCCGCGCCATCGGCCGGTTGGCCGGCGGGGGCGCTGCCGCCGCTCAACCCGCCACTGCTGGCGACGCCGCCGCCGGAGACGCCGGAAAGCGATGGCAGGGGCGCCAGTTCGCCTGTGGGCACAGCTTCGGGAAGGGAAATGCCTGCCTGGGCATCGGCGTTTTGGGGGAGGAAGGCAGTGGGCACGGCCGTGGGTAATGCCTCATTCCCGCCACAGCCCACTAAAATCAGCAGCCCCAAAAGCAATAAGAGTCGTTGAATCACAATGGTTCTCCAGTTCAGGTAGGGTAAGGTCATAGGGGCAGATGATAACGTATGGGCAAAGGGGGGACAAGCACGGCCGTTTGTTGACGGTCTGGCGTAATTTGTTGACGGTGGGGGAGGGTACGGCCGTCAACAATCACTAATGGAAGGTAAACAGGCCTCCTGATGAAGCCAGAAGACATTTGGTCTGGCCTGGATAAAACGACCAATAGATAAGTGGCGTGGTTTTCTCCGGGAAGCAACGCCACTTTTGTATTGTCAGTCACTCTGTCTAGATCCAACGGACTGAGAGCGCTCGCTATATCAACGATCAATTAACGATGAGCAGTTAGGGTATGTGAAGTATAATGACGCTGAAGGTTCCTTTGGACAGCTACAAGGGTTTGTTAGAAAAATGTCTGACCCTACTCCCATCATTTCAAGCTGGCACATCCGGCTGCGTCGCATTCTCGTTGACTATTTCAGTGAGGATGAACTGCGCACACTCTGTTTTGATCTGCGCGTAGATTACGATGACTTGCGTGGCAGCAACAAAACCAAAAAAGTGGTCAATCTCATCAGCCATTTGGCCCGGCTGGAGCGAATGGAGGAGTTAATTGATTTAAGCCAGGCAGCGCGCCCTAATGCCCCCTGGGAGGATTTACGTACGGCCGCTTTACAGAATCCGTTGTTGGTAGATGAGGAACCAGATGAGGCAACCGGCACGACTTCAAAACCGGCGTCACAGTCACGGCTTTTTACCGGTAAGCAGCGTGACAGGTTGCTGTTTGGTATCGTCATGGCGTTGCTGGCGGTCTTGTTAACAGCTGGTGTGGGCACATTGCTGATTAGGGCGGCGCTGGACACGTCACAGCCTGAGGCAGCGCGGGCACAAACTGTACCTACTACAGTCACAAACACAACAACACCAACGGCAGTTGCCCCTGCTAACATCCTGCTGTCCGAAGACTTTGAGAGTGGGCAGGCCTCCCAGTGGCGCGACAGTTCTCCTAACCAATATCCTCAGGTTATCGGCCTGCCAGACGGCAATAACGCGCTACAGATTAAAAACGGGATTGAAGCTCTTTACGCACCTGCCTGGGATTGGGATAAAGTCAACTACCGCTTTGAGGCGGATGTCATGGTTCACGACTTGACGCCAACGACAAGCATTGGGCTACACGCCCGCGTCGTCAGCCCCGGAGACGTAGGCTACTGCCAGGGATATCGTGCCGAAATTGGGCCAGGTCATGCCGCCATCCACCTTATCACTACATCCAGTTGCCATTCTCCCTGGCAATATACCCCGCTGATCACTGACTTGTTTGAGCTAAAAGCGGACACATGGCATCGTCTCCGTCTAGACGTTTCCGGGAATCGGCTGCGCTTTTATATTGATGGGGTCTTGACCCTGGTGACCACGGATAAAGAGAACAGTTATATGGACGGCGGGATTGGCCTGATAGTATTCGACAGTGAAGAAGCCTATGTTGATAACGTGACGGTGACAGCGTTATCCCCCGTTCAAGGTCAATAAGAGGGATTGGCAAATGATTCGTTATCTGTTTCTAACTCTAGCCCTTCTGTTGAGTTTATCCCTGTTAGGGGGTATGAGCGGTTCTGCCGTTCAGGCAATACCAACGGCCGATCTCATCATCTACAGCGATACCCTGGCCGCCGGCTGGCAAGATTGGTCGTGGGACAGCATGGTGAACCTGGCGAACGGCGCGCCGGTTCATAGTGGCGCGGCGTCGGTGACCGTCACTTACAACGCCGCCTGGGCTGGCTTCTCCCTGCGCGCGCCCGCGCCGCTGAGCGGCGGCGATTACAGCGCCATCAACTTCTGGGTCTATGGCGGCACCGGCGGCAACACTCTGGAACTATACACCCAGCCCACCGATGGCGGCGCTCCTGGCCCTGCTTACGCCTTTAATGCACCGGAGGGTAGCTGGACGGCCGTTACCGTCCCCCTCACCAGCCTCGGTTCGCCCGCCGCTATTGCTCGATTAACCATTGTAGACGCCACGGGCGCCGTCCAGCCGTCATTCTACGTTGACGATGTGACGCTGGTGGCGGCGCTGCCGCCCGGCGATGCTTACCCTCCACTGGTTGTTAACGAAAACGCCACGGTTGACGGCTTCGCCTCCAACCAGTTCACCTGGAGCGACAGCCAGCGCCAGACGCGCACTGCCGCCCTGGTGAAGAACGACCGGCGCGACCCTACCAACCATTGGGGCGGCTTCCTGCGCCAGTACACCTACAACCTCGAAGCGACTACCCGAGTTGTAAATGGTTCCACCAACACGCACCCTGGCTTCGGCTACGCCGTCAACCATTACCCCGCCTCCGGCAATAATGCAGCGCTTTCCTACAATTACCAGGGTACCTACAACGCCGTGTTGCGCGGCCGTCACCACGCTATACACGAATTCAGTTGGCGGTTGAATATGGGCGGCCCCGTTGACGCGACCGTACATTGGTTTTTCGCCACCGGCCGCGATCACCCGCTTTGGGCCGTTACTTTTGACAGTTCGCCGGCGGGGGCAAATGTTGTTACGGCCGATACCCGCGCTCCCTATGGCGACCTCCAGTGGGACGGTGGCGTCTATCCTGGCAGCGAAGTCGCTGGCGTCGGCTGGGGCGACCGCTACAAGTTTCGCTCATTGCACAGTCCGGTGACAATGAATAGTGGCTGGGACTACTCGCAGCCGAACACCGTTCCCTACGTTATCGAATGGACGGTCAACCCCGACGCCGAGATGGGTCTGGTGCAAAGCCAGACTTATCTGCAACACGACGCCGGCGGCTACTGGTTCTACCCCAACTGGGGCACGACCGATCCCGATGGGCCTTTGCCGGAGAATTTTAACTGGACTTACCAGCTTAATCAGTACGAGCTGCCATTTGTCACCACCTCCAAACGCCTGGCCTGGGGCTCCAACTTCGGCGCGGTGGGCCAGACGGCCTACCCCGCCTACGGCGATGACCGCACCCTGGTTGGTTATCCCTACCAGAGCTACTCCGTCTTCGTTGTCCTGGACAGGCACAGCCTCAACCCGGTTGCCACCCAGGTAACCCGGATTGAGACGGTGCAAAACAGCACCCTCAACGCCACTGTCGGCACGATAGTCACCTCTGGGCCGGCCGGCATCGGCCGTGCCGACACCATTCTGTACGATCCCCCTGGCTACGATCCCATCTACAGCACCTGGAACGTGCAAGCCGTCGCCGGTAACCAGGCAGCCTTCAACCTGAATATCAGCCAGGGAACAGTGCGTAACCCGATTGTCGTCATTCACAACTACACGGCTGCCGTTCCCCCAACCATATTGATCAACGGCGCTATCAAGCTCGCCGATGTGCATTACTTTGCCTCGATGGACACAGCCCAAAACCAGCTCTGGTTAACGTTGAACGACTTATTTAGCGGCAATATACAGGTTCATATTGAAGGGGTTACTGCGCCACCGGCCCACAACGTCTATTTGCCGTTGATCCACCGCAACTGAATTGTGCGTCACACTATAGTTCAGTCTCTTTCAGAGCATAGGCCACCGCCTCTTCCAGCGACATAGCCCGCCCGGCAGCCCAGGCAGCGGCAAAGGCTTCCTCCCCCAACTGAGTGCGCGCCAGAGCCACATCACGCTCAAAATCATCGAAGTCAACCGGGTCTTCTCTTTTGAGTTCTGCCAGCAGCCCGTCAGTGGCGAAAAGTTGGACGGCTCGTCGTGTTTGACCTTCAGCCAGAGCCACCCGGGCCAATCCTCCTATATTCCACCAGTTAAGACGTTTCACCTTCGATTCCTGGGAGAGCACCAGGCTTTCCCGAAATAACGATGTGGCGCGCGGCCGGTCGCCCTGACCAAGGGTCACCAATCCCAAATTAATAAGCACGACAACAATCCCTTCTATGGAACCTACTTCCCGATACAAGGCCAGGCTCTGGTGGTAGAAGACCAACGCCTGTTCATAGGCTCGCTGATGACGCGCCACTTCACCCAACTCAATCAGTATCCCACCTTCACTAAGCCTGTTTTTCAATTCCCTGGCCAGCGCCTGGGCCTCATGCAAAAACGCCATTGCCCCAGCATAGTCACGCTGTCGTTGAGCGCTACCGTTCCGAAGGGCTAACAGATAAAATTTCATTTGCCGATCACCTGTCTCTTGGACCAGGGTCAGGCCCTTGGTGGCCAGTTCCGTCGCCTGGACATAGTCACCCTCAAGCATAGCCAGGAACGCCTGTTCGAAATATAAACCTGTCAAGAGCAGTTTGTCATCGAACTGCCCGGCCAGGGTCAGGCTCTCTGAGAGCAGAGAGGTGGCCACGACCACATCCCCCTCCATCCTGGCGTGTAAGGCAAGACAGTACAAGCACCAGGCTGCACCCCTTCTATCATCCAGTTGGCGATAAAGCGCCAGGCTTTCTTGCAGAAGCACCGTTGGTTCCCTTACCCACACCGACAGTTTAGTCCACAACCAGCCCGCCTTCAAGAGCAACCTGGCCCCGATGGGCGGGGCGGCGCTGTTCCTCTTTTCCAGCGCCACGTCTAACCAGCGGCTTCCTTCTCTAAAATGAGAATGCAGCACCCAAAACTCGACCAACGCTGTAGCCAGGCGCAGCCCTGGCTCCAGATCCGCGTTTGGGTTTTCCAGAGACCAGGCTAAAGCAGTACGCAAATTGTCGTTTTCAGCTTCCAGGCGGTCGAGCCAGAGGATTTGGTCGGCACGGTGAAGTTCCGGTTCGGCCGTTTCCGCCAGTTGCAAAAAATACGCCAGGTGACGGTGGCGGAAGGTTTCGTTATTGCCCTTTTGCTGTAACTTCTCCTGGGCATATTGGCGGATGGTTTCTAACAGCCGGTATCGGCTTTCCTGTCCCGGCTCTCGCTCGACCAGCACCAGAGATTTATTCACCAATTGGGTGAGCAAATCCAATATCTCGAACTCGCTGATGTCTTCGGCGCACACCGCTTCGGCCGCTTCTAACGTCCATCCCCCGGCAAAGACGGACAGGTGTTGCAACAGTTGTTGTTCCGTTTCCGGCAGCAGGTCGTAGCTCCAATCAAGGGTGGCGCGTAAGGTTTGCTGGCGAGGTAAGGCGGTGCGGCTGCCACCGGCGAGCAGATGGAAGCGGTCGTCCAGCCGTTGGGCGATTTGCTCTACCTTTAACACCCTCACTCGCGCTGCTGCCAGTTCCAAAGCCAGGGGGATACCGTCCAATCGCTGGCACACCTGGGTCACGGCCGGGCCATTCCGGTCTGTCAGCCCAAAATCCGGCAATGCCGTTCTGGCCCGTTCCACAAACAACTGCACTGCCTCCACCTGCGCCAGCGTTTCCAGGGACATTGTCTGTTCCGGGTCGGGCACAGCCAGAGGCGGCACGCGGACGATGACCTCACCGGGCACACCCAACGCTTCGCGGCTGGTGGTCAGGATGGTGAGATGCGGGCACGTTTCCAGCCAGCTTTCTGCCAGCCGGGCACAGCTTTCGATGAGGTGTTCGCAATTATCCAGGATGAGCAGCAATTGTTTGGCTTGCAGATAGTCGGCCAGGACGGTGGCTAACGGCCGTCCCCCTTCCTCCCGCAGCCCAAAGACAGCGGTGACGGCATTCACCACAAACGCCGGGTCAGCCAGGGGCGCCAGTTCCACCAGCCAGATACCGTCAGCAAAGGCGTCCAGCAGCGTCCCGGCCGCTTCTAACGAGAGGCGGGTCTTGCCCGTACCACCTGGCCCAGTCAGCGTCACTAATCTGGCCATCACTGGTGCTGTGGCCGGTTTCCCGACCGTGCCACCACCCGGCTCGGTGGGGACACCGGCCGGAGCAGAAGGGCGTAACAGCTTTTGCAAGTGGGCAATTTCTTTTTCCCGGCCGATGAAACTGGTGAGTGACTGAGGCAGGTTGTGATGCGGTGGTGGGATGGCCGGGTGAATCTCTACTACCCTGTCACCTGGCCGCTCTGTCACCAGCTCATTGTTCTGAATGGCTTCATGGAGGGCGTGCGTTTCCGGGGAGGGAGCGATGCCCAATTCGGTTTGCAGGCGTTGGGTCAGGGTTTCGTATTCGCTGAGCGCATCTACGCGACGGCCGTGCCTTGCCAATGCCTCCATCAACTGCCGGTGGGCACTTTCCCGCAAATTGTCAATTTCCAATTGTCGCCGGGCATAGGTTTCGGCCGTCTCCAATGCGGCCTGCTGGAGGGCTAGAGAGGTCAGCTTCTCCAGCGCCTTCAGCATCTGCCGCTGCAAGTCGGCACGGCGAG
>CAADGU010000306.1 GCA_900696625.1 uncultured Chloroflexota bacterium | reverse complement strand
GACTTTTTGCTCAATTTGTGTTTGAGTACGGCCGTGAGCCTGGCCCCCACCCAGATTGAAATTGTTGTCATTTCGCTTAAATCCTCCACCCCCTTGCGCTTCTTGCGCAGCCTGCCCCACGTGCAGTTTGCCGGTAATTACACCGGCGCCAAAAAGCTGTTGGCTGATGTGCAGGCGGCGCTCCAGACACGCGCTTCTGAGCAAAAAGCGTTTGATGACATCACGCTGGACGGCCGTGCCGACATCACCCGCATCGCCCCCAAACGCACCCTGATCCTGATTGACGATGTGCAGCAGTTCAGCCACTATGATGACCTGAATACGCTGCTCGACCGCTGCCTGGAAACGGGCAAAGAGTTGGAAATCCGCCTGTTCCTGGCCGATACCAGCATGAATATCAATCAGGCCCGGCTCAATTCCCAACTGAAATACATACGCAGCGCCACCACCTTTGGCAACGGCCTGACCTTTTCGTTGGAGGGAGATGATCTGACGCTGCTAAAATTGACCGGCAAGTTGAGCAATCCGCAGCTAACCTATCACCGGCCGTTGATGGGGCGAGGGCGGGCGTTGTTATCATTGGACGGCCGTGCCCGTATTGTGCAGTTTGGCCGGGTAGGGCCGTCGCAGCAGCCCCCCGCCCAATACGAACACAACCTGCGCCAACTGGTACAAACCATTGCCGAACCGTATGGCGTGAAGGAAGCCAACGTTGATGAGACGTGATGCGTGATGCGTGACCAGAGCCTTCTCACGCATCACGCATTACGCATCACGAAAAACTATCTATGGACAGACTATGCGCGTAATACACATGAATACCGACGAAACGCATAACGTCTCCTGGGAGATCAACCAGTTGATGAGCGCCGTCCATGCCGATCTGCCGCTGCTCAACAATGCCGCCAACTCGCTGGAAACCAAAGCCGCCACCGACACACAACTGCTGAGCCTGATCAACGAACTGCGTGCCATCCTGGACGCTTTCACCGAAGTGACGAATAATGGTGATAACCTGAGTTTGCGTCTGAGCAAGGAGGCGGCGCGCTGGGAGACGGCCGATCAGGAGGGTACGTCTACCTTTACCGGCGTTTGTGCCGTGCTAGGGCCAATTGACCAGAGCCAACTGGTGGCCTTTGCCCCCAAGACGCCGGTAACGTCACCATCTGCCACACAGCCAACCAGCCAGACCGCGCCAGCCGAATCAGCCCCGAAAGAAGGAACGGCCGTGCCGTCCGAACTACCTCCCACCCCTGTTGAATCTGTCCCTGCTCTGGAACCTACTCCCGTTATCTTGCACGAAAGCCTCTGGTCGCGCCGGGCTAATGAACTGACCAGCATCAACCAGGAAATCCGCGAACTGGAATCCCAATCGCGCAGTAACCTCTCCGTGGCCGAGGCCCGCCGTTTGGAAGAATTGTATGACCAACGCGGCCAGCTAGACGGCCTGATGCGCGACGGCGTGACAGTGGGTAGACCAGGGCCAAACAACTTCCCCGAAGGGCAATGCACCTGGTACGTGGCTTCCCGCCGCGAAATTGGCCCATTGCACGGTGATGCCCGCTTGTGGAACGGCGTCGCCAGCGATACCGGCTACGATGTGGGCGATGTGCCCGTCAAAGGTTCCATCATGGTCTGGCAGCCGGGCGTGCATAACGCCGACCAAAACTACGGCCACGTCTCCTTCGTGGAGCGCGTCATCCCCAACCGGGATGGCACTTTTACCGTTGAATTTACCGATAACCTGAACATGAACCCCGATAGCCCCACCCGCATAGTGATCACGCCGGGAGAAGAAGGGGTCAGTTTTATTTATGATCGGGCAGGGGTATAGGAGATTAGGAGATTAGGAGATTAGGGGATTTAATCTCTCAATCTCTCAATCTCCCCATTTCCCCATCTCCATTTACTTTGAGGATTTGAAGATGCAACACGATCTGGAAGGCCAAAAAATCAACCAATTCCGCATCGGCCGTTTGTTGGGCAAGGGGGGGATGGGCAGCGTGTATCAGGCATTGGACGAGGATTTGAATCGGCCCGTAGCCATCAAGATCATCCACCCGTCGCTCATGCACGAACCGCAGTTCCAATCCCGTTTTATGCAAGAGGCGCAAACGGCCGCTAACCTGGATCACCCCTCCATTATTCGCATATTCAACTTCAACCGCGAAGGTGGCTGGCTCTTCATGGTCATGGAATTGGTGAGCAAGGGCAGCCTGATCAGCTATTTGCAGGAGTGGCAGCGCCGCGGCCTGCATATGCCCCTGGATGAGGCGCTGCATCTGGTGGCGCAAACGGCCGATGCCTTGGGGTATGCCCATCAACGCGGCATTGTGCATCGGGACATTAAGCCAGACAATGTGCTGCTGAAAGAATTGGAACAGCCCGACCGCGCCGGTGAGCCGCGCTTGCGGGCGGTGGTCACAGATTTTGGTCTGGTCAAGCTGAAAGAAGGGGGGCTGCTGCAAACGGAAGCGTCACTGCTGTTGGGTACGCTGCCGTATATTTCGCCGGAACAGCTAGAAGGGAAAAAGCCCGACGGCCGTACCGACCTCTACTCCCTGGGCATTGTCCTGTATGAATTGGTCACGGGTCAGTTGCCCTATGACATTCGCACGGTGGACGAGGCGTTTAAGCAGCATCGCGGCGGCCAACCGGCACCGCCACACCACATTCGCCCCGAAGTGCCCGCCACCGTCTCCGACATCATCAGCCGGGCCATGGCTAAAGAACCCGCCCAACGTTTCCAGAGCGGCGCGGAGATGGCCGCCGCCCTGCGCGCTGCCCGCCAAAGTTCACAGAGCCACGACATGACCCAAATGGCCGCGCTGCCGGGAACACCGCCGCCCGTTCCCGTTGTCGCTGTCCCATCACCGCCACCGTCATCCCCGCCGCCGCCAGACCAACTCATCATCAGCCGCGAAGGAGAAAGAGACCAGAGCTACACGTTGCACAAACCCACCCTGACCATCGGCCGCACCAATGCCAACGACATTGTGCTGAATGAAAGCTCTGTTTCCTCTCGCCACGCCCGTCTGGAAAAGAGCGCTACTGGCTGGCAGGTGGTGGATTTACAAAGCACCAACGGCACGTTCCTGGCCGGGGTGGAATTGAATCCTAACGTGGCTTTGCCCTGGCCGGTGGGGGAAAAGCTGGCGATTGGCCCCTTTACATTGATCTGGCAAACGGCCGTAGCCCCATCTGCCGCTAAAGTTGCTCCCGTAGTTGCCGCCGCGGCGGTGGCTGCGGCCGGTTTCCAACCGCCGCCACCCGCCGACCGCCCCGTTATCATTCAGCCGGCCCCGCCGCCGCCCGTCTCGCGGGAATCCGCTTTTGCCGCCACGCCGGAACTGACCCACCTGAGCAGCATCCGCCTGGAACCGATGACGATTAGCCTGAAACCGGGGTCACAAACGGTGGTGCAGGCGTATATGTACAACGAATCGGTGCGCGTAGACCATTTTTCGGTGGAACTGGAAGGGCTGCCGCGTGACTGGGTGCGCATGGCCGAGTCCAGTGTGCAGTTGATGCCCAACAAGGAGACCACCTTCCGTTTCACCATCCTCGCGCCGCAAGAGGGAACACGTGCCCAAACGTACCCCTTCCGCCTGATTTTGCGCTCCTCGTCTGACCAGCGCATCGAGGGGCATGCCTTTGGCAATTTGCTGGTGGAGCCGTCGCCCCGTTTTGCCGCCAGCCTGAACCCGGTGCGGGTGAAAAACAGTGGCAGTACGCAAGTGATCATCCAAAATACGGGAAATACAGAGGAGCGGTATACGGTGCTGGCGCAAGACAGCCACGAGGCGGTTCTTTTTAGCCAGATGGCGCACCGGGTGACGGTGCCGCCCGGCCAGGAGGAGCGGGTGAATTTTAAGGTGCGGCCGGCGGCACGGCCGTATTATGGCTCCGGCAAAAAGTCTCACCCCTTTCAATTCCAGGTCTTGCCCGCCGCCGGTGAACCGAAAACCCAGTCAGGACAGCTAGAAGTCTCGCCGCGCCTGCCGAAGTGGATCGTCCTCATGTTGCTCGCTATTTTTGGCGTTTCCATTCCGTTTGGCGTGTTTTCTGTCAATGGCATTAAGAGCCGGGCTGTGGTCTCCATCTCTGGCACGGCGACGGCGCGGGCGGCGGTGGTGATAGGAACGCAGACGGCCGTGATCAATATCGCCGCCGCCGAAGCCACGGCGACGACGGAAGCTGTGCTTGTCAATGCAGAAACGGCTACGGCCGCAGCCACCATTAACTACGGCCTGCAAGACAACGACAACGACGGCCTGAGCAACGCCAAAGAAGCCGAATTTGGCACGAATCCCAACAAGGCCGATACCGACGAAGATGGTTTGAAAGATGGTGAAGAAATCAACAGCGACGGCGTCAGGCTGTTAAATACAGACCCGTTGAAACCGGACACGGATAATGATGGTTTGTTAGACGGTGAAGAGGTTCGTGGGAATCCCAACCCCCCACCGCAGTGTGAACCCGCTCGTGGCCAATACACCAATCCCGCCCAGCCTGATTCCGATGGCGACGGCCAAAATGATTGTATTGACCCCGACTCCGGTAGTTGGCCCACGCCCACGCCCACGCCGGAAATCAACCTACTGTCCGATAATGACTCGTTTGAAAGCGGCACTTACGGTTTTGTCGTCCGCTCTACCGGCGATAGTTCCCACGCCGATGAACTGCTGGTGCCTATTGGCTGGCAGTTTATGGCCGATGATAACTACCCGGTGGACAACAACCCCGACCTGCTCTATTTCTACCCGGAAATGCAGCCCCAGGAACGTTTTAACCTGAATGAATGCACCGATGACAAACCGGAAAATGACGCCATTTGTGAACTATTCCACCGTGACAAGATAATGAAGGTATTCAAGGGTGGCGCGCCGATTCGTTTCGCCCTGTTCAAAAATATGCCACTCGGCCCCGGCGTCTATCGTTTCACCATAGACTTTTTTGCCGATACGGTTTGGGGTTACAGCCCGGCCGGGCAGAAAGAATGGGCGCCGGAAGGGTATGCCGAATTGCACCTTTGTGTCGAGAATGGGATTTACCAGCATCTGGATTGGCAGCCGGTACCTATTGGGCAGGTCAGTTCCCGTTTTGTGGAATTCATCGTGCCGGATGGTCAAAACGTGATTTTGTTTGCCATGTTCCGCAATAACTACGTAACCAATAATAATGGCTGGTTTTTAGACCATTTCATTCTGCAAAAGGTAGACGAAGCGCCGCCTGATCTGGCCTATCAGCCCAATGATCTGCGCCACAACTGCCGCGCTTCCATGCCAGGGGCGCATGAGAACTAAGTAATTGGGCAATTGGGTAGTTGGGCAAATGAGTAATTACCCAATTACTCAATTACTCAATTACCTACAATAGGAAACCGCTTTATGCAAGAGTTGATTGGCAAACGAGTGGGTGACTACCTCATTGAAGAAAGCGTGGGGTCGGGCAGCGCCGGCCATGTTTTCCGCGCCAGGGATGAAAAACGGGGGCAGCCGGTGGCCTTAAAGGTCATCCATCCCCATCTGGCGAGCCAGCCCGCTTTCCGTGACAAGCTATTGAGCAGCGCGGGCAGTATTACCGCCTTGCAGCATCAGGGCATCGCGCGGGTGTACCAGATAGGCGAGGCTGACCGGCAGTTGTTTGTGGCCTCGGAGTGGATACAGGGGGAAACGCTGGGCCATGTGCTGCAAAATGGCACACTGCTGGGGCTGCGGCTGGGGGCCAGAGTGGTGCAAATTGCCGCCGACGCCCTGGTGTATGCCCACCGGCAGGGGGTTATACACGGTGGTTTACAGCCGTTTAACGTGCTGTTGTCGCCACATGGCGGTGAGTTACCCTGGCGGCCCTTGCTCACAGATTTTCAGCAGGCCAGCCTGGCGCCGGGTGAACCGTCGCCCACCTTGCTGCCGTATCTGTCCCCGGAGCAGTGTGATGGCAAGCGGCCCAACGGCCGTTCCGATGTGTACGCCCTCGGTATCATGCTCTACCACGTTTGCACCGGCCGGCTGCCCTTCCAGCCGCAATCTACCCGCGACGTGCTGGCGGGTGGCGCGCCGCCCGCGCCGCGTTCCCTACGCCCGGAAATCCCCACCGTGTTAGAGGCTATCATCCTCAAAGCCATGGCCCGTAACACGGCCGAACGCTACCGCTCCATGGAGGAGTTTCTCCTGTTCTTGCGCCGGGAAGTGGACAAACTGCCACTGGATGGGGCCGCGCCGGCGCCGCCACCGGCCTCACCGCCACAACCGGCAGTCGCCCCGGCGCCCGCGCGCCCGGTACCAGTGGCCGCGCCGGTGGTTGTTGCTGCCGCCGCTGCTGCCCCCGCTCCGGTGATGGCTGTACCCGTACCGGCCTCTTCTTCGGACGCCGACTATCTCATCATTCGCCATGCCCGGTTAGAGCCACAGACCTTTTTGCTGCACAAATGGCTGATCACCATTGGTTTGCAGCGCGACAATGACCTGGTGCTGACCGGCGAGGGGGTGGCGGCCAAACATGCTCGCCTGGAACGCACCGACGCCGGCTGGAATTTGATTGACATGGGCAGCCTGAATGGCACGTATCTGGAGGGCAGCCAGTTGTTAGCCGACATGCCGGAGCCGTGGAAGCCAGGGCAACTGGTGAAGCTAGGCGAGTACACGTTGGAGTGGAAATCCGGTCTGGCGCAGAAAGCGCCGGAGGCCGCCGCGCCGCAGCCGGTGGTGGACACAGGGCGGCTGTATATGAGCATGCAGCCGACGCAGTTGGCCACTCATGCCGGGCTGCCGGCGCAGGCGGTGTTGGAAATTGAAAATCAGACGGGGCGCGGACTGAGCGTCACGTTGGGCGTGATGGGCATTCCGCCACAGTGGGTGGCGGTGGAGCCGGGATTGATTCATCTGTCACCGCAGCAAAAGGTGACGGTGCCGTTTACCATTCAGCCGCCGCGCCACCACAGCGCCGCCGCCGGGCTGCACCAGTTCAAAATGGAAGCGCGGGCGGACAAAGGCGCGGAAACGGCCGTAACCAACGGCCAACTCACCATCCACCCCTTTAGCCAGTTTTTTGCCGAAATGCTGCCTTCCCCGCTGCGGCATGGCAAGGCGGGGGAGG
>CAADGU010000305.1 GCA_900696625.1 uncultured Chloroflexota bacterium | reverse complement strand
TTCATAATTCATAATTCAAAGAGGTGCTTATGACCAAACTATCCCGCAGCCGCCTGATTGAATGGCAAGACCCACAACTGACGGCCGTGAAAGCCACCCAGATGAACGGCCTGGACTTTTTCCGCGCCTGGCAAACGGGAGAAGTCCCTGCGCCCCCCATTGGCGTGTTGCTGAATTTTGGGCTAAAGGAGGTGGCAGACGGCCGTATCGTCTTCACCATGCTGCCCGAAGAGTACCACTTCAATCCCATTGGCGCCGTCCACGGCGGCGTCATCGCCACTATTCTGGACTCGGCCATGTCCTGCGCCGTCCACACCAAACTACCGGTCGGCGGCGGTTACACCACCCTGGAAATCAAGGTCAACTACATCCGCCCCATCACCACCCAATCCGGCCAACTAGACTGTGTGGGCGAAGTCATCCACCTGGGCCGCCGCACGGCCACGGCCGGAGGCAAACTGGTAGACGCCGCCGGTAAACTGTATGCACACGGCACGGCGACGTGTATAGTGTTTTTGCCTGGGTGAGACGTGATGCGTGATACTCTTGTCACGCATCACGCATCACAAAACAAGGAGAATCCCATGAACGAACTAACCCATTTCCGGCGACAGGTGGATGAGTTTATGGCCCATCATCCGCAGTCGCCCCTGGACGAAGAACAGCGGGAGGGGTTTACCGGGCTGGCTTATTTTGATGTGAATAACGACCTGGTATTTGAAGTAGAAGTGGAGCGGTTTGCGGATGATGAACCGGTGGTGGAAATGGAGACGAGTACAGGGGATGTACGGCCGTTGCGCCGTTGGGGGCGTTTTCAGTTCACCGTAGACGGGCAGCCCGCCAGCCTGACCATCTATTTTGACGGGCACGGCCTGTTCCTGCCCTTCAAAGACGCCACCAATGGCACAGAGACGTATGGCGCCGGCCGTTACCTGGATACCCACCGCCCTGGCCTGGAACAGCTTGCCGCCGCTACCATCCGCGTAGACTTCAACTACGCCTACAACCCCTACTGCGCCTACAGCCCCTACTACAGCTGCCCCTTACCGCCCCGCGAAAACTGGCTGCCCGTGCCCATCCGCGCCGGGGAGCGGGAGTGGCAACACAGGTCAATATGAAAGTCTGGATTCCTACGGCCATTTTATCTCTCATTCTCACGCTGGCGATGGCCTTCGTCTTTGTAATCTTCGCGCTCATTGCCCTCAACGGCTTTATGAGTATGCAGGCCGCCATGCCCACCTATCTCGTCTTTAACTGCCTGGTCTGGCCGTTTATGGTGGGCATCACGACGGCCGTCGGGTGGGTCATCCTGGCGCTTGTTAAACGGAAAAAACCGCTGTGGCAGCTTGCCCTGCTCAATGCCGCCATCGTCACCATTTGCCTGGGCTTGACAGCCGCCCTGCTTTATTACACGTAAGAGGTGCTGATATGACTTCGCTTAAAAACAGATATGACCAGATTGACGCGACGCTCACCGAATGGATGGCCCAGCATGGCATTCGCCTGCTGCGTTTTAGCCTGGGGGTGGTCTTTCTCTGGTTTGGCGCGCTCAAGTTTTTCCCCGGCCTCAGCCCGGCGCAATCGCTAGCCGGGGATACGATGTCGGCGCTGTCGTTTGGGGTGCTTAGCCCGGACACGGCCGTGTTCATCCTGGCCATCTGGGAATGTCTGATCGGCCTGGGCCTCATCAGCGGCTACTGGCTGCGGGCTACCCTGGCGCTGCTCTGGCTGCAAATGGTGGGCACCGTCACCCCGCTCTTTCTCTACCCCGAGCTGTGCTTCACCGTCATCCCCATTGCGCCCACGCTGGAAGGCCAATACATCATCAAAAACATGGTGCTGATTGCCGCCGGTATCGTCATCGGCGCTACGGTGCGCGGCGGTCGGCTGACGGCCGTGCCGGTAGATGAAGGTTAAGACTTTCTAGCTGAATGTCTTACGCACTTGCCCATATTGATCAACCGTCACATAGGCGTACCGGTCTTTTTTGGCCGCATAGTAAATAACGTAGACAAAAAATGGAACGATGAAGAAAACAAAAAGAAAGGCAGCCAAAAAGCAGGAAAATCCTTTTCTCAGAACAAGCTGAGCAGAAACATCATCTTGTTGCACAAGGATGTAGCCCAACCTGGACAATTTGAAAATTTCCTCGCGTAAAATCTGATTTCGTTCCTCAATGGTCAGCTCCACCTTCTTCTCAACGACTGGACTTTTACCTTTCATGGGAAAATCTCCTTCAATTTTATAGACAGTTCAAACCAGCAACGAGCCTATCATAACATATTTCCTCTGTTTTGGAGCATTTCTCCATTACGGCCGTTCGCCTCATTCGATAGTGTGCCCCATCCTGTCCAATCCAGTACAATCGGCCCCATGACCTACTTAGAAAAACTCAAATCCATCCAAGAGCAAAACAATTCCTGGCTGTGCGTGGGGCTGGACCCTGACCCGCACAAGCTGCGCGTGGACTGGCTGAAATGGGACGAGCCGGTGCTGCCCTTCAACAAGGCGATCATAGACGCCACCGCCGACCTGGTATGCGCCTATAAACCCAACCTGGGCTTTTACCTGCAATGGGGCGCGGCGGGCATCATCGCCCTGGAACGCACCATCGCCTACATCCCCCGCCACATCCCCATCATCCTGGACTGCAAAACGGGGGACATGGGCCATACCCAGGCAGCCTGGGCCGCCGGGTTGTACGACGAATGGGGCGTGGACGCGGTAACGGTGAATCCGTATCTGGGCGCGGAAACGGTGTTGGCGATGGTTGGCAATCGGCCGGACAAAGCCGTCTACATCCTATCGCGCACCTCCAACCGCAGCGCCACCGATTTTCAGGGCGACCTGCGGCAAGGGGAAGGGCTGGCGGCGGAGGTGCTGCGCCAGAGCCAGCAGTGGCCCACCGCCGGGCACAAGGGGTATGTGGTGGGCGCTACCTACCCGGAAGAACTGGCAATCGCCCGGCAGTTGGCCCCGGAAGCCAACTTTTTGATTCCGGGCATTGGGGCGCAAGGGGGGGATTTGGCAACGGCCGTGACCTATGGCCCCGACTCCCTTGCCGGCCCCGTCATCAACTCCAGCCGGGGCATCATTTACGCCAGCGGCGGCCCTGACTTTGCGGAGAAAGCGCGGGCGGCAGCAACGGCCGTGCGAGATGAAATCAACACATTGCGACATTGATTTGTCCTTGAAAAAGGTCTAAAATCCAACTAGACAGGCTAGACAGATTGGACAGGAGTAAACAATGACGCAAATATGGCAATTACAAGACGCAAAGAATAAATTTAGTCAGGTTGTTGATAGCGCCGTGCAAAGCGGCCCCCAAATCATTACCAGACATGGGCAAGAAGTAGTTATTGTCCTTTCCATTGAAGAGTACCGGCAAATGAAAGCCTCACAACGCAAGTTGTCTGACTTTTTCCGTGAATCTCCACTCGCAGGGATAGAATTGGACTTCAGCCGTGATACCAGCTTGCCACGAGACGACATCGCGTTATGAGATATCTGCTCGATACGTGCGTTATTTCTGACCTGATGAACAAGACTCCACATCCTCAAGTGGTGGAGTGGATTGATTCCCAGGATGATGATCGTATCTATCTGAGTGTGATCACCATTGGCGAAATTCAGAAAGGTATTGCCCGCTTACCTGATTCCCGGCGCAAGACCTCATTGAGAGAATGGCTGCAAGATGATTTACTCGTTCGATTTGCTAACCGTATTCTGGCAATTGACACGGCCGTGATGGTGAGATGGGGCAATCTGTCAGCAGAATTACATGCAAAAGGGCGTATTTTACCGGCAATGGATTCAATGATTGCGGCCATTTGCCTGGAACACGATATGACCCTGGTAACACGCAATGAGAAAGATTTTGCCAGTACTGGCGTCAAAATGATCAATCCCTGGAATTCCAATTAACCTCTCCTGAATTGGCGCGTTGCCATCGGACAGCTTATCCCCCAGGGGTAACATCCCGCAAAAAGCGAGGCTACACGGGCTGGTGGCTGGCAAACGAATGGGGCGCGGTTGGAAACCGGCCCCAGCCATTTAAGAAGACCGCACCGTAGCAGGGCAATCTGTGAAAACGGGTTGGTGGTGGCGCAGCACAGGCGATTGACGACACGGCCGTACTCGACGAGTTGAGCGAGCAGGTGCTTACGGCCGTGACCCCCCACAACATCACCTTACCCCAATGAGACGATGGGGAGCACGGCCGTCCCTCCTGTGCCGCCCTCGCTAAACTGTGTTTGGCGGGCACGGTCTTCACTACATAACTTCTGATACACGACCATCAACCATAATGACGGTTAAGTGTGTAGAGATGTTTGGAACAGTTAATAATCATTTACAGCACAAAGAAATGTAACATGCTGGCGGGATGCATCACCTGTCACAAAAATCTGTCTACATCAAGCATGATTGAAACCAGACCATAGGCGCTTGCGCCAACTGTCTAGCATCGGTCGAAACCCCACATAAAATGGAGGTGCATCAATTGCTCTTGATGCCCCAAAAGAGGCATTAAACGCAAACCAATCTGGCTCTGGATCTATTTGTTCCTTAACTATTACTCCTCGATACTTTGCGGCCATCCCCCCATTAATAGGGTCTGGTGTCAAATCTAGGGTCCATTCAGCCCGGTTGCCTATCATATCCCACACCTTGAATGGGCTAACCCCCTCAGGGTAGGCATCAACAGGGGACTTGCTCCGCAACAGGTTAAGGCGTGAAGGATCCCATTCATTTCCCCAGGGATATAATAACCCCTCTGGCCCACGAGCAGCACACTCCCATTCAACAGAAGTTGGCAAACGTCCGCCAGCCCATTGGCAAAATAGATCAGCAATATGCCATTCTACTTCTTCAGGATAATTACCTGTGTGGAGACGCACCTCCCGACGTTTGCGCAACCTCTCGTCATCAAAATGATTAAAAAACTCGTCACACTGTTCAACGGTTATGGGGAAGCGGGCTATGTAAAAGGTCTTCATTTTAGCCGTATATGCGGGTGCGAACCGCGGCGCCAATACCCTTTCAACATCTAACAAGTTATCTACACCTGCATATTTTTGCTTTAACTGCACAATCTCTAGAGGTAAAGGTGTAAATGGGTTTCCATCTTTACCCATCTGCATCAACTGCCACTGTTCTCTTTTGTCGGCTACATAATCCTCGAATTGTTGTTGTTCCTTGCCAGACCAATTAAAATATCCGGCTTCAGCACGAGCTTTTTGTCCAAAGTACTCTATTTGTGCCTGAGAAAGTCCTGTCGGATATTCGCCAGCAGGAATTTTAACCCAACTGATTTTTACCATATGCTTTCCCTTCCTATGGAACCAAACCTCTGCTGGCGGCTGCGGCCGGTTTCCCCACCGCGCCGCCCCACCTTTGCCCGCCGGAACCAGACTATTCACCACGTCACGGCCATACCCCCTTCCCCTGCCAACACCGCCAACAACGCGGCCATATCCGGTGGCAGCGGCGCTTCTATGACACACGGCCGTCCCACCCACGGGTGCCCAAATTCCACACGGGCACAGTGGAGAGCCTGCCGGGTAATCGGTTCATGAGGCAACGGCTGGCGCGTGGCAAACCAGGCCAGGTATTCGGCATCCGGCAGCGTGTACAGCACATCGCCCACAATGGTATGGCCAATAGCCTGCAAATGGACGCGCAGTTGGTGGGTGCGCCCCGTTTGCGGAAAGAGGCGCAGCAAGGCGTATTGGTCGCCAAAGGTTTGCACTGTTTCGTAATGGGTCACGGCCGTTTTCCCTCCTTCTGCCACCCCAAAGCGATACACCCCCGGCAGGCTGTCCACCCGGTCAATGGGCAAATCAATCACCCCAGAGCGCGGCGAAGGCGCACCGCGCACCACCGCCAGATACTCCTTTTTCACCTGCTGCCCGGCAAATAGCTGCTGCATCTGCCGCAATGTCTGGCTGTCTCGCGCCGCCAATATCACACCGGAGGTGTCCTTGTCCAGCCGGTTCGCCAGCCGCGCTTCCGGGTACGGCGGCTCGTGCCGCACGCGCAGGTGATAAATCAGGTTGGCCTGGGCAAACTGGCGTTTGTCATGCACCAGCAGATGGCCTGGTTTGTTAATGCCCAGCAGCCAGGCATCTTCATAAATAATCTGGTAGTTGAATTCAAACTTTTCCGGCAGTTCTACATCGGGCAGGTCACAGGCCACCACATCCCCCTGGGTGACAATGGTGTCGGGGGTGCAGACACGGCCGTTGCAAGAGACACGGCCGTCCGCCACCAACCCTTCCCACTCCGCCCGCGACCGGTACGTAAACCGCCCCGCCAGATAATCGAGTACGGGAGTGTGTTTGTAGACGGCCGTGACTTTTGAAGAAACTTGCATAAATGCCTTATCCCCGTTCGTAGTAGGCGATTCATCGCCTTCTCTGCCAATTGGCGATAAATCGCCTACTACGAACCTGCCCCCCTTTTTAGCAGGAAAGCTGGTAGAATCAAGGGTGCAACTTTACGGCCGTTGCCCGCGTACAATGGCGTGATACCTCTATTCAGACCTGACAGGTTTCCAAAAACCTGTCAGGTCTTGTGAAACAAACTATGTCTGATGAAACAAACGAAATAACTGCCCCCCTCATTGTCATTACCGATCCTGACGCTGACCGCTACCACACCTTTGGCTACATTAGCTGGTGGCAGCAAGAAGTGGTGCGCAACGCCACCGTCCTGGTGGTGGGCGCGGGCGCATTGGGTAATGAAGTCCTCAAAAATCTGGCCCTCATGGGCATTGGCAATCTGCTCATCGCCGACTTCGACACCATCGAAGACAGCAACCTCAGCCGCTCCGTCCTCTTCCGCGAAGGCGACCGGGGACGGCGCAAAGTGGACGCCGCCGCCGAGCGTGTCAAAGAACTCAACCCCGACGTCAACGTCAAAACATGGCACGGCAACATCAACTTTGAGATGGGGCTGGGTGTTTACCGCCATGTAGATGCCATCATCGGCTGCCTGGACAACCGCGAAGCCCGCCTCTCCATCAACCGCGCCAGTTGGGCCGTCAACCGCCCCTGGGTAGATGGCGCGATTCAAGAACTGATGGGCATCGCCCGCGTTTTTTGGCCGGGCCACGGGGCGTGTTATGAATGTACGCTTACCGACCTGGATTACCAGATCATCAATCTGCGTTACTCCTGTCCCCTGCTGGCGCGGGAAAACATTTTGCAGGGCAAAGTGCCCACCACCCCCACCAGCGCCTCCATTGTGGCCGCTTTCCAGACCCAGGAGGCGCTCAAACTCATTCACAACATGGAAGTGCAGCCGGGCAAGGCGATTATGATCAACGGCCTGACGAATGACATCTACATCACCGAGTATCCGGTGAAGGAGATGTGCATGAGCCATTCCATGCTGGAACCGATTATCGAACTGCCGGAGGCAACGTCCACAGGGACAACACTGGCGGCGTTGTTGGAGATAGCGCGGCAGGAGGTGGGGGACACGGCCGTACTCGAATTCGACGGCGAACTGGTGACAACCATGACCTGCTTCCACTGCAACGAAAGCGAACCCATCTTCAAAAAAATGGCCCGCCTGTATGAAAACGAAGCCGTCTGCCCCACCTGCGGTGGTCGCCGCGAAATGAACCTCACCCACCGCATCAGCGGCGACGAGGATTTCCTCGGCCGTACCCTGGCCGAAATAGACATCCCCCCGCTCAGCATCATCCGCGCCCGCAACGGCAGCCAACGGGTGTATTATGAGTTGACTGGAGATAAAGAGAGTTTTATGGTGTTTGCATGATTGAGTAATTGAGTAATTGGGTAATTACGCAATTACTTAATTACCCAATTACCTCCTCATTACCGCAACCCAAAATCCGTCTTATCGTATAAAATATCGTCAAAAGACCCTAAGGGTTTTGGAAACCCTTAGGGTCTAAAAATAAATGGAGGCTTAAACAAATGGCTACTAGCATCAAAGTGATTATCTATGACCCCACCGGCTCCAAGAAGACCCCGGTCGAATTACCCGCTGACGTGCCCATGCGCCGCCTGATTCCGGCGTTGGTCAGCAAAATGGGACTGCCCACCAATCAGGGCGCCAACCCCATCACCTACCGGCTGGATCATCGTTCGTCCGGCAAACGGCTGGGGGACGACGAATCATTGAAGGACGCCGGCGTGCAGGATGATGACATCTTGAGCCTGTTCCCTGAGGTGACTGCTGGCTAGAGAGAAATCGGGTTTTTGTAAAAAACCCGATTTCTTACTGAGGAAAACATGGCCTTTGACATCCGCGAGACCAGACTGCGCAACGAATATCAGCGGGTGCGTGATCTGGTCAATCGCAGCGAATTTATTCATATTCTGACCACGGAAGGCGACCCCGCCGAACGGTATCTGATCCGTTTCACCTGCAAAGGGGTGGAGAAAATTGATACTGTCGGTAAACCCGTCCTCCGTGAGAACCATGAGGTAAGTGTTTACCTTCATGCCGAGTACCCGCTCAAACAGCCGCAGTTGAAATGGCTGACGCCGATTTTCCATCCCAACATTCACGTCACCGGCGCGGTCTGTATTGGCGCCTGGTGGCCGGCCAAAACGCTAGACGAGTTATTGCTGACGTTGGGGGAAATGATTCAGTATAAGAATTATGATCCCAAAGACCCCATGAACTCAAAGGCGGCAGCCTGGGCGCTGCGTAACAAGGGCATCTTCCCCGTTGACGGCCGTGACCTGAAAGGTCAATCGCTGGCAGACCTGATCGTCCTGGGGGCGGAGGAAGTAGATGACATCGGCATCAACATACTCTGAGCCGCCGGTCGCGCCGCCCAACCCAACGCCGGAAGAAGTGCTGAATTTACCCAAACGGCCGTCGCCGCTGCCGGTGGAAACGTGTATTTTGCATGGGCAACGGCCGTCTGCCGGGCAGGTGGTGGTAGTCAACAGCCAACACGCCCTGGCGCAAATTGCCGACCACAGCGAAAGCAATATGCGCTCCGAATTGGGCGGTGTGCTGCTGGGCCACGTTTCCCGCGATGGCGAAACGCTGCTGGTAGACATCAAGGCCGCCCTGCCCGTCCACAGCAGCGACCGGGGGCCGGTGCATTTCACCTTCAACGCCGACGCCTGGAGCCAGATTCACCGCGACCGCAGCGCCCGCTATCCGCATCTGGATATTGTGGGCTGGTTTCACACCCATCCGGGGTTGGGTGTTTTTTATTCCAGCGATGATGTGGTTGTCCATTCGGCGGCGTTTACGCTGCCCTGGCACGTGGGGCTGGTGGTAGACCCGGTGCGGCAAGAAGCCGTTTACTTCGGCTGGCAAAAAGGGGAACTGGCCCCCATTAACGGCTATTACGAATTGACCGATGTGCAGCCGGCAACGGCCGTGCCCTGGAAAGTGGTACGCACATCCGTGTATAACCTGCCTGAAGCTGACCTGGCCGGCGGTGTATATGACCCGGCAGCGCAGTCGGCGCGGCTGGCCGAGGCGGCGTATGGCAGTCACACCAACCAGGGCATGACGCTTTCCCCTTCTTCGCGCCACTTGGGGCTGATTGTGGGCAGCGTGGCCCTGGCCCTGGCGCTGTTCATGCTGTTATTTTGGATTGTGCCGCTGAACCGCCAGACCAGCCAGATGCAAACGATCATTTTGCATATGGCGAACAACAGCGCCTATCCCAACGCCGCCGCCTGCCCTGACCCCCGCCTGCGGTTGATTGCGCCACTGGACGGCAGCGCGGCGCGGGTGGGCAGCCAGGTGGAATTGTTGGGCACGGCCGTGTACCCCGCTGCCTTCCGTTACCAGATTGACGTGCGCTTGAGTGGGCAGCAGGAGTGGCAAAAAGTGGACGACCGCCGCCGCCCGGCCGAACTGGATGTGCTGGGAAGCTGGAACACCGGCGAACGCGCCCCCGGCCTGTATGATGTGCGGCTGACGGCCGTAGACCGCAACGCCATCCGCCTGCCGAACAGCCCTGATTGTGTCATTCAAATGCAACTCATACCGTAATTAGGTAATTAGGTAATTGGCCCAATTACTCAATTACTCAATTACCCAATTACCTCTTCCACTATGAACGACGAAACCACACCCCCCTTTGTCGCCATTATCAACCTGACGCTGCCCGGTTTGGGTGAACGGTTCAGCGCCAATGTGACGCTGCTGCCGCAGGATATGATTCCAACGGACGGCCGTGCCAAACCCCTGCAAGACTGTACCCTGGCCGATCTGCAAGCATATGCCAGCCACCTTGAAGCAGAGGTATGGGAAACGTACCAGGAAATCAAGCTGGTAGAAATCGCCAGTGATGAAAACATTCAGCTAGACATTACCATTCACGATGCCGATGGCGACCCGATTGCGCCGGACGAGGAATGGCTAAAAACGATGGTCGTCTCGTTCCCAGAACCGGTGGCTGATGCCGCTCGTTCTGTGACGGAAACGCCAACTGTTGCCGGGGAGATAGCCGCCGACACGGCCGTACCCGAACCAACCACGCCGCCTGAACCGCAGCCGGAACCGGCGTCGGTCGCTGAAGAAGTCGCCGAACCGCGCATTATTGTGGCCGAGACGGAATCCGTGCATGAAGAGACAGAAGCAGAAGAGCCAACGGCCGTGTCCGAAACACCGGCCATCGCCCCCAGCCGCGCCCGCGTGCGCATTGCCGGCAAACGGCGTCCGATTGGCGACCCCACCTGGGCGGCCGTGGATGTTTTCATCGAAGAGCCAGCCCTGCGCGCTTCCCAGGCGCACGCCCTGAGCAGCCTGAACCGAGAAGTGGCCGGGGTGCTGGTTGGCCCCCGCCCGGAGAAACAGCCTGACGGCCGTTACATCGTCCACATTCACGACACCATCATCGCCAAATATACCGTCATGCACGGCGCCAGCGTCACCTACACGCCGGAAAGCTGGCGCTATATGAATGATGTATTGCGCGAACGGTATCCAGACGACACGGCCGTGATGGTCGGCTGGTACCATACCCATCCCGGCTTTGGCATCTTCCTCTCCGGCATGGATTTATTCATTCACCAGAATTTCTTCACCCAAATCTGGCACGTCGCGTTTGTCCTCGACCCCCGCGCCCACACCAGCGGCTTTTTCTGCTGGAATCGCCACCTCACGGAAGTGAAACCGGTAGATTTCCCCTGGCCGGCCTGGGCGGCAGGGTCGTGGTAAATGAGTAATTGGGTAATTGGGTAATTGGGTAATTCAAGGGGGGATGATTGTTGTATAATGCCCACAATTACCAAATTACTTAATTACCCAATTACTTCTTAAGATGGCCGAGCAAGAATTACCACCCATCACCATTACGGATAATGACATTAACGAAGCGAACCAGCTAAGTTTGCATTGTCCCATTTGCGCCAATCCCGTTGAAAACAACATCGCTGACCGGGCATTGCAACCGGTTGTCTGCCGCCAGTGTGGTACGCTGTATCATAAAACTTGCTGGGAACAAGGCGGCGGCAAGTGTGCCGTATTAGGCTGCGCCCATACGGAATACCGCGTCTACGGCACACAAATGCGCCCGGTGTTGAAGGTGGACTATAAAGACATACCCAAACCGCCGTTGAACGGCCGTCCGCCCATTACCCCCACCACCAAACAACTCAAAGAACAACAACGTCGCCAGGTGGAACAACTCCGCCGCCCCGGCCTGCTGCAGCGCCTCTGGCAATGGCTGCTCGACCAGATCAAGATCGGGTAGCACGTGGCAAGTAGCAGGTGGCAGGTAATCACCGCGTTGTCTTCATCGCTCACCCCTTCACCTGCTCACCTCATCACCCCATCATGCTTCTCCCCGTCACCGTTGACAAACAATCCCCCTTCCTGGGCGAGGAGTGCGCCCTGTGCAAAGACCCGCTGACGCCGGGTGATGTGGTCATCATCTGCCCCCAAGACGGCAGCCGCCACCACGACCGCTGCTGGACTGCCAATGGCAACAAATGCGCCGCCTACGGCTGCCGGGGTCACGGCGAAATCACCCCGCCGCCCTCACCGGCTCACCCTCCCACCCCTCCACCTGTTCACCCCCTCACCCCCTCACCGGCTCACCCCCTCACCCCCTCACCGGCTCAGCCTCTCACTCGCCCCCCCGCTCACTACACCCTCGCTAACAGCCGTCTCATTCTGGGTATTGCTATCACCATTATCCTCTGCCCTGTGGGCTGTTTTGGGCTGTGGGCCATTGCCGACTATCTGATGCTGCACGTCTGGAATCTGCCTTACCGCGCCCCCTTCTCCGGTCTCATCCTGCCCTGGTTTTTCTTCTTTCATTCCGTCCAGTGAGTCGCATCTGTTTTGGCAAACTGGGATGGCTAGTTTCGCACCGGCGGCTGGCTGGCGGTATAGGCTGGTAAGGGCAACGGCCGTTCCCGCAAAAAGGCCCGCAGCACAGCCATTATCAATTCCGGCTGCGCGCCGTAGAGGGCGTGCCCCGCGTTGGGAATGGAGAGCAGCGTGGCGTTCGGCAGCGTTTCCTTGTACTCGTAAGCGATTTCCCAGGCC
>CAADGU010000304.1 GCA_900696625.1 uncultured Chloroflexota bacterium | reverse complement strand
CTTGCCTGGGAATGATGAAGATTAACTTTTTCTTTCGGTAATAAACCCGACGGTTGAAACCGCGGCTACAGAGAGCAAAGGCAGTCTCCACCGACTATAGTCAGACCGCGCAGGCGGTCTTCGCCTTGTGTAGCCGCGAATTCATTCGCCGGCGGTATCCGGCGCGAACATGCCCTGACTTCTGAAATTACTCATTTTTGATTAAGAATTTGGTTACTGCTATACTTCTGGGCGGGTTTGCTTATCAATCTTGTGTTCACAAAAGGAGAAAATTGTATGACCACAGCAACCGTAAAAAATGACCAGGCGCTTATTCCCTGGTGGCTGATACTACTGGAGGGTATCTCCCTGGTGATTTTGGGACTCTTCTTTCTCAGTTCACCGGTGGAAACGGCCGTCATCGCCGTTCAGGTATTGGGCATCTATTGGCTCATCGCCGGCATTTTCAGAATCATCTCCATTTTCATAGATTCCTCTATGTGGGGCTTGAAACTATTTGCCGGTATTTTGGGCATCATTGCCGGTATCTTAGTGCTGAACCACCCCATCGTGGGGACGATAGTTTTAGCTAAAACCATCGTCCTTATTCTGGGCATCGAAGGGATCATCTTTGGCATAATCGGGATTGTGCAGGCGTTCCGAGGCGCCGGGTTGGGCGCTGGTATTTTAGGGGTGGTTAGCCTCCTCTTTGGCGCGCTGCTGTTGGCAAATTCCTGGGGTTTCGCCCTCTCATTACCCTGGGCCATCGGTATTCTGGCCATTGTGGGTGGTATTGCTTCCATCATCGCCGCTTTTCGGGTGAAGTAGCGCATTAATAAGTCGTGGCGCAATTTTGTAAAATCGCGCCATCGTTAAAGGAGTAAAATGATGAGTGATGTAGTTCCTGTGCAGTTGATTGTGGCCGCTTTTCAAAGCGAAAACGGGGCAAAGGATGCCTGGATGCAGTTAAAAGCGGCCAAATGGGGTGGTCTGATCAAAATTGAGCGGATGGCCATTGTGCGCCGCACCACCAAAGACAAGGTAAAGATCAGAGAATCTGGCGACCCCGGCGGCGGTCGCGGCGCGGTTGTGGGCACGGTGGTTGGCGGCGTTATCGGCGCCATTGCCGGGCCACTGGGGGCTGTCGTTGTCGGCGGCGCAACGGGCGCGCTGGTCGGCGGCGTCACCGCCAAATTTTATGATTCAGGCATCCCCGACGAACGCCTGAAGAAAATTGGCGAAGCCTTAAAACCAGGCACCTCGGCCATTGTGGCTATCATCGAACACAAATGGGTCAAAGAACTGGAAAAGGATTTGCGCGAAGCCGGCGCGGATGTGCTGACGGAAATGCTGAGCCAGGACATTGCCCAACAGTTAGACGCAGGCAATGAGATGGCCTTTACCGCCATTGCCGGTGAAGAAGGGCTGGCGGTAGCGCGTGTGGCCGGCAATGAAAAAGAGATGGAAAGCCAATCCATGGTCATCAGCGAAGAAGGCATGGCGGTGGAAGCCCTGCACGCCGATGAATCCGGCATAGCCATTTATGAACTGGTCACCGATGGCGACGCGGTCATCACTGGCGCTGGCGTCATCACCGCTGGTGATGGTGATGAAGAAACGGATGGCGCCGGCGTGATCACCAAAGACGGCGACGAAGAAACGGACGGCGCCGGCGTGATCACCGAAGACGGCGACGAAGAAACAGACGGCGCGGGTGTCATTACCGGCGGTGGCCAGTAGTAATTGAGTAATTGGGTAATTGGTCCGCCAATTACCCAATTACCCAATTACCCAATCTCTCTCCTCCCCCCAACCTGGATGACATTCGGACGGATTTCGGACGGCCGTACCCTATGATGCCGCCTGGTATCCTTAAATCACACTTAGGCAAGATGTAAAACGTAAAACGCGGGTCGTTTTACGTTTTGCGTTTATGCAAGGAGCAACAATGTCTGTTCGATTTGTCCCATTTCTGCAAAACAAGTGGCGCTGGAGTACGGCCGTTGGCCTGCTGGCCCTGGTCATTGGTCTTTCCCTCTCTCTGGCCGGTTCCACACCGGTACAAGCCCTTTCCACCACCACTGTGTCCACCACCTCCCTCACGAATACCCCGGGTAACAGTTGTGACCTGTGGGAGGCGCTGCAAGCCATCGCCGACTACAACAACGGCGCTGACACCGACAACAACGGTAGTATTTCCAGTTACCACGAATGTACTACCGGCCCTGGCCCCCACATCATCGTTTTTAGTGGATCGGCGGCTGGCGGCACCATTACCCTAAACAAAGACTTAAACCCCGTTCTGCCCTGGGTCACCGATAACGTCACCATCACCGGCCCGGTAGTCATCAACGGCAATGGCGGCCCAGGCGCTAACCAGGTAGACTCCTCCATCTTTCACACAAATGCCGGCGGCAAACTAACTTTGCTCAATATGGTCGTGCAAAACGGTTACACCAGCGGCGGGGGCGGCGCTATCCTCAGCCAGGGCGGTGATGATGAGATCAACATCATCGGCTCCAGCTTCCAAAACAACCGGGCGGCCAACCGGGGTGGAGCCATCCAGGCTGCCGGTAAAATCAACATCCTGGCTTCCAACTTCTCCGGCAACCGGGCCTTAGGCACCGACGGCGGCTGGGGTGATGCCTTTGGCCAGGGTGGCGCTATTTACCAGAGCGGTTATAACTCCCTCAACATCTCCCTGAGCAACTTCGCCGGGAACATTGCCACCGAAGGCGGCGGCGCCATTTACACCGGCGCCAACAGTGGTGAAATCTCCGACACCGTTTTCAACGGCAACATCGTAGACGATGACGCGCCCAACGATAACACCGAAGGCGGCGGCGCTATCTACAATCACAACAACAGCAGCGACGGCGGGTTAACCATCATTCGCTCCGCGTTTAATGGCAATCTCAGCTTTGAAGCGCCCGGCGGCGCTATCTTCAACGGCTCCGATGGCTATCTACGCATCCGCGATAGTTCGTTCAACGCCAATATCGCCGGCGACATGATCAACGAGGAAATGGGCGGCGCTATTTATAACCGAAAAGTGTTGGATGTGCGGCGCGTCACCTTCCTGGCAAATCTCTCGTCGCGGGGTAACGGCGGCGCGCTGGCCAATGACCGCACCGGGCAGGCTACCCTGGCCAATGTCACTTTTATTGCCAATGGCGCGCCTGACGGTGACGGCGGCGCGATCTGGAATGGCAACACGCAGCAAGGCGGCCCGGCTTCCAATGTCAATCTCTACAATGCCACCTTCTCCCTGAACGCTTCCCCCAATGCAGGCGCGGCTATCTTTAACCAGTCCGATGGCAGCCATGAGGTACGGCTGGCCAACACCATCATTGATGGCATTGGCATTGCCGGTGACAACTGTAACGAGGCGTTGACTTCCCAGGGCTACAACATTGACAGCGCCAACACCTGTGGCATGAGCCAGGGCAGCGACCAGAACGGGACTGACCCCAAGCTCGACTCACCCGGTTTTAACGGCGGGCCGCTGGCCTCTCTCATCACGGTGGCGCTGAAAGAAGGCAGCCCGGCGATTGACGCCGGCAGCAACAATGTCTGCGCCAATGATTACGTGCAGAATCTGGATCAGCGCAGCGACCCCCGCCCCAAAGGTTCCGCCTGCGACATTGGCGCCTTTGAATCTGATCCCGCTGTACCGGTCTACGGTTCAAACCCGGTGCAGCCAGGGCCGGTTGTGGTCGGCAATACCAGCGTGGGTGTGCCGGTGACCAACACGTTTACCATTCTCTCGGTGGGGAATGCCACGCTGCAAGTGAGCAATCCGACCTTGGGTGGGGCCAATCCGGCCCGGTTCAGCGTGCTATCGCCCGCGTTCCCGCTCAGCATCAGCCCCGGTGGAAGCCGCCAGGTGGAGGTGCAGTGTGATGGCAATGCGGTGGGCGATTACACGGCCACGCTGACGCTGAGTACCAATGCCCCGGCGACATCTTCTGTAACCTATGACCTGGAGTGCCACGTTTTGCCGCAGCCAACGCCTGGGTATGGCTCTACTCCGGCGCCGGGTGGGACGTTGGATTTCGGCCAGGTGTTTGTGGCTGAATCTACGCAGCGTACATTGACCTTTTTTGAAACCGGCAACGCCACCTTGACCGTAGGCAGTGCCGCCTTGTCAGGAGCGCATCCCGCTGACTTCACTTTTAATGCTTTTGATGGCACGATTAATGATGGTGAACCACCATCCACACTGCCGATTACCTGTACGCCGGGGGATTTCGGGCTGCGCACGGCCGTACTCACCCTGGCAACAAATGACCCCAACCAACCCTCTGTGAGCTACAACCTGGTGTGCCAGGGGATACCTGTGCCCCCCGCGCCGCTGGCTTTTCCGGGCGTCAGTTACATCAATGGGCAGGGTGGCATCAACTCGCTCAATGGGGCATACGATATTGCCATCAGCCCCGATGGTTTGTTTGCCTATGTGACAGCCTTTGATAACGATACACTGACCGTTTTCCGGCGCAATGGTGAAACGGGGGCGCTGACGCTGGTCATGTCTACCTCCAATGTGGACATGGACGGGCCGCAGATGGTGAAGATCAGCCCGGATGGAACGCAGGTCTATGTGACCGCGCGCAACACCGACAAGTTCCTGGTCTTTAACCGCAATATCAACACGGGTATGGTAACGGTGAACACGGTCTTTACCAATGGGCAGAACGGCGTGTCCGGTCTGGACTATCCATATGCCATTGCGGTCAGTCCCGACGGCCGTTTCATCTACGTCACCGGTTTCCACAGCAATTCCCTGGTCAGATTCGGCCGGGACAGCGACGGTACGGTTTCTTTCCTTAGCTCTTACATAGACCCCACCAATCTTGACCGCCCCTATGTGGTCTCGGCCAGTCCTGATGGCAAAAATCTGTACGTCACTGGCGGGCATAATGGCGTCAGCGACGATGGATACATCTCCGTTTTCAGCCTGAACCCGCTGGATGGTTTTGTTACCTTCGAGCAGCGCATCGCCGAAGGACAGCTCATCTGCGTCATCATCATCGTCCCCTTCTGTTTCAACCTGGATGCGCTGGGCGGGGCGTGGGGCGTCACCGTCAGCCCGGATGGGGCCAACGTGTACGTCGCCAGTTATTTTGATGATGCGGTGGTACGTTTTGTGCGCAACCCGCTTGATGGTCTGCTGACGTATGGCGGGCGGATTACTAATTCTTCCATGCAAATGCAGATGGTTGAGCCAACGGCCGTGCCCGACGAGCTATCACCAGACGAACTACCAGCAAATGGCCGGGAAGTTGAAGTCATAGATGAAGTCAACGTCGAGGGACTGAATGGAGCCATGGATGTCAAGGTCAGCCCTGACGGGCAGTATGTCTATGTCACTGGTTCCATCTCCGACGCTTTATCAGTCTTTGCACGCAATCCGGCCAACGGCGTCCTGAGCCAGGTGCAGGTGATTTACACCTTCTTTGGCCTACCGGCGGTAGATGGCGCCCGGCAAATTGCGCCCGCGCCGGATGGCCGGGGTGTGTACATCACAGCGACGGTGGATGACGCCGTGGTCTCTTTCCGCATGGCGAACCCCGTGCCCACGCTGAATACCCTGCTGCCCGCTTCCGCGGCCGCCGGCAGCGGCGGCCTGACGGTGCGCGTATTGGGGCAAAACTTTGTCCCTGAGGTAGTTGGCAAGATAGACGGCGCAGACCGGCCAACGGCATATGTTAGCCCGGATGAGATTGAGGTGACGCTGACGAACGCGGATGTGCAAAATGCGGGGACACGGGTGATCACGGCCGTGAACCCCGCGCCTGGTGGTGGTAACTCCCTGAATAGCCTGGACTTTGTCGTCACCGCACCCGGCGAAAACCCCATCCCCTCCATTGATTCTCTGCTGCCCGGCGGCCTCATGGCCGGCGACCCGGCCTTCTCGCTGACGGTTTACGGTGCTAACTTTGTCAACGGCGCAACGGTGCAGTGGAATGGGGTAAACCGGACGACGACGTTTGTCAGCAGCACCGAACTGCAAGCGGCCATCCCGGCGACTGACTTGCTTTCCCCAGGAGCCGCGGCCGTCACAGTTGTCAATCCTGGCCCTGGTGGTGGCGCTTCTAATGCTATGCCCTTTGGCGTGGCCGCGCCCGGTCAAAACCCGGTCCCCACCATCAGCAGCCTGTCGCCTTACCACACCTTTGCGCGTGGCGCAGCCAGCGATCCCGTCACCGTCCGGGTGAGCGGCTTGAATTTTGTACCCGGCGTCCAGGCGCAGTGGAATGGGCAAAACCGGCCAACGCAGTTTGTGAACGAAAATACGTTGCTGGTAACGTTGAACAGCTTCGATGTGGCTTTTGGCGGTTCTGGCTCGGTAACAGTAATCAATCCTGGCCCTGGCGGCGGCAATTCTAACCCGGCCACGTTTACTATCTACCCTTATGCGGTTTTCCTGCCGATAACACTCAAGTAGAAAAACGTAGTCTGTGGTAAAAAATGCGTAGGGCGTAGCGTTTACGCCCTACGCATTTTCCTTCATATGCTCCACTGATTGGGCGACCAGTTCGCGCAGCACGGCCGTGTCCACATCCGCCAGTTTATTGATATACAGGCACGACTTCCCCGTCTTGTGTTTACCCAACTTTGCCATCAATTCGTCATATCCATCAAACCCCGCCATGATGTACAGCGTCAGGTTTTGTTTGCGCGGCGAAAAGCCGGTCAAGAACCAATCCCCCTCCCGGCCACTCTCGTACTTGTAATGGTATTGTCCAAAACCGACAATGCTGTCGCCCCACATCTTGGGTTCCATTTGGGTCACTTGCTGCATCAGCGCCAGGATAGCAAGACTATCTTGCCGTTTCCTTTCATCAGCCACGCCGTTCAAAAACGCGACCACATCCCCCTCATTCTCTTTCGTCTTTAACTCCGCCATTTTTGTTTACCCTTTTTATCCGTTATCCGTCATCCGTAAATTGATTACCGATTACCGATTACGGACTACCCCGCATACCGCTGCCGAATATTCGGCACCAAATACTCATCAAACGCTCGCTGCACGTCATAGGCCGGCCGCCAGCCCCAATCTGTTTGCGCTGCTTTGTCATTCAGACCGGCCGGCCAGCTATCCACAATGCCCTGCCGCTGCACGTCCGGATCGAAAGTGATTTCGGCCTCTGGGAAAGCGTGCCGCACCCGTTCCTGAAACTCGGCGGCGGACAGGCTAAAGCTGGTGACGTTATAGACACGCCGGGTCAGACTCTCGGCAGGCGCGTGCCACAACTTCAGCAGCGCCGTGACCGCATCGGGCATGGCCATAAAGGGAATGGTGCTGTCTGGCCGGACAAAACAAGCATAGGGTTCACTCTTTGCAGCGGCATGCAGCATTTCCGGGCCATAGTCACTGGTGCCGCCGGTGGGCACGGTAAAGGCGCTGATCAGGCCGGGGAAACGTACACTGCGAAAGTCAAGCATGATCGGTTTGGTACGGGCCAATTGCTGGAAATGCTCGCTGTAATAGGCGCCCAATAGTTCGCAGTAGAGCTTATTGCAGCCGTACATGGTCGTGGGATAGTTCCAATCCCATTCCCGCACGTAAAAGTCGCGGGCTTTGGTGGGTAAGTCCGGCAGGCCATAGGCGGCAATGGAGCTGGGGAAGATGAAACGCACCGCCTCGCCGCGCCGCTGTGACTGTTCGGCCGCCAGTTGCAGCAGCGTGAGCGTGCCATTGACGTTGACCTGATGGGCCAGTTCGGGGGCAAATTCACTGCGCGTGGACAGCAGCGCCGCCAGATGAAAAATGGTGTCAATCTCGTATTCGGTGACGAGGCGGGAGAAGAGAGTTTTGTCGAGAATGTCACCCTGGATGTGGATGGTACGGCCGTGCATCTCTGCCGGTAATGCGTGTAAATCTAGCGTGAGCAACGTATACCCATCGTTGTGCGTAAATTCGTCCACAAGAGCCTGGCCGATTTCGCCGGCGGCCCCCGTTATCATGATCACTTTCTTGCGCATGGTCTCCTCCTGGGAAAATTAGGAATTATGAAGGATGAATTATGAAGAATTTTCATCCATGTGGGCAAGCATATTGTACCCCAAAATGGAAATTGACGAAGAGGCGTGGCGTGTGATACCCTCGAACGGTGATGAGGTGTTCAAGTATTCAGGTATTTATGTGTACAGGTGATGAGATGATCATTATCCAATTACCCAATTACCCAATATCTCAATATCCCATTTGCCCTGAGGTTTTATGGAGAATGAAGACGAAAAACAAATAGATGAGCCACTGTTGGTTGTGGAATCGCCGCCCTGGTCACGCAGTACAAAGGTGATTGTGACCGTGACGGCATTGTTATTGCTGATCCTTGTTGCCTATCGGTTTGAGAGTGTGCTGTACCAGTTCATTATTGCCGCCATCCTGGCCTATTTGCTCAATCCATTTATTGTCATGTTGGATCAACGCACCGGCTTGAAACGGGTTCATGCTATTTTGCTCGTGTATCTGGGGCTGGCAGTGGTGGTCATTGGCGGGGTGGTGATAATAGGTATGGCGGCCTTCCAGCAAAGCCAGCGGTTGATTCAAGATGTACCGGGGTTGATTACGGGGATCACGGCCGTTATTCGCAACACCATCACCAACCTGAAACCCATTGCCATCGCCGGTTTAGAGTTTGATCCGCGTACCCTGGATTGGGGGCTGATCCAAAGCCAGCTATTGGGATTGGTAGAGCCAACATTGGGCCGCAGCGGCCAGATTGTGGGCAGCGCGGCCACCGCCACCCTGCGGCTGTTGGGCAATATCTTCTTTATTTTTGTCATCTCCATCTACTTTGCCGCCGATTTACCCCGGCTGGGCACGCATGTGGGCGACATTGCCACGGCGCCGGGCTACCGCCAGGACGCCGAACGCATCATGCGTGAATTTGGTCACACCTGGAATGCCTATTTGCGCGGTCAGGTGGCGCTGGCATTGCTCATTTTTTTTGTGGTCTGGATTGGCCTTTCTCTCTTGGGCGTGCAAAATGCGCTGGCGTTGGGGCTGTTAGCCGGACTGCTTGAGTTTATTCCGATCATTGGGCCAATTATCAGCACAGCTGCCGCGACCACTGTCGCCTTTTTTCAGCCGGGTACCATTTTTGACCTGGCAAGCTGGCAATATGCGCTGGTTGTATTGGGTTTTATGATTCTGGTACAGCAGATAGAAAACAACATTCTGGTGCCGCGTATTGTGGGTGAGGCGCTGGATTTGAACCCGATTGTGGTGATGATTGCCGTGCTGATGGGTGGCTCGATTGCCGGTATTTTGGGGATGATCCTGGCAGCGCCGGTAATGGCTTCCCTAAAGTTGGTGGGTGGTTATGCCTGGCGCAAGTTGTTTGATCTGCCGCCGTTCCCGAAACCGGAAACCGTGCGTGGCCCATCACCAGCCTCTGTGTTAATCCAGCGCAGCCGGAAAATTGTAACCGACCTGACAAAATTGGAGCCGCCAAAAAAGTGAGTGGGTTGCAGGTTAAACGGGCATGAGTATTGATTTGTTTCGGGAAGCAGTGACGGCCGTGCGTGACGGCCGTGACCGGGAAGCACACGAATTATTGCAGGAATTGCTGATGGGGCAGCCACGTCACGAAATGGGCTGGCTGTGGCTGAGCAAAATTTCCCCCGATATTGACGAACAAATTCGCGCCCTGGAAACGGTATTGAGTCTGAATCCCGGCCATGAAGAAGCGCTGTACCGCCTGCCAGAGTTAAAAGCAGCGCGCAAACAACAAATGCAGGCCAACCAGGCGGAATTATTGCAGGAAGCGGTGTGGGCATATAGAAACGGCCGTTACCACCAGGCGCGCCAATATCTGCTGCAAATTACCCGTAGCCACCCCAACCACCTGAAAGCCTGGGTGGGCCTGGCCCAGGTAGCCCAATCCCCTGCCGAAAAAATAGCCGCCCTGGAAATGGTGGTAGACCTCAACCCCCAACACGAAAAAGCCGCCAACACTCTGCAAAAACTCAAAGTTGCTTTTGACGATCCCCTGGCGCTGGCGCAGGCATACGAAGCCGTTAGCCTGACTGCCAAAGCGTTGGCTGCTTACCAATACGCCGCCAAAAAAGCGCCAAACGCCACCGACCGGCACATCGCCGCCAAACACGCGCGTGAATTACAGGCCATCCAACAGCAAACAGAACAGGCAAAACAACAAAAACCGGCGCCCCCCCTCACCATGACCAGCGACAACACCACCCTCATCCGGTTGGGCGTTGGCCCGCTCATTGTCTACCTGCTGCTCATCTTTATTCATGGCGGGTTGAATCCATTCCATGTGCCCTGGCTGGCTTACCTGGGCATACCGGTGGTAACTGCCGGCGGCCTGCTGCTTGCCGGGGCTGCCAATACGCCACACCACCCTTACTGGCAAAAAATCTTCGGTCAGCCAGGCATTCCCAACCAGAACACCGCTTACGCTTTAGCCTTTATTGGCAGCGTCATTGCCCTTTTTCCTATTTTGCTGTTGCTCACAGTCTCATACAATGAACTGATACTTTATTATGAAGCACTCGCTACGCGAATGAATTAGGACGGAGGTTGGAGATTGGAGATTGACTCAACCTCCAATCTCCCATCTCTGATCTCAACCGACCATGTTCCCTATCAACGACACAGAAAAGAATCGCTATACCAGCCTGCCATTTATGACGCTGGTGATTATTCTGGTCAATATCCTGATTCTGATAGCCGTCGGCGGTAATGTGGGCACGTATTATGTGTTGGGGGTTACACCATCGCTGGTGATCAGTCAACAAGGTGGCGGGGCGGTCACGGCCGTGACCCACATGTTTCTGCATGGCGGCCTGCTTCACCTCTTCAGCAATATGTTGGCCCTGTGGGTTTTTGGCCGCCGCGTGGAAGATGTGTGTGGCCCCTGGCGTTTCCTGGCGTTCTACCTGGTTTGCGGCTTTATGGCCGACATTATTGCCGTCATTACCCGGATGCACTCTACCATCCCCGGCATCGGCGCCAGCGGCGCTTTATACGGTGTCATGGCCGCCTACCTGATGCTTTTTCCCAAAGGGCGCATTCGCATCCTTTTTATATTCTGGTTTCTGCCCGTTTTCAACATGAACTTTCTCAATGGCCTCTGGCTTTTTGTCTCCCTCATTTTCTGGGCCGGTTACATTCTCACGGCCGACAAAGGGCTAATCCGAAGTGTACTTTCCCTATATTTTCCCACCATCCGCGCCTATCTGGTCATCCTATTTTTTGTGCTGTTGGAAATCCCGCGCGCCCTGCAAGTGTTGGTGTTTGATATCGAAGCCTCGGTCGGCCATTGGGCGCACCTGGGCGGCTTTTTTGGCGGCCTGTTTATCTTCTTCTTTCTGCGCTCCGACGCCTTCCACCGCTACCGGAATGAGTTGCCCCTGTAGGTCAATCTGGCAAATTGGGCTACAGCGTCACAGCAATTCTCAATTTACCGAGAGCCGGCAATTAAAATCGCGCCTACAAAAGGCAAAGCCCACCTTCGTGGGCTGCGTGCTAGTCGGCGAAGGCCGACTTTGCCTATTGTTGGTGCAGATTTATCTGCCGCTGCCAGCCAATTTGATAATTGCCCTACAGCGTCAACACCACCTTGCCAATGTTTTCATCGCGGGCCACATATTCATGCGCGGCCTGGGCTTCTTGAATGGGGAATACCCGGTCAATAATGGGTTTCAGTTCGCCGGTACGGAACAGATGCCAGAAACCGGCCTCAAACTGACGCGTGATCTGGATTTTTTCGGCGGGGGGCCGGTTGCGCAGCGTGGAACCCACCAGGCGCAGCCGGTTACGCAAGACAAGCCCCATATCCAATTCGCCACGCCCGCCGCCGAGCAAACCGATATTGACCAACCGGCCAAACGGCCGTAACGCCCGCACATTCCGCTCCAGATAAGCGCCCCCGACAGGATCCAGGATCAGGTCAATACCCTGGCCATCGGTAGCCGCCAACACCACTTCCAGAAAGTCCTCTTCCTTATAGTTAATGGCTAAGGTTGCGCCCAATTCACGGCAGGCGGCCAGTTTGTCGGCGCGCCCGGCGGTCACAAAGGCGACAGCGCCGGTATTGCAGGCCAGTTGAATGGCCGCCGTGCCTACGCCGCTGGCCCCGGCATGAATGAGGACGGTTTCGCCCGGTTTCAAATCTCCTTCCAGAAAAAGGTTCACATACGCCGTATACCAGACTTCGGGCACGGCCGTACCTTGCTCAAAACTCCACCCATCTGGCAGCCGCAGCAGCATTCCGGCAGGCACAGCCACCTGCTCGGCGTAGCCGCCACCGGGCAGCAGCGCGCACACCCGATCGCCAGGCTGCCATCCTTCCACGGCTTCACCCACGGCATTGATCACCCCGGCCATTTCCAGCCCCAAAATATGGCTGGCCCCTGGCGGCGGCGGGTAGCCGCCCCGCGCCTGGAGCAAGTCTGCCCGGTTCACGGCCGTTGCCTGCACATCCACCAACACCTCATCCGGCCCAAACGTCACATCCAACACATCCTGCCAGCCCAATAAAACCGCGCCATTTTTTCGTTCAACAACAATTCCTTTCATCCTTCACCATCCAAAAACATGAGTAGATTACTATCTCTCCGTCAGCCAGAACTGTCTGACCCGGACTTCTGTTATAATCTTGTCCCAAGTATAACCTTTCCATCCCATCCGGTTAAACGATTATGACAATTCGTTTGAAACGCCTCCTTTCTAGCTTAATCCCACCCCTCTTTCTGCTTCTTTTGTTGTGGCCGGCCTTCATGCAAGCCGCCCCCGCCGGGCAATCCCCCCCCTTACCTTTATCTGAGCAGACCGCCGCCAAAATTGACCGGCCGCTGCAAGAGGAAATGGCGGCAGCAGCCGGCGACGAACCCCTGCGATTCATCATCGCTTTTGCGCCGCAGGCTGATCTGACACAATTGCCGGAAGGAGCCACGGCCGTCGCCCGGCGCGCCACCATCATCCAACAACTGCAAACAACGGCCGTCGCCGCCCAGGCCGCCACCATTACCCAACTGGAAACCATGCAGCAAGACGGCCGTATTCACACCTACCGCCCCCTGTGGATCATCAACGCTATCGCCGCCACCGGTACCACCGACGCTATACACAGCCTGGCTGCCAACCCCGATGTGGCCGAAATCCGCCTGGACGCTGTGGTGGACCGCGTCCAACCAGCAGCCGATGCGGCAGCCGATGACCCCAAATTGACCCTGCTGCAAGAAGGCAGCGGCCCACTGGCAGCCCCAGAAAGCGGCTTCCCCTTACCCTGGGGCATACGCCGCGTCAATACCCCCCACGCCTGGTACGGTCTGGGAATCAATGGCAGCGGCGTCACGGTGGGCATCATGGATACCGGCGTAGATTATCAGCATCCCATACTACTAGACAATTACCGGGGCAATCTGGGCGGCGGCGTCTTCAACCACAGCGGCAACTGGTATAACGCGGTGCTGCCCACCATCACCGTGCCGGTAGATAATTTTGGGCACGGCACCCATGTGGCGGGCACGGCCGTCGGCGGCAACGGGTTTGGCGTGGCCCCAGGCGCCCGGTGGATCGCCGTCAACATTGCCACCCCCTACGGCCTGATATACGCCAGTGACGCCCACGCCGGTTTTGAATGGCTGCTGGCCCCGGCCAATAACCCGGCGCTGGCCCCCGACATCGTGAATGGCTCCTGGGGTGGGGATGGCGGCAACATTGAATTTCTACCGGACATCAACCTGCTGTTAAGCGCCGGTATCTTGCCCGTTTTTTCCGCCGGGAATATGGGGCCATTTACCGCCACCGTAGGCGCACCCGGCAGTTACCCCGGCGTCTTAACCGTTGGCGCCAGCGATGACATAGATGAAGTCGCCTGGTTTTCTTCATTAGGGCCTTCGCCGCTGACCAGCGAAATTAAACCCTGGCTGGTAGCGCCCGGTACACAGACGCTTTCCTCGCTGCCAGGTGGTCTGTATGGCTATTACAATGGCACGTCAATGGCCGCGCCGCACGTCTCCGGCGCGGCGGCGCTGCTGCTGTCGGCCAACCCCACCCTTTCCATTGCCCAAATTCGGCAGCGGTTGGCCGACACGGCCGTGCCCATTGCGCCCGCACACCCCAATATGGACAGTGGGTGGGGCCGGCTGGATGTGTATGCCGCTGTGCGGCCCAATGCGCCACACGGCCGTCTGACAGGCAACGTCACCAGCAACGGCCAACCCGTGCCGTTGACCACCATCACCATTACCACCCCAGGCGGCGAGGCACTGCCCTACCAGACCGATGCCGGCGGTATGTATGAAGCCTGGCTCCAGCCCGGCGTTTATGCCATTTCCGTCTCCCTTTTCGGCCACCAACCGTACCAGGCAAGTGGGTTAGTGGTCTCTTTAGACCAGACCACCACCCGACATATTTCCCTGGCGCCGCTGCCCACAGGCACAGTTACCGGCCTGATCGTAGACAGCCAGACGCAAACACCACTGCCCGGTGTGCTGGTGCAGGTGCGCAATACACCGGTAACGGCCGTGACGGGCAGCGACGGCCGTTATACCCTGAACCTGCCCGCCGGCACGTATGCCCTCGTCGCCCGCGCCGACCATTATCGCCTGGGCCAAAGTACCGTCAACGTGGTGGTGGGCAGCAGCGTCACCCGTAACTTCTCACTGCTGCCAGGGCCAATGACCCTGCTGGTAGATACCGGCCAATGGTATTTCGGGTCACAGGCGGCCCATTACCAGGCAGCCCTGGAGAGCCTGTCTTATGCCTATGACACCCTGACGGTGCGCCATCCCCTGTACGATGTGCCCACAGACGACGTGATGGCCGCCTATGACCAGGTAATTTGGGCCGCTCCCAGAGATTCCCCCGGCGTATTGGGGGCAAACAACGTCATTACCAATTATCTGGGACAGGGCGGTAATTTGTTTATCAGCGGTCAGCGGATTGGGCAGTTTGATGGGCACGGCTTTACCTCCCAACTCTGGTGGTACGATGATCTCAATGCCAGCTTTCAGGGCAAAGCGCCGGTGACTCATACCATCACCGGCGTTCCCAACACCATTTTTGCCGGGCTGTCACTGACGCTGAATGGCGGCAGCAGCGCCAACAACCAGGTATTAGCGGACACGGCCGTGCCCATGTACCGCGCCCTGTCCCGGCAAACATTGTCCTTTCCAGACGGCCGTGGCGCAGGCATGGCTTCCGACTTGTGCAAACCGGGGCGCATTGTGTACCTGGGGTTTGGCCTGGAAGGGGTGTCAACGGCCGTGAACCGGCAGACGTTACTGGAACGCAGTTTTACCTATTTCACCACGCCGCGCCAGCAGTTTGGCCTGCGCTGGCTGCCGGATCGGGTGGATGATTTTGCCGTGCCCGGCGACCATATGGTGTATACGCTAACGGTGCAAAACCTGAGCGAGACGCTGACCGATACCTTTTCACTGACGGCCGTGCCCAGTCTTTGGAGCAGTTCCCTGGTCACCACCACCCTCACCTTAGGCCCCTGCCAGCGCGGGCAGACGGTGCTGCATCTGGACATTCCCGCCAACACGCCCAAAGACTTTTACCACACCACCATTGTTACGGCCGTTTCCGGCAACAACCCCGCCACCAGTAACCAAACCATCCTCAGCCACAAAACGCCCGGCCAGATTCTCTTCGTGGATGATGACCGCTGGTATGACGAAGATATTCGCCTCACCAACGCACTGGACGCCATGGGGTTGGCTTATGACGTGTGGGACACCGGTTGGAAAGATGTGGAACGGCGCGGGCCACCACCGGCCCATTTACTGCTGGAATACGATTTCATCGTCTGGTACACCGGCTATGACTGGTTTGCGCCCATCCTCCCCCAGGAAAGAGACGCCCTGACTGCCTATCTGGCGCGCGGCGGTCGCCTCTTCCTTACCAGCCAGGACTTTTTGTATTACCACCACAAAACGCCACTGGCTAAGGAATATCTGGGCGTATGGGATTACCGCGAATCGGTGACGCCCACGCAGGCGTTTGGCGGCAATTCACCTTTTATTGGCGCGGACCTGGCCGGGCCATTGACATTAACACGCGGCTCATACCTGAACAACGGCGATGGGCTGATCCTGACGCCCGCCAGCCAGCCATTTTTCTGGCACGACAGCGGAATGCCTGCCGGCGTAGCCAAAGCCGGCCCGACCTGGCGCTCTGTTTTCTGGGCTATCCCCTTTGAATGGCTGCCCGATGACCAGGAAGCGGCGACCATGAACCGTATCATGGGCTGGCTCGGTGATTTGGGTGATTCCACCTTTGAAGTAGATGCGCGGGCTGGTGCGTCTACGGCCGTCCGTACCTATACCATTACCTTGCGCAACACCACATTGGCCCCCATCAACCAGGTGCAAATGGTGAATGCCTTGCCGCCGGAACTGGCGCTGCTGCCCGGCTCCATCCAGGGCGGGGCAGTGTATGAGGCAGGGCCAAACCGGCTGACCTGGCAGGGCAGCATTGCCCCAGGGGGCGCGCGCCAGATTGTGTACCAGGCAATGCCGGCAGCGGGGCTGACGCCCGGCACGGCCGTGACTAACTCTCTCACCATTCATTACAACCGGCACAATCTGACCTTCCAGCGCACGGCCGTCTTCTGGATTGATGCACCCGATTTGTCTGCGTCCACATTTACGGCCGTGCCCAATCGCCCCCAATCCGCCACCCAGGTTGCTTATCTGCTGACGGTGCGCAATGGCGGGCTGGCAGCCACCGGCGTTATCTCCGCCAATATGCGCCTGCCGGACGACCTGACCGTGTGGAGCGGTACGCTGAGAGCAACCGGTGGGCAGACCTGGCTGGAAGGGCATCGTGTGTACTGGCAAGGCAGCCTGCTGCCAGGGCAAGAGGTGATGGTGCGCATTGTGACCAGCCGTCCGGCTGACAAAACGTACCGGGATGCCTGGCTGCCGGCAACGGCCGTGCTGCTCGATGGCGTCACCGGCACGGTACTCAAAGAACAGATTTTGCACCTGCCCGCCCACAAACAGTACCTACCCCTCATGTTCAAAAATTAGATGTATGGTATTCTTCCAGACAAAATCGCTGTCTGGAAGGATACCATGCTCAACAAAGCCCATAAACAAATTCATGTAACGTATGTAGAAGATGAACCCAACATCGCCCAACTGCTGGTGAGCGGTCTGGGGTTGTTTGGCATCGTGGTGCGTCCCGTTTACATGAGCGCCGAAGATTTGCTGGCGCGCCTGGACGAGCCAATTTTTACCGAGGCCGACATCTTCTTTTTTGACATCCGGCTGCCCAAGATGACGGGCGTGGAACTGGCAGAAGAGTTAAGACGACGGGGGGAGACACGGCCGTTTGTATTGGTAAGCGCCTGGCCCCGCCCCAGCGATGAAACCTTAAACCAGGTCAATGCCGCCTTCTTACCCAAACCCTTCGACTTCCCCGATGTGGTGGAAACCATCCAGCGACTCACTGAAAATCACGATTTAGCGGATTAGTTAATCCGCTAAATCGGCCATCCGCGCCCCGGTTACTTTCACCAGATCAGCTACCTTCAG
>CAADGU010000303.1 GCA_900696625.1 uncultured Chloroflexota bacterium | reverse complement strand
TGGAATTGGGTGCATATGGCATCACCGTCAACGCCATCTGCCCCGGCGCGATTGTCACCGAACGCACGGTGACCGACGATCCCGATTATGCGGCTAAATGGGGTGGAGTGACGCCGGACGGCCGTGCCGGAGAAGTAGATGACCTTGTGGCCGCTGCCCTCTTCCTGGCCTCCCCCACCGCCCGCCACATTACCGGGCAAACCATTCAGGTAGACGGCGGCTGGTCCCTGCGCAGCCCCATCCCCGAAGACCACCCGGATTAGGCTGGACATTGGGAGATTAAGAGATCGAATCTCCCAATCTCCCAATCTTCCTCTCCTCCCCTCATGTAACCCCTTCAGTCATAATATGGGCGGTGTTGCGTCCCAACGGCCGTGCGCCGGTGGTGGGACTGATCGTATTCTGTTCGGGGTAAATGATCAGAAAGCTGGTGGACTGAAAATGCTGTGCCAGTTTACGCGGAATGACATCCATATATTTGTTGTAAGACACAGTTCCGTCGCGTGCGTTAATAATGACCAATAAATCGGTGTCGGTCACTTCACGCGACAGAATCAGAAAATCTTCCCATTCCGCAAACAGCGAAAAATCGGCTTCCACAGCCGGTTTGGCAGCCTGGACAATTGGCTGGATGCGGTTAATGGCGTTCTCGGTGGTAAAGAAGTTCAGTCTGGCGCCGGCCTGTTTGCTCAGGGTCGTCAGGGTGCGCAGCCAACGGGTAAAGCCGGTTTCTAATTCGCTGTTTGGGGGTACAACGACCACAATTTGTCTGTTGATATTGATGGGATGTACCAGGCGGGTGACGATGATCATCTGCCGTGATGATTGTAATAAGTGATCCAGAACACTGCCGAAAATGCGCTGTTGGGTGCTAATTTGCGCGTTCCATCCAATCACTACCTCGGTGATCATTAATTCTTTGATAGCACGGGTGATGCCGCTGGCAACGTTGAGGTCTACACGTGATACAACCTGTACGGCCGTTTCCGTTGCCGCCGCATGGGTAATGGCCTTTTCCAGCATTTTGGTGCTGGCCGCCACCCGCTGCTGCACGTCGTCATCGTCCTTCACCACCACCAGCGGATAAATGGGTTCGGCCGATCGGGGGTTTTTGATCATAATCGCCAGGTCCATCAACTGTTCAATGGTGGCCGGGTTGGCGATAGGTACCAGAATACGGTCGGGTACAACGCCCAGGTCTAACACCCGTTCACTCTCCGCAATAGCCAGTTTGCGGCTGGCCGATTCGGTGACAAACGAACTGATCAGGCAAGTGACCAGGATCATCACAATGGTGCCGTTCAGCACCGCTTCATTGAGCAGCCCCAAATTGAAGCCCACCAACACCGCCGCCAACGTGGCTGCCGCCTGGGAATTGCTCAACCCAAAAATCAGGTTACGTTCCGTTACCGAGTAGCCAAATATCTTTTGCGTAAAAAAAGCGGCTAACCATTTGCAGCTAAGGGCTACGACGACCATAGTAGCCGCGACAATCAGGGCTTCCGACCCCTGAAACAAAACGCGGACATCCACCAACATCCCCACGCTAATCAAGAAAAAGGGCACAAAAAGCGTGTTGCCCACAAAATCAATGCGGTTCATCAGCGGCGAGGTGTGGGGAATGAGCCGGTTGAGGGCCAGCCCGGCCAGAAAAGCGCCAATAATCGCTTCTACACCGGCCAATTCCGCCAGAAAAGCGGCGGCAAAAACGATGGCCAACACAAAAATGAATTGGGAACCACCGTCTCCTTGCCCCGTTCTAAAAAACCAGGCCCCAATTTTGGGCATGATCCACAGTACAATGACGACAAAAATGGCAAAAGCCACGGTTAGCCGCAGCCAGAAAAAGCCGTTCAACTCCCCCTGGGTGGAGCCGGCAATAATCGCCAGCACCAGCAAAGAGATGGTGTCGGTAATCATCGTGCCGCCGACGGTAATGGTAACAGCCTCGTTTTTAGCCAGACCCATCCGACTGGCCATGGGGTAGGTGAGCAGGGTGTGGGAGGCAAACATGCTGGCCAGCAAAATGGCCGAGGGCCAGCTAAAGCCCAGGATGGTAAGCGCCGCCAATGTGCCCACCGTCTGCGGGATGGAAAAGGTAAGGCCGCCAAACACCAGGCTGCGGTTGCGATTTTTTCGGAAATCGTTGAGGTCAATTTCTAAACCGGCCAAAAACATGATGTAGAGCAGCCCAACCGTACCAAACAACACAATGCTGGTATCCCGCAGCAGCAGGTTGAACCCATAAGGGCCAACCAGAGCGCCGGCGATAATCAGGCCCACAATGCCGGGCACACGAATCCGGCTGAACAACAGCGGCGCTAACAAGATGATGAGCAGTACCAGGGTGAAAACAAGGACGGGTTCGGAGAACGGCAGCGTAAAATGGGGCATGGAAGGCAACTCCTTTGTTTGAAGGTATTGTACCATTGTGCGGTATGATTGGCGGGTGACGAGTGACGAGTGACGGGTGACGAGTGACGAATGGCAAGTAGATTACTATGAGGAGATGGATATGGCTCGTTTTGATGTGACGACAATTGGCGAAGCGATGCTGCGGCTGAGTGTGCCTGCCGGGGTACGGCTGGAAACAGCGCGGCAGTTGGACATGTTTCCGGCGGGGGCAGAGGCGAACGTGGCGGCGGCGTTGGCGCGGTTGGCACGGCCGTGTGGCTGGGTGAGCGCCTTGCCGGACAGCGCCCTGGGACGGCTGGTAACAAATGCTCTGCGGCAGGCGGGGGTGGATGTCACGGCCGTGCATTGGTCGGCCACCGGGCGCATAGGTACCTACTTTATCGAGTTTGCCGGGCCGCCACGCCCCACGCAGGTGGTGTATGATCGCGCCAACTCCTGTTTCACCCAGTTACAGTCAGCGCAAATTGATTGGGACTACCTGCTAGACAGCCGCCTATTGCACCTGACGGGCATCACGCCGCCGCTTTCGCCGGGCTGCCTGGAGATGGTGCAAGAGGCATTACAGAGAGCAAGGGGGAGGGGGACGGCCGTGAGCTTTGACGTCAACTATCGCCAAAAATTATGGTCGCCGGAAACGGCCGCGGCCACCTTGTTGCCCCTCATGCAGCAGGTAGATTTGCTCTTTTGTGGCCGGCGTGACGCCATGACCCTGTTTGGCTGCCAGGGTGAGCCGGAAGATGTGGTGGCCCAATTGAGCGCCCAAACCAACGCCCGCCACATTGTTGTCAGTCTGGCAGAAGATGGGGTCGTTGGTTGGGATGGGCGGCAGACTATCCGCCAGAGTGCGCCGCCGGTGCAGATGATAGACCGGATTGGCGCGGGTGATGCCCTGGCGGCCGGCGTCATTCATGGCTGGCTGGATGGCGATTTTGCCGCCGGGCTGCGTTACGGCGTTTCCCTGGCGGCCTTAGCCCTCAGCCAGTATGGCGACATGGTTGTCACGAATCAGACAGAACTGGCTGCGTTAATCACCCAATCAGGTAATTGGGTAATCAGGTAATTGAGTAATTGGGTAATTGAAGCAATCAATTACCCAATTACTCAATTACTTCATCACCCACTCCCCTCATTCCCTTCCGGGTTATACATTCGGTGGCGGGCCAGGTCGCGGTGTGAATCCACCAGATGCAGCACATCCTCTGGTTTTGCCACTCCCCTGAAGGCAAAATGCTGTGTCTGGCTGGCCGTCTGGCAAATTACATCGCCAAAGTTGAACAGGGTTGCCAACACGCCGCGTTTGTGGAAATTCATATCCTGCACATTCACCAGATCGGCCGAAGAAACTGTCTGGTTAAATGGCGACGTGCGGGTAGAGTCCACAATGCGCTGGTTGGTCAGCAGCCAGACATCATTACGGTAGCGATAAAACTCAATGCCAATAAAAAGCAACCCGCCCACAATGGCAATGCCAATCAGGATTGTCCATAACAACCCCAACCATTCCCAAGATGAGGTAATGTTCCGTAACCAGACGAGGGCCACTAACACAATTATCTCGATGATAATGGTCAGAATGATATCTAAAACGAGTCGGGCAGGGTGGCGCCGCATCACTTTAATCACCTTCTCGTCTTTTTGTAAGGTAATAGGGTATTTTTCAGCCACGTTTGTTCTCCTCTGAAAATTATAAATTATGAAGGATGAATTATGAATTTTCATTCATCGTGATGTGTCGCACCCATGTTGAACTCCTTGAAGTACCATGGGGATTGGAAAGTTCCCGATTTTTTTCTTGAAGTTACTAAATGACTCACATAGTATAACAATGGACTTTATCGGGGCAAAGGACGAGGTTTGATTTGCACTTTCTTATGCACCGTATAGATAAATGTCCTACCATAGGCGCTTATGTCTGATCTTCAACTTTTGATTGTGGCGGATGATCCCCTGGCGCGCGCCGGTTTGGGCCTGATGCTGGCAAATGAACCGGGATGCCTGGTTATTAGCCAGATAAACAGCGCCGATGTTTTGGATGAACTGGTAGATAGCCAGAAGCCGGACGTGATTATTTGGGATATTGGGTGGGAAGCGCCGGCAAAACTGCCAGATTGGATTGACAATGATATACCGGTACTGGCGCTGTTACCGCCGTTTTTGCCGGATGGGGGGATGATTCGTTTGTTTTGGGAGAGGGGCATACGGCTGTTGTTGAGCCGGGAGAGCAGTGGGGCGCTATTGGCGGCGGCGGCGCACACGGCCGTACACAACCTCACTATCCTGGACAACGATATGGCCGCCCTGCTGCTGCCGGCCAATGACCGGGAAGGCGCAACGGCCGTTCCCCAACCCCTCACCCCCCGCGAAACCGAAGTGCTGCACCTGCTGGCCGAGGGATTAACCAACAAAGCCATTGCCCGCCAACTTCACGTCAGCGAACACACCGTCAAATTTCACGTCAACGCCATTATGGGCAAACTAAATGCCCAAAGCCGCACCGACGCCGTCGTCCGCGCCACACGGCTGGGGCTGCTGGCTTTGTAAGCGTAACCCGTAACCCGTAATCCGATTACGGTTCACAGGTTACGGATTACGGTTTCCCCCATACTGCCGCTCAACCAAATCACGGTAAAGACCGGATTGCGCCATCAGTTCATCGTGGCTGCCCTGTTCCACGATACGGCCGTCCGCCAGTACACAAATCACATCCGCATTCCGTATGGTACTCAGCCGGTGGGCAATGACGATGGCAGTACGGCCGTGCATGAGCCGCTCCAACGCCTGCTGGATTAACACCTCCGTCACCGTGTCCACGCTGGCGGTGGCCTCGTCCAGCATCAGGATGCGCGGGTTCACCAACGCGGCGCGGGCAATACACAAAAGCTGCCGCTGCCCCACCGACAAATTCACCGCTCCTTCCAGGATTTTGGTCTCATAGCCATCGGGCAGCGCGGCGATAAATTCGGCGGCGTTGGCTAACTGAGCCGCGGCCTCTACTTCGTCCAGCGTCGCTTCGGCGCGGCCAAAGCGGATATTGTCGGCAATGGAACCGGCAAAGAGGAACGGGTCTTGGGGCACCAGGCCAAACTGCCGGTGCAGGGACGCCTGGTTCACAGCGCGTACATCCAGGCCGTCAATGGTGACACGGCCGTGGCTGACATCATAAAAACGAGCGATCAGATTGGCGACGGTGGTTTTGCCCGCGCCCGTTGGCCCCACCAGCGCCACCGTTTGCCCCGGCGCAATGGCGAGCGATACCTGATGCAAAATCTCCGGGCTGTCGGCGCGGTAGCGGAAGGAAACTTTTTCTAGCTCAATCGCGCCGGTCACGGGCGGCATTTCGGCGGCGTCCGGCGCATCTACCACATCGGGCTGGGTGGCCAGCAGCTTGAGTACCTGCTCGCCGCCGGCCATGGCCGACTGCATGGTGGTGTAGATGCGGCTGAGTTCCTGGATGGGCTGGAAAAAGCGGGTGACGTAAGCGATGAAGGCGACCATGACGCCCAACGTCATCTGGTCGGCGGCGACGGCCCGCCCGCCAAAGTAAAGGACAACGGCCGTAGCCAGCACCCCCAAAAACTCAATTGTCGGTAGGAAAATGAACGAAAGTCGCATCGCTTCCACGTGGGCGCGGCGGTTGGCGTCGTTTACTTCGTCGAACTGGTTTTCAACGGCCGTTTCCTGGGCAAATGCCTGGATCACCCGCATCCCATTGATGTTTTCGGCCAGATTGCCCACAAGGGCCGCCACCCGTTTGCGCGTCAGCCGAAAGACGCCCTGGGCGCTGCGCGAAAACCAGACGGTCGCTACGATCATCAGGGGCAGCACGGCAAAGGTATACAGCGCCAACTGCGGACTCATGGAGAGCATGATGGCGATAATGCCCACCAGCACCAGCAAATCGCCGATGAGGGTGATGAGGCCCTGTGTGAGCAGGTCGTTGATGGCGGCCACATCGTTGATGACGCGGGAGACGGTGACGCCGATGATGGTGCGGTCGTGGTAGCTGAGGGAGAGCCGCTGCAAATGGGCAAACAGGGCTGCGCGCACGTCGGCCAGCACCCGCTGCGAGACCCAACCCAGGTAATACTCCTGCCCGGCGGTGGTGATATACAGCCCCAGGTAACAGACGGCAATGAACACGGCCAGGCGCGTCAGCCCGGCGGCGTCGCCGCTGGCGATGTGTTCGTCAATGGCAATTTTGATCAGGTACGGGGTGAGCAGGGTGAAGCCGGTGGCCAGGAGCATGAAGAGGATGGCGAAGAGCATTTTGCGGCGATACGGCCGTACAAACGCCAGCATCCCCTTGACCACACCCTTGTCAAAGTAACGGCCGTCCTTTGGCTCCTGCCCAAACTGCTCAATGGCGCTGCGTGGGCCGATGCCGGGACTGAAGCTAAAACTCATACGGATATCCTTGAAGGGGTAGTTGTGTCAGCAACTACCCCTTCACTTTGCATTTGCGTTTCGCAAATCTGGCGGTAGAGGGGGGAGGTGGCTAACAGTGTGTCGTGGGTACCCTGGGCGGCGACACGGCCGTGTGCCAGCAGCAGAATCAGGTCGGCGCGCTGCACGGTACTCAGGCGGTGGGCGATGACAAAGGTGGTACGTCCGGCCATCAGCCGTTCCAATGCCTGCTGGATGAGCCGCTCCGTTTGCGTATCTACGCTGGCAGTGGCGTCGTCCAGGATGAGGATGCGTGGGTCGGTGAGCAGGGCGCGGGCAATGGCTAACCGCTGTTTTTGCCCGCCGGAGAGGGTGATGCCCCGTTCGCCCACGTAAGTGTCATAGCCGTTGGGCGTAGCCATAATGAAGTCGTGCGCCTGGGCGTCTTTGGCCGCCTCGATGATTTCCGCTTCGTTGGCGTCCGGGCGGCCAAAGGTGATGTTGTCGCGGATGGTGGCGGCAAAGAGCAGGGTATCTTGCATCACGAACCCGATCTGGCTGCGCAGGGAGTAGAGGGTGGCTTGTTGAATGTCTACACCATCTACGGTAATGTGCCCGGCCGATGGCTCATAAAAGCGGGCCAGCAGGTTGATGATGGTAGATTTGCCGGAACCGGTGGCGCCGATGAGGGCCACCATCTGGCCTGGTTCGGCCGTAAAGGAGACGTTGCGTAATACGGAACGGCCCCCCTGGTAGGCGAAGGAAACGTCGTCAAATTGCACCTGGCCTTGCAAACGGGGCAACGGCCGTGACGCCGAATCATCGGCAATTTCTACCGGCGCGTCCAGAATGGCAAAAACGCGCTCGGCGGCGGATGAGGCGATGGCCAGGATGGGGATGATGCGCCCCATCAGGCGAATAGGGCGTACCAGCATGGCCAGGTAGGTGGTGAAGGCGACCAGTTCACCCAACGTCAACTGCCCCTGGATGACCAGCCAGCCGCCATACCAGAAGATGAAGACAGTGCCCCAATTGGCGATCATGTCCAGCATAGGCGCTTGCAACGCCTGCACCCGCGCTGATTCGGCGGAGAGGGTAAACCAGCGTTCGTTTTCCTCGTC
>CAADGU010000302.1 GCA_900696625.1 uncultured Chloroflexota bacterium | reverse complement strand
TTGACGGCGGCGGCTTATCTGGCGAAGGCGGGTAAATCGGTGCTGGTGCTGGAAAAGCGAGACGTACTCGGCGGCGCGGCGGCGACGGAAGAAATCTGGCCCGGCTTCCACGCCAACACGGGCGCGGAAGACGCGGGCATGTTCCAGGACAGCATCGTCAAAGAGCTATTCTTAAAGATGCACGGGCTGGAATTCCGCCAATCCGATGTGGCGATTTTTGCGCCACAAACCGACGGCCGTGCCCTAACCTTGTACCGCGACATCGCTAAAAGCCAGCAAGCCATCGCCCCATTTAGCCAGCGCGACGCGGAACGGTACCCGGATTTTGTGGCCCAGGTGAATGGCTTCACGGCCGTGCTGCGCGACATGCTCCTGCAAACCCCACCCGACCTGGCCACACCCCATCTGAGCGAACTGGTCGGTTGGGGCGGCGTGGGTCTCAAGCTGCGGCGGATGGGTGGCGCGGCGATGATGGAATTTATGCGCGTCTTGCCCATGCCGCTGCGGGAATATCTGGACGAATGGTTTGAATCGGACGCACTTAAAGGGGCGCTGGCGGTGGATGGCCTCACCGGCACCATGCAAGGCCCCTGGTCGGCGGGTACGACGCTGCAATTTTTGTACCAGCATGGCAATGGTTTCCTGGCGCAACGGGCGGTAGCCGGGGGTATGGGCACACTGTCGGAAGCGTTAGCCAGCGCTGCCCGCCAAAACGGGGCGGAGATCCGCACCGGCGCGGGTGTGGCCCGGATTCAGATTGACAATGGGCAGGCGATTGCCGTGCTGCTGGAAAACGGCGACCAGATTCCGGCCAATATCATCCTTTCCAGTGCCAGCCCGCGCCACACCTTTTTTGACTTTGTGGGGCCGCAGCAGTTAGAGCCGCGTTTTATGCGGGCAGCGCGCAATATCATTTACCGGGGCAGCACGGCCAGGCTGATTTTGGCGTTGGACGAACTGCCCCGTTTTGTGGGGCAGACGGATGAGGGGCAGTTACACGGCCGTATCCGCCACGCCCCCTCGCTGCTGTACATTGAAAAAGCGTATGATGCCGCCAAACACGGCCGTTTCTCCCCCCACCTCGTGCTGGACATGCGCCTGCCCACCCTGGCCGACCCCACCCTGGCCCCGCCCGGCAAACATCTGCTCTCCATCACCATCCGCTATGCCCCTTACTGTTTAGCCGATAGCAACTGGGAAAACGAGAGAGAGGGATTGGTCACAGCCGTGTTAGACACTCTTGCTCACCTCATCACCCCATCACCCCATCACCCAATCTCCCAATCTCCCAATCTCCTGCTCACCCCCGCCGACTACGAACACCAATACAGCCTGCCCGAAGGCAGCATCTTCCACGGCCAGATGAGCCTGGATCAACTGCTGGTCATGCGGCCGGTAGCCGGTTGGGGCCAATACCGCACGCCCATCGAAAACCTGTACCTCTGCGGCGCGGGCGCGCACCCCGGCGGCGGCGTCACCGGCGCGTCCGGCTACAATGCCGCCCAGGCCGTGTTGAATGCCAGGGGTTCGTAGTAGGCACTTTAGTGCCGTCAGTGGGCGATAAATCGTCTACTACGAACACAGGCCCTCATGCCGGTCAAAGAATTACTCCCTTGAGTTTTGTAAGATTTCCCTCCCTGGGGCGTTAATCAGGCAGAATGGGTAATTGAGTAATTACGTAATTACTCAGTTACTCAATTACAGGGATTTTTATGCTTGATAACGACCAAACCCTCATCGAACAGGCCAAACATGACCCGCAGGCATTTGCCCGGCTGTATGACCGGTATGTAGACCGGATTTACCGCTACGCCTACCGGCAGACAGGGGACGAGGCGCTGGCGCAGGACGTCACGGCCGTGACCTTTGAACGCGCCCTACGCCACATCCAGCGCTACCAGTGGCGCGGCCAGAGTGTGCTGGCCTGGCTCTACCGCATTGCCCGCAACGAGGCCATCAGCCAGCAGCGGCGGCGCAAATGGCTGACCCCCTGGCGGGCGGCAGGGCAAACGGAGACACGGGCGACGGAAACGGCCGTGCTGCACCACCAGCGCCACGAAACCCTGCACCATGCCCTGGCCCGCCTCCCGGCCAAAGACCGGGAGATCATCAGCCTGCGTTTTTTTGAAGAACTGAGCGGTGAGGAAGTGGCCGAGGTATTGGGCTGTTCGCCCAATACCATGTACGTCCGGCTGCACCGGGCGCTGAAACGGCTGCAAAGCCAGTTGGCAGCGATGGGTGTGACCGGGGAGGTGAATTATGGGAATTTTTAACGCAAAGAACGCCAAGGACGCGAAGAGCGCCAAGGAATTTGAAGAGTTTAAGAAGCTAACTGAGGAGTTAGAAGTAGAGACAGCACGGCCGTATGCGCCAGACGCGCCCACTCCCTTCAAACAAGAACTGCGGGCACAACTGATGCAAACGCATGAAAAACGGGGCTTGTCCTGGGGCGAGATGGGGCGGTTGTGGCGGTTTGCGGGCACGGCCGTAGCTCTGCTGCTGTTGGTGGCGGCGGTGGGTCTCTTTTGGGCGGCCATTTCGGGCGGAGGCACGGCCGTTGGCCCGGCACAGGATACGATTGTGGTGGCGACACGCACGGCCGTGCCCCAGACGATGCCTGGCAGCGGTGAAAGATGGCCAGACATCACGGTGGCCCGCGCTGATGCGCTGGCCGTTCAAGTGGGCGAGTATTTGCGCCTGACCGGTTTTACCCTGAACCAGAGCCGCGGGTCTGGCACAAGAATCGTAGTGTTGTCCGATGGGACAGAGATTCCATTTGAATCAAAGGGGAATGAGCTGCGCCTGACGCTGAACTGGCAAGTTCTTACACCTCTACCGCACGATGATTTCACCCTCATGTTATACCTGACCGATGAGGCGGGCGATGTGGTGCAGGCGTACAACATTCACACTGCCAAACGATCACGTCCGTGGTCAACCTGGCAAGAAGGGGAACGGATTGCCGATTTTCATGTGTTGCCAATTGGTGACGAAGTGTCCGCCGGCCATTACTACCTGGGGCTCAGCCTATATGATTCACGGACTGATGTATGGCTGCCGGTGCAAACGACAGATGAGGGTGCGGTAGTGATTGACGGCACGGCCGTGCAACTGGCTGACTGGCAATATCGTCCTTATTCGTCCACTTTTGCTAAAAGTGACGTGATCGGTTGGAGCAACAGCCCGGCCAACGTCATCTTTGGTGATGGGATTCGACTGCAACGGTATGACATTGCCGAACAGGAAAACGGTTTGCAGTTGACGCTGCACTGGCCGCCACAGGCCGATTGGCCGGAAACGGTGCAGCTTTTTGTCCATTTGCGGAATGCCGCAGGAGAATTAGGGCAACAGGTGAATATCCCTCCGACTAAAAGCGAACGAGATACTATTTTGCTGGAATCACAGCTTAACGGCCGTTACGACATCATCATCGGCCTGTATGACCCTGCTACCGGGCAGCGGCTGCCGGTAACGGCGGGAAATGAGCGCATGGTGGTGGATGGCGGTACGGCCGTGTGGCTCACCGATTGGGAGTTCCAGGCAAAACCGACGTGCAGCATCAGTGTATACGACGCTGACGCCTATCAAATTCAGCCCTGCGCCACTGCTGGTAATGAGGATCGTATTCTCTTTGCCCTGCAAAAAGCACGGCCGTCGGCTGACGCCCTGGTGGAAATAGAAGTGACGGTGAATTACGAACCGGTAACGGACAAAGAGCTATTCCTGAAACTACACTATGCCGCGCCCAATTGGGAATCATTTACCGGCGGCGGCCGTATGCCGATTGATGGGATGAGTGACTATATCCCTCTGAACCCGGAAGAAAACAGTGTGACCATCACCTTTACCGGCAACCCGGCGGAGATGGCGCAAATTGTGGGCGCCGACCAAC
>CAADGU010000301.1 GCA_900696625.1 uncultured Chloroflexota bacterium | reverse complement strand
GGGGGTTGTTGAGCGAATAGGTGTACCTGTTGAATTGCTGCGGGTTGGCGGGGTTGGGAATTATGCTATCCGCGCTGGCAAATCTGCCCAGGCCGGGCACGTAAAATCTTGCGCCGTAATACAGCAATCCCAACTCCATGTTTTCGCGCTGGCCAGTGAAGTCACGGTCAGTAATCGTTTGGGTGGGGGCGCTGCCCGGCCGGTAGCCGCCAAAGGGAAGGTACCAGGTGTAGGCCAAAGTGCCATTGGGCTTTTGCAGGGCGCTGTTGCTGCCCAGGTGGTCGCTGTAAAAGTACGACAGCCCATTGTTGCCGCCACTGACGCGGCTAACTTCCCTTAACGCCATAAATTGGCTGGCGTTTCCAGGCAAGTTGTGTTATCAGGGTTCTTGAAGGTTTCGTAAAAGGTAGTCACATCCATACCGGTTGCTTCTTCCAAAGGGAGATAATCTCTATCTGCCCCTATCGCTGACGATCCGCTTTTTATTTGCTCAAAAGTTAAGTTCAAATCAGGCGACCATAATTTTAAGACAGATGCAGGATCTTCCTGAGGACACCCGCGAACCAAGTCCCCTTGCCTTACCCCATTATCACTATACAAAGCGATGATCCCCTTTTCGGGGTAGGACAAGGCAACTACAAATGGCAAATCGTTCTCTTCAAATGGAGCACGATAGGTAAATACCCATACTTCTGAGGGTTGTCCATAAGTTGTCAGAAATGTAGATAGAGTATATGAGGTGAGATATCCGGAAGCGGTATCTCCAATAGAAACCTCCGTCAGGATTTCCTCAACAATACCATCTCGCACCGTATAAATCGGATGCATGTTACTGGCATACGTATTACCGATTTCATAAACTTCTGAGGGAAGGGGAATGACAGGACTGTAATTTACTAATTGTGGGCTTGATGCTGACTGGATATTAGAAATAAATGTATTAAAGAACTGCTCGGCTACGTCCCAGGTGGTCTGCCCTGGCGTGATTCCCCACCAGCAAGGTAGTTGGCAGTTATTGTTAGTCTCAAAAAGCCAAAGGACCTGCTCTGTGACTTCGATTCCTGACGGTGTGGATATAGCAAACGGCATTTCTGTCGCCGTGGGTTGAATAGTTGGTATTGGTGTTGGTGTCAATGTGTTAGTAGGTATTGGTGTCAAACTGGGTGTTGCTGACGGTGGTTGCGTAGCTGGAAGAGTCGGTTGTGTTGTTGGCCGGGTGGTAGCAACGATGGCATTTTCTGACGCTACAGACTCATTTGTGGGCGTAAATGTTGGTAAGGTGGTAGTGCAGCCTACCAAAACAAGAGAAATGCTAATTACAAGTATCTTTACCGTAAATGAGAATTTTCCGCTTTTCATAATTACATCCTTCGGCTATCAACGTCCAATTGCCATATCTACTGTATAAGGCATTACGGCATTCATAAAATCTGAGCGATATTGTCCAGCTACAGACAATGACCCCGCCTCCATTTCCCACTGGTTATAAACCCATCCCAGATACATGTCTGCGAATTCTTCTGAAGCCAGACCACTCGAACTGCGCTGCCATTCCCATCGCCCACCGGCAAAGCCCCATGTACCATCCCGATCACTGCCAGGAGGTCTATCCGGGAATCCATGATTTTCTTGTATATATTGTAACAATGAGGGAAGTGTGTATGACTGTCCTCCAACACTACAACTCCCAACGGCACTGACATAGGAATGCCCAAGTTCATGAACAGCCCAGTGAGGATCACCTATCAAAGTATCCCCAGCATCTGTGTAAACATGAATGCTATTTCTTCCCATCGAACTCCCCCAACAACCGCTATACCCCGTAGCATCTAAACAACTTTCGCCTGTTTTATGGAAATTAACCGAGCCTCCATATACAAGCAAGAAAGCTTCACTGGCAGAGAGATTCCAACCATGAGTGGCGTTGAGGGTTTCTGCCCACCTGGTACCCGTCATCGTAGCTGATTCTTGAATGGTAGCCATTTCCTCATCAGCCCAGGTGCAAGTTTCGCAGCCACTAAAAGTTACCATCGGGCCGGTTGGGATGGCGGGCAAAGGATTGGATGGTGGTGGAGGTGGAGAGGATGAGGGAAGATTGCATACGTTATAATCGCAATCTTCCTCCCGATGGCCTGTCGGGTCGGAAAAATTGAGCGGCCGATTGAGGACGTATGCGTACCTGTTATAGCTCTGCGGGCTGGTGGGGTTGGGGATGACGGTGTCGGCGCTGGCGAATCTGCCCAGGCCGGGCACGTAAAATCTGGCGCCGTAGTACAGCAATCCCAACTCCATGTTTTCGCGCTGGCCGGTGAAGTCGCGGTCAGTGATGGTTTGGGTGGGGGCGCTGCCCGGCCGGTAGCCGCCAAACGGCAGATACCAGGTGCGGCTGCCGACCACCGGGTTGTTGCTGTTGTTTACCAGCAGGCTGGCGCTGCCTAAATGGTCGCTGTAGATGAAGAACAGGCCGTTGTTGCCACTCACCGGGTCGCCCGTCACGCGGGTGGCGATCATCTGCCCGACCGCGCCATAACTGCTGCGCTTAATCACCGTCTCCTGCCCCACACGGGTCAACAGCACGTCGTCAAAGGCGAACCAACCGGTGTTGTAATGGCTCAACAGGAGTATCTGGGCAGTAGCGGCGTTGGCCGGGGCCGTTACCCGCCCGCCGGTGTAGCGCCAGACACCATCCAGGCTTTCCGGGCTGCCGCTGTAGGCATTGTGGGCGCTGTCGTAAGGGATGGCCGCGCCGCTGCTGTCATAAAAACGAAAGCGTATGTAGAAGTTGGAGGCGCTGTCATCGGCGTCCAGTTTGCCCCGCACCCAGGCATACAGGTCATATTGCGCCCCGCCGGTAACGGGCAGGTTGCCAGATTGCAGATAGGCATAGGCATGGTTGCTGATGCTGTACCCATACGAACCACTGCGGGGGCCGCCGATGCCCGACGTGCTGCGCACAAAGCCGGTACCAGGGAAGGCAGCGGATGGGGTCTCGCTCCAACTGCCGCTGCTTTCAAAGCCAGGGTTGGGCGCCAGGTTCGTGCCTGTCCCCACCTTGATGAAGCTGACGTCATCAAAGGCGACCCAACCGGAATTCAGGTAGTTGAACAATTCGATGCGGACGCTGGCAGTATTGGCGGGGGTGGTGATGCGCCCCCCCTCTTGTTGCCAGTTGGTACTCAGCGTTCCCGGATTGCCCGAATCGGCGTCGGCATAATTCAGGTAGCCACCGCTACTGTTATAGAAAAGTACCCGCATGATCCACTTGCTAACGCCGGTATTCACATCCGTGTCAATCTCGCCCCGCAGCCAGGCGTACAGGTCGTATTGGGTGTTGGCGGTGACGGCGATGGCGTCTGACCGCAGCGAGCCGTAGGCCAGGTTGCTGATGCTGTAGCTGTAACTGCCGCTGTGGGGGGCAGCATTGCCTATCGTGCCTCGCCAGAGGGAAGTGCCGGGGTAGGCGGTGGAGGCAATGCCGCTCCAGCTGCTGCTGCTTTCAAAACCGGGATTGGCCACCAGGTTTGTGCCGCTGCCCACCGGATTGAGGCGCACATCGTCAAAGGCGACCCAGCCAGAATTGGAATAGTTGTAAAGCTGGATACGCAGGGTGGCGGTACCGGCTGGGGTGGTGATACGGCCGCCTTTTTCCTGCCAGGTGGTATTGATGCTGTTCTCATTGCCGGAGGCGATGTCTTTGTAACTGATGGAGTCACCGCTGCTGTTGTAATAACGGGCGCGAATGATCCAGGCCCCGGCCCGGTCATCCGGGTCTAGCTGGCCGCGCACCCAGGCATACAGGTCATACTGGGTGTTAGCGGAGACGGCGATGGGGTCGGACTGGATGTGGCCGTAAGCATGGTTGCTGAGGGAGTAGCCAAAAGCGCCGCTGGCCGGGTATGCGGTACTGGAGCTGCCGCGCCAGAGGGAACTCATGGGAAAGGCGCTGGATTTGACTTCGCTCATCTGGCCGCTGTTTTCAAAGTCGGCCTGGAAGGTGATGGTGGGGCGCACTTCTTCTTCGTAGGTAGGATAGGGGGTGTAGATGAGCGTGCCATCGGGTTTGAGCGTTTTAACGCGCTGCCCGGCGGCGTCATAGAAGAAGCCGGTGGACTCCCCCGTGAGGGGATTGACCAGGATGAGCCGGTTTTCCACGTCGAAGAACTGGTCGTAGGTGACGCCGTCTTCGATGCGCCGGGTCATGTTGCCGTTGGCGTCGTGTTAGTATGAAAGCAGCAACCCTGAGAGACGTTTCGGGGTTGCGGCCGGGCACGTTCGGGGGCACACTAACCGGTGTAAGAGAACGGGGACGTGTGCGCCGGGTGCGGAACGTCAGGGC
>CAADGU010000300.1 GCA_900696625.1 uncultured Chloroflexota bacterium | reverse complement strand
CCTTTGCCGCTATCTGGGAGGAAGCGCGGTATCGGTATCATGCTCCCCAATACCAGACGGTTGTGGAAAAGGTGGAAAGTGGCGAATGGCAGCCGGATGCCAATGGAACCTTGTTGTTACCAGCGCAATACCGGAGCCTGTCGGCGGACAACGGTCGTGTCTGGATACAGCGGGACGGGACAGCAATGACTGTCTTTTTTCTCACCGAACAGCAGGGATTTAACCAGTTTGCCGGGTATGTGTATCGTTCCGACGGCCGTCCGCCGCAAAGCGACGGTTTCCCCGGTCAGTGGCATACCATTATCCTCAAGCAGCCCAACTGGTATTTCTGTATTTCTGGTTGATGGTTGGTAACGGCCGTGTGGCAAGGCCATTTTTCTCTGGTAGAAGCGTGCAACCCCTGGAATATGTTATGAGTAGCTCATAAAAAAATAAATGGCCTTCAATAAGCGCCAGGCAAGGGGCAGAACCATTTTAATTGACCAATGCCTTACAACCCCATGCCTGGCACTGCTCCCAGCGGCAGATAAATCTGCACACTTCGGCGACGGACGGCTGCCCTCCGCGCTCAGTGCAGGCTCTACAAAAAGCAAAGTCGGCCTTCGCCGACTACAACCAGCCGACGAAGGTCGGCTTTGCTGCGTGTAGGCGCGATTTTAATCGCTTTCGATTCACCATACCTTGCCTCACCGGAACGAATGTTCTATAATTCTGGGCATGGACGCCTTTGTCAAGTTGCAGGATATTGCCATTCACATGGGGCTGGAACCGGCCGAAGAAACCCCCAACCAACCAGGAAAGCTGACCACGCCTCAAATAGCCCCTTGCGGCGAACCCCTCACGCCGCGTGGCCTCCCCCTCAAAAAAGATTCTCTCGGTATTCACGAAGCGGTACGGCCTGATGGCAAACCGATGCGGCTATTAAAGACACTGCTCACGTCGGCCTGTGAACGCAACTGCTTTTACTGCCCCTTTCGCGCCGGACGCAACTACCGGCGGCAGACGTTTAAGCCGGAAGAGATGGCCAAGGCATTCATGGACATGCACCGGGCGGGGGTGGTGGATGGCCTGTTTTTGAGTTCGGGCATCATTAAGGGTGGGGCCAGTACCCAGGATAAGCTGCTGGATGCAGTCGCCATTCTGCGCCAGAAGTACCATTTTCGCGGTTATTTGCACCTGAAAATTATGCCGGGGGCGGAGAAAGAGCAGGTGCGGCAGGCAATGACGCTGGCCGACCGGCTCTCGGTCAACCTGGAAGCGCCTAATGACCGGCGACTGCTCGATTTAGCGCCCAAGAAAGAGTTCGTGGCCGAGTTGTTACGGCCGTTGCAATGGATTGACGAAATTCGCCGCACAGAGCCAGACCGGTTGGGTTGGCACGGCCGTTGGCCCAGCACCGTCACCCAGTTTGTGGTGGGGGCGGTGGGCGAAAGTGACCTGGAACTGCTGACGACCACCGAATTTCTGCACAAACACCTACGGCTGCGGCGGGTTTATTTTTCCGCTTTTAGCCCGGTGGTAAACACGCCGTTGGAAAATCAACCGGCCGAGAATCCGCTGCGGCAGCACCGTCTATACCAGACTTCTTTTCTCTTTCGGGATTATGGGTTTGACCTGGAAGAATTGCCCTTTAACCAGCAGGGCAACCTGCCGCTGGAAATTGACCCCAAACTGGCCTGGGCGCAGGCCAATTTGCGGGAAAACCCGGTGGAGGTCAATGCGGCTGCGCCGGAAGAACTGCTGCGGGTGCCGGGTGTTGGCCCGAAAGGCGCCCAAACCATTGTGGCGGCCCGCCGCCAGGGAACGCTGCGTGACGAACGCGATTTGCAAAAACTGGGCATTTCTACAAAGCGGATGACGCCGTTTGTGTTGTTGGATGGCCAACGGCCGTCTTACCAACTCCCTCTGTTTGACGATACAATGGGGGCATGAGAGTTGTCCTTGCCCTAATAATCACCCTACTTTTAACGAGTTGTGGCGCGTCGGCGACGGCCGTCGCCACCCAAACTGTGGGTAGTACGGCCGTGGCCCCCACCCCTGTACCCTCCCCCACCACTATCCCTACCAGTTCTTTTTACGCCATTGAATTGTCGGCCGGGCAGCAAGCCCTGGTAAAAATTGACCACGTTTTTGCCATCCGGCACACCATTTTCCAGGTACCAACTAATGGCTGGCTGGCCTCCTTTGATCTGTGGCCGGTGGCCGGTAGTGGCGGCCAGTTTGTGGTGGCCTATGCGCCCCCACCGCCACCGGGTGAGATCAATTTTGGCTTTACCAGTTTGTATTTGCTGCCTCAGGATGGCGGAGAAATGGAGCCGCTCTTAGGTCCGCAGGTGGATGGTGAACTGTTCTTTAACCCGGTCTGGTCGGCCGATGGGCAGAGCATTTACTTTTCACACGTAACGCCGCGTGAAGGAGAGGAGTATGCTTTTGATACGATGCTGGAGCGGCTGCATCTGCCCACCGGGCACATTGACCTGATTGCCGCTGACGCCATCTGGCCGCAGCCTTCCCCGGATGGCACGATGCTGGCTTATGTACTCGTTGAGCCGGTGACGTTAGCCAATTCGCTGGTGGTGGCCGACCCGGATGGGGGTAACGTGCGGGAATTGGTGGGGGTGGAGATGTTCACGGCCGTAGACGCCCCCGTCTTTTCCCCGGATAACCAGATGCTCTATTTCAGCGCCGTTGAACCGGCTGCAGCGCGTTCCTGGTGGGAGCGGTTAGGGGGTGTGCAGGTGGCAGCCGCCCACAATTTACCTTCCGATTGGTATCGCTTGCCGGTAACCGGTGGGGAAGTAGAGCGTTTGACGACCATCAATGGCGTGGGGTTATACGGCCGTTTTGCCCCCTCTGATGTGCCGACCTTTGCTTTTACCAGCCAGGAAGGGATATATGAAATGGCCGCCGATGGCCGGGATTTGCAGATATGGTTGGCGGGGGTGTTTACGGACTCATTGGCGTGGACGCCGTAATGGAGACTAGGAGATTGGGAGATTGAATCTCCCAATCTCCCAATTACCAACAGTATGGACGAACAAACCCGCTTTATCGGCGAACCCATTCAGGTGGAATTTGACCAACCACCCCTATTCAGCAAGACACCCCCCTGCCCTGACCGCTTTGTCTGGCAAGAAGAGGCTTACGTGATTGTGGTCGTGTTGCAGGAGTGGCGGGATTACGGCCGTCGCGGGCGGATGAGCATGAATATGCGGCCGGCCAATCTGGAAAAAGCGGCCAAACGGGGGTCGTGGGGTGTGGGGCGGTTTTACTTTCGGGTGCAGGTGGCCGACGGCCGTGTCTATGACATTTACTACGACCGCGCCCCCAAAGGCCAGCAGCAAAAAGAAGGTTCCTGGCATTTGTACCGGGAAGTTATGATGCGTGATGCGTGACCACAATCTCACGCATCACGCCATTGCTGCATTTGGTGCCAGCTTTCCCGGCGTTCTGCTATGGGTATGGGAGTTTGCAAATCGGCCAACACTTCTTGCACATAATCCTGGCGGCGCATTCCCACCAGGACGCTGGTGACGCCGGTGGTAGAGCGGAGGGCACGCACGGCCGTCTGGCTGAGTGTCCGTGTTGCCCAGTTCGGATCGGCCGATTCGGCGGTCTGCTGGATGCGTTCGGCGCGCCGGGCGGCCTGTTCTTGATAATAGGCGGTTATGGCGGCGAATGTGTTATTGGCCATGTCAACGTACTCTTCCAACCATCCCAGGGTGTCTGCGGGCAAATTTTCCAGGTTTAAGAGCGTTTCTACGGCCGTTTGGGTGCGTGGTAGCAAGAATTGTGCCCGTAAATCCAGCCAGTTCTGATACGTGCCAAACCCTGCCCAACGGCCGTCCAGCATCAAACCCAGTGCCAGATGATCCCGTAAATAGGACTTGGTGTTGTCATCAGCGGCCATGTCTGGCAATAGTTGTTGCTGAAATTGCTGCTCTAATTGTCGCAAAGTGTCAACCCCGGTTGACACCTCTTCCGGCGGTGCGGGGAAGTCGGGCATAGGCACGTGGGCCAGGCGTGTCAGTGCGTCATGGTGAAAGGCGTTCAACGGGCGGTTGATTAACACCGCCAGTTGCTGCTGGTGGGCGAATTGTAAAACTGTCTGATGTCCAGGTTGGTTTGCTTCGGTTGCCAGCCCTGTCTCAAACAGGTTCATAGGCGCTTGTATGATACGGAAGTGGTGCTGCGGGCTGATCTCGCTGGCTATTTGCCACAGACGGGCCAGCGAGGTGAAGGTGTAATGCCCTTTCGGTTCGGGGAACGTGTTGGAGCTGACGCCGTAGCATTGGATACGGCCGTTTTGGACTTCCTTTTCCAGATGCAAAAATGCTTGTTGAATCCGCCGGTAATACTCTTCATGCGCCTGTTCACGGGTGAGATGGGCGTGTTTGGCCCACATCAGGTAATACTCCGGGTTGTGCAGCAGGTAGACATCCAGTGTGTCCAGGTTAAGCCGTTCCAGGCTGCGGGTAAGCTGATCGGCCAGGAATTCGGGGTGGATGCAGTGATCCAGCCCTTCGGCGTATTTGATGAGATTGGGAAACGGCCGTCCCTCCCGTTTGCGCTGTTCAGCCAGGGCATAATTAAAACCCTGCAAATAACCCGCTTTGGAGACAACAACTACTTCATCCCGTTTTAACTCGCCGCTGTCGAGCAGTTCCGCCAGCACACGGCCAATGAACCGCTCCGAATTGCCATCGGTGTAGTTGCTGCTGGTGTCAATCAGGTTGATTCCCTTTTGCAGGGCAAAACGAAGGGCTTGCTCGTGGTAGCCGTTGTCTTTGTCCACCCGATAGCCGCCAAAACCGGCCTGGCTGACCTGCCAACCGATGACGCCAAATGGCACGTAGGTAAGCGTGTCAAACCGCTCCGCGTATTGCTGTGTCCCTGTTTCAGTTGCTTTACCTGAAATCACCATCTGATATTATCTGCTCTCTCCCAATTTTATGAGGGTCGTCAAAACAGGCAATGGGCAGAACGTGGGGAATTCACACGGCCGTCGTAGTTGATCCGTTTATGGCTTTTTCCCATACTGCACTGACGAGGGATGCAATTCATAATTCATCCTTCACAATTTTCGCAGGAGGGATCATGAACCAGCTAACCAGATACCCATTGACGATTTTAATAATCCTGACCATATTTTCGGGACTGGCCTGCCGTTTGAGTGAGGCGGGCACGGCCGTGACCCATCCGGCCCCCCCTACCCTACCGCCCTTTGTCACGTATACGGCCGTACCTGCTCCTGTATTGTTCTCGCCGGCAGAGGAACAAACGGCAACACCCACTGCGGGGGAGACGGCCGTTGCGCCCCCCATGATGACAGCTAAAGTGGGTCTCTATGTGCGGCGTGGCCCCAACACACAATACCCCATTCTGACGGCGCTGCAAGCAGGGGAACAGGCTGAAATTGTGGGCCGCAGCCCGGATGGATATTGGTGGAAAATTGTCTGCCCTCACCCCTATGGCGGGGAGTGTTGGTCATCGGCGCGGGCGGAGTATAGTACGGCCGTTTATGCACAAAGTGTCCCCATCGCGGCTGTACCACCCCTGCCGACGGCAACCCCCACAGCCACATTCACACCCACCCCTACCGCTACTGCCACGATCACTCCATCGGCCACGCCCACACCAACCGGGACGGCAACGGCCGTGCCCACATTATCGCCGCCATCCTACCCTTAAAGAGGTCACGAAATTGGGACTAGAGGCCCATTGCCTTGTCTTGTCAACTCTCTGAATGACCCGTATAGTATCGGCAAGATTGCAACCGGATGTAAACCGCTTTCCTGACGAAATCTTACAGAAAGTGGCGAACATTTTTCAAGAACTTGCCAAAAGCACCACAAAATTCAAAGGTGGTCACTGTTGCGAGGAGAAAGTGGATGTCAGGCCCCCAAAAAATTCTGGTCATTGATGACAGCCCCGACATGCTAAAAGTATTGACCTTGTTGCTGACGGAATACGGTTATGAAGTGCTGACTGCTCTCAATGGACAAATTGGTCTGCACCTGGTGGACGAACATCACCCAGATTTGGTAATTCTTGATCTCAGCATGCCTGGTGTAGATGGTTGGGAAGTGTGCCGCCAAATTCGTACCAAATTGACCATTCCCATTATCATTCTCACGGCCGCCCATGTTACCGATGAAGATACGGTTCGCGGTTTGGAATTGGGGGCTAACGACTACATCATCAAGCCATTCAAGAATAACCTTCTTCTGGCCCGAATTCGCAATGCGTTACGTTGGGCGACGCCAGAACAAAACGGGGTGGCTTATGCTTATGATGATGGTCGGCTTGTAATTAATCTAGATTTGCGGCAGGTAACTTACCATGGCGAACCGCTGAACCTGACTCGTAAGGAGTATGAGATGCTGACTGTTTTGGTGCAGGCTTCGCCACGGGTTGTAACACATCGTGAGTTATTTGATAAAGTGTGGGCAGACTCCTACCACCGTTTTGATGTGAATTATGTCCGCATTTTTATTGGACATTTGCGCAAGAAGTTGGAGAGCAACCCGGCCGATCCGGTTTACATCCACAACGAACGCGGCGTTGGCTACCGGTTTCAAAAGCAGCCACACGCCTAATCTTCACCAAGAGCCTTAATCAGACTCCGCACATCTTGTTCCACCAGACGCAGCAAACGCAATACTTCTTGACGCTCAGTGGTGGTCAATCCGTCGCGTTGGATGCGCGCCAGGTGTTGGCGGATGTAGCTTAATCGGGTGGTATTGGTGACACGGGTGGCGCCCGGCGCTAAGCTGGTTGAGAGGGCATCGGGAGCGGACACGGCCGTTGCCGGCAAATCCTCGATCTCATCAGGCAATATGGCCTTTTCCGGCCATTCTATTGCTGGTAATGATTCCGGCGCCGGATTCCTGAGATCGCGGATGGTCTGGTAAACGGTGCGGTCGGGATTTTCTTTCAACAGGCGGGCCACATCTCTGGCCTCGTCGGGGGTAATGTCCCCGGCCAGGCGAGCTTTGTGCAGGGCACGTTGCTGCGATGGTTTGAGGCCCTGGTAGATGCGGGTGTCACGTTCACTGATACGGCCGTCGCGCACATCCTCCTTGATCTCATCCGGCAAATTCAAGAGCTGGATCAACTGGTGAATCCGCTGCCGTGAATACCCTAACCGCTGCCCCACCTTCGCCCAGGTCATCTTGTTCCCCCAGGGTTGCTCGTCAGAAACGCCATCTTCCTGTGCTTTTTCCAGTTCATCCTGCATCAAATCCCGCAGATGGAGCAGCCCTCCGGCCCGATCTACATCATTCAAATCTTCGCGCTGGATATTCTCCACCAACTGGCGCACAAAGCGCGTCGTTTCATCATAATCGCGCCGCCGCACTACCGCCGGAATCGTCTCCAGACCGGCCATTTTGGCAGCCCGCCAGCGCCGTTCTCCATGCACAATGAGATAATGGTTCGGCCGAATTTCCGTCACTTCAATCGGCTGAATCACCCCATCTTGTTGAATGCTGTCGCTCAACTCTTGCAAGCTCTCCGTGGGAAACGAACGTCGGGGCTGCGCCCCATCTGGCTGAATGGCATCCAGGCGAATTGCCAGCAATTGCATTCCCGCCGACTGCTCCACATCGTCCTGTGCCGTAAAGAGCTTCTGTAGGTCACCTGATTGCGGTTTTATTGGTTGTGAGAGTGATACTTTGGGCCGTTTGCGCGTCATGTTATTTCTTAACCCTGGCAATCTCCCTCGCCACTTGCCGGTACGCTTCTGCCCCCTGCCCGCGCGGGTCATAAGCCAGAATGCTTTGCCCCGCTACGGCGCTCTCTGCAAATCGTACAGAGCGCTTGATAATTTGATCAAAAATGTGAACACCATTGCCATATTGCTGGCCTACAGCTTCCTGAATATCGCGTGTCAGGGTGGTGCGCGGGTCGGCCATCGTTAACAATATCCCTTCAATCGCCAGTTTGGCATTGAGCTTTTTGCGCCGTACCGTTTCAATGGTGGACAAAATCATCAACGCCCCCCGTGCGGCCAGATATTCTGTTTGAATGGGAATGATGACGCTGTGAGCGGCCGTCAGTGCATTGATGACCAATAAACCTAATGAAGGATTACAGTCAATAAGGATGTAATCGTAAGCGTTCTCAATGGGCTTAAGTACGGTACTCAATACCTGCTCCCGGCTCAACGTGTTCATCAATGAAATTTCTATCAGGCTCAGTTCGGGCTGGGCCGGCAATAAGTGAAATGCCTCATCCGTTTCGTAAATGCAGCCAACCACATCACTTTCATATCCATCTACTTCTGCCTTGAGTGCCTCGTAAATTGTTGGCGAAATCTGGTCGGGGTTGAAGCCCGCATGTTGGGTCAGGTTGCTTTGTGGGTCTAAATCTACGGCCAGCACTTTATAACCCGCTTCACTCAAAGCCGCCGCCAGGTTAATAGTTGTGGTGGTTTTGCCTACCCCACCTTTTTGCATGGCAATGGCAATTATTTTGCTCATGGGGTCTCCTACACAAATGGTGGTTGGTGAATTTGTGGCGGGTAACTATTCTTGCCACTCGCAGTTAGTCACCATTTCTACGCATGTCTATCACTTAACTGTGCTATCTCGGCGCAACGATAACACGAATCATTTAAGTGTCAACACTGGTAAAATATAACGCATCGTGTTATAAATGACGCACCGTGTTATTGGATTAGTTGTTGGTTTACAAATGGATAAATGTCATGAGCAAAACTTCTATTTCCCCCGATGATTGTTTTGATTTTGTCATCATTGGCTCTGGCTTTGGTGGCAGTGTGTCTGCTATGCGCCTCTCTGAGAAAGGTTATCGCGTCCTGGTCTTGGAGCGGGGCAAACGTTACACCGCTTCTGATTTCCCCAAAACAAATTGGAACATCTTCAAATATCTCTGGCTGCCGGCGGCTCGCTGTTTTGGTTTCATGGGCATCAACTTCTTGAATGACATCGTGATCCTGAATGGCAGTGGTGTGGGTGGCGGCAGCCTGGTGTATGCCAGTACCCATATTCAACCACCAGACAGGTTTTTTGAAGCTGAAGAATGGCGCGATTTGGCCGATTGGAAGTCAGAACTGATGCCATTCTATGCACTGGCTAACCGGATGTTGGGTACGGCCGAGAACCCCAAACTGTGGCCGGCCGACCATCGCCTGTATGAAATTGCCAAAGAGTTAAAGAGGGAGCATACCTTTACACCGACGCCGGTGGGCATCTTCTTTGGGGAACCGGGCAAAACGGTGCCCGACCCTTATTTTGGCGGCGAAGGGCCGGATCGCGTGGGGTGTATTCATTGTGGCGGCTGTATGGTGGGGTGCAAACACAATGCCAAGAATACGTTGGATAAAAACTATCTCTATTTTGCGGAGAAATGGGGGACGCAGGTGCAGGCAGAGGCGAATGTGTTGGATATACGGCCGTACTATGACCCCCAACCAGACGATGCCCGCTACCAAATCGTATATGAGCGTACCACCGATTGGGTCTTCAAGCGCAAAAGTAGTGTGCGCGCCCGGCATGTGGTTGTGTCGGCCGGCGTATTGGGCACCATGAATTTGCTGCTGCGCTGCCGCGACGAAACACAAAGCCTGCCCCTGCTTTCGCACCGATTAGGCACACATGTGCGCAGCAACAGCGAAGCGTTTTCTGGGGCCACGGCCCGCACTGGCGAAGTGGATTACTCTGAAGGGGTAGCTATTACCTCCCATTTTTGGGTTGATGATGTGACCAGCGTGGAGCCGGTGCGTTATCCACGTGGGTCATCGTTTATCCGCAATTTGACGGTGCCTCTGGTGGATTTACACGGCACGGCCTGGCAGCGTTTGGGGCGCTTTATTGCCTATGGCCTCAAGAACCCCTACGACTTTTTGAAAGCACGAATTTTGCCGGATTGGTCGCGGGACACCACCATCTTAATGATCATGCAGACGGTGGAGAACCGGCTGAACCTGAAACGCGGCCGTAATCTGTTTACACTTGGCCGCAAAGGGCTGGTCACAGAACAAGACAGCCACCTGCCCATTCCCACCATAATTGACGCCGGTGGCTATGTGGTGAAACGCTTTGCGGAATTGTCTGATGGCGCAACGATGGGCAGCATTCAAGAATTGCTGCTGAACATTCCTACGACGGCCCATATTTTGGGCGGTTGTAACATTGGCGCTGATGCCGACTCCGGGGTGGTAAACGGCCGGCAAGAGGTGTTCAATTATCCGGGCATGTATGTGGTAGATGGGTCGGTGATCCCGGCAAATTTGGGTGTAAATCCCAGTTTGACGATTACGGCGATGGCGGAACGAGCCATGAGTTTAATCTCACCAAAAGAGGCGGCAGAGGCAGTACGGCCGTTGACCCGCCCCACCTCCCTGCCCCAACCGGCTGCCCCATCAAACCAGATGAAAAAGGCACTGGCATTTGGTACAGTTGTCGTCCTGGCGGCTGTGGCCGTCTTTAGCTTGTTAAAACGAAAGATGTAGTTGTTGATGGCCGGTACCGGTCATCAACAACTAGGAGAGATATTATGGGAGTAACCACTGTGAAAGGCCGGACGCTCAACGGCCGTGTCGAAACCCTACCCTTCATCAACCCCGCCACCAGCGAACAATTTGGCGAAGTGACCACCGCCACTCAGGCCGACGTAACGGCTGCCCGGCAGGAAATGGCCGCCGCTGCCAAAATGTGGGCGGCCAAACCGCTCAAAGAGCGCATCCGCATCTTACGCAAGCTGCAAACCTTGCTGATTGAAGAGTTGGATGAGATTACGGCCGTAATGAACAAGGACAACGGTAAAAGCCGCCAGGACGCCCTCATCGAAATTTTCGTGACCGTTGACCTGATGACCCAGTACATCAAACAAGCGCCACACTGGCTGCGCCGCCGTCGTGTTTCGCCCGGACTGCAAATTTTCAAACAATGCTATGTGGAACACAAACCACACGGTGTCGTGGCTGTCATTGGTCCCTGGAATTACCCCTTCGTACTACTGGTGCCGCCCATATTTTCTGCCTTGTTGGCCGGGAATGCGGTGATTGCCAAGCCCTCAGAGGTGACAGGTGCGACCGGCGTCCTGATTGAGAGCCTGTTTAAGCGGATTCCCGAATTAGCTCCGTTTGTGCGGTTTTTGCATGGCGACGGCCGTGTCGGAGCCGCCCTGGTGCAATCCAAACCCGACCTCATTTACCTGACCGGCTCCGTGGCCACCGGCAAGAAAATCATGCAGGCCGCCGCCGAAAACCTGACGCCTGTCATCTTTGAACTGGGCAGCAAAGACCCCATGATCGTGTTAGAAGATGCCGACATTCAGCAGGCGGCCAAATGGGGCGTCTGGGGTGCTTTTTACAACAGCGGTCAGACATGCGTTTCTGTCGAGCGCGTCTATGTGGTGGAGGCAGTGTATGAACAGTTTGTGCAGGCGGTGTTGGCCGAGGCCAGTAACCTGGATATTGGTTACTCCCCCGACGTCAACAATGCTTTCCACATGGGGCCGCTTACCTTCCAGCGCCAGATTGACATTATTGAGGATCACTTGCAAGACGCCCTGGCCAAAGGAGCCAAAATTATCGCCGGCGGTAAACGGGATGGCATGTTTATGCAGCCAACGGTGATGGTGAATGTGGACCATACCATGAAGTTGATGCAGGATGAAACATTTGGCCCCATCATGCCCATTATGAAAGTGGCCGATGAAACGGACGCCATTCATCTGGCCAATCATTCCTATATGGGGCTGGGTGCATCCGTCTGGAGCCGTGACCTGAAACGGGCCGAACGCATTGCCCATCAACTGGAAAGTGGTTCGGTTAACATCAATGACACCATCACCCATTTTGCTATTCCTAATTTGCCTTTTGGCGGGGTGAAACAATCGGGCAACGGCCGTGCTCATGGCGAAGAAGATTTGCTGCAATTCACTTCCAGCCGGGCCTATATTGTCAGTCCTGGCCCCAACCCGCTGGACATCGCCACCATTTTGCGCAAACCCAATACCTACAATTTGAACAAAGCCATTCTCAAATTGGTTTTTGGTACAACCCCCCAACAAAAATTGGAACCGCTAACCGAACTGCTGCCCACTGAACCGGCCAAAATAAAAACAGCCGGCGTAGTGGCTGTAGCTGCTGGCCTGGCTATTACCGCATTAACCATCTTAACGGCGCTCAGTCGCCGCAAAAGTTGATGTCGTAAAGTCGCCAAACGAAAAAGCGATCCTGATTTGTGTCAGGATCGCTTTTTTTATGACCTGCTCATAACTTTAGCTGCCAGACGGCCGTGCCTGCAACGTCAGCGGGATCACCTGAACCTGTCCATTCCGCAGCACGTGTACCTGGATGGTCTGGCCGACGGCCGTGTACTGCATAATATGGCTTACCAGATCACTAAACGTGCTGATCGGTTTGTCGTCAATCGCCACAATCACGTCACCACCGGCGCCGGCCGCATTCGCCGCCCGCAAACCGGCAGTATCTGCCGGGCCACCGCTCACCAGACCGCTGATCAAAATACCCCGCTGTTCACTGCTCAAACCCAACTGCCCGGCATTGTTGGCCGTCACCTCCACTCCAGAGATGCCCAACCAGGGATATTGGGCACGGCCGTTGGCGATCAACTGTGGTATCACCGCCTGCACCAGGTTGGCGGGGATGGCGTACCCAATGCCCGACGAGCCGCGTACCGGGGATTCAATGCGCGAGTTGACGCCAATGACACGGCCGTATAAATCCAGCAGCGGCCCACCCGAATTCCCCGGATTGATAGCTGCATCTGTCTGAATAATGTCCGGCACCTGGAACGTGCCCTGGGGAAAGCTCCGGTTCAACGCCGAGATGATCCCCGTCGTCATGCTGCTTTCCAGCCCAAATGGGCTGCCAATCGCCACCACAATTTGCCCCACCTTCAAAGCTGACGAGTCGGCAAATTCCACCGGCGCCAACGCCAGCCCGGTGGGGTCAACGCGAATCACGGCCAGGTCAGAAGCGGCGTCCGCGCCGATGATGGTAGCAGGCACGGTACGGCCGTTGGTAAACCGCACCTGTAACGTCTGTGCCCCGGCCACCACATGGTTGTTCGTCACAATATGCCCGTTTGCGTCATACACAAACCCCGACCCCTGCCCATTGCCTACGTTGATATACACCACTGCCGGGTTGATGCGTTCATACAGGTCAATAAACGCCTGCTCCTGCGTCCACACATCCTCCGGCACAACAACATGTTCCAATTCGATAACCGGTGTTGGCGAAGGCAGCGGCGTGGCAGCCACAATGATTTCCGTCGTGTCTGGCTGGGAGACAAGGGGGATGGAGACGGCCGTGTCCATCGCCTCAAATTGCCTGGCCTCACCGCTCAAACCGGCACAGCCAGACAGCAATAGCACAATTAACAAAACGACAAAAGGAACGGTTTTAAGGGACAAAGTATTCATGTATTCTCCTGATGCTGTATGAGGCACACACGATAACCGGCAGGCAGCACCCAACCACAGGCGTCAAGCACACACCACAATCTGTTATCATGGTTGCCATCACGTAAAATAGGGGACAGATTGAACTACGCTGATAATTTTGAAACCGTCTGGTAAAAAAATTGTAAAGCCAGCCTGAGACGAATGTAAATAAGCTGGTGAGGGAGAAACAATGGATTGGACACACTGGCAGAGGGAGTTTGAAACATTTTTGCAGGGGCAAATGGCCCATGATGCCGCACACGACATGGCCCATATCCACCGCGTTGTTCACAACGCCCGTCGTTTTGCCCAGGCGGAAGGTGCCGCGTTAGCGGTCGTCATACCCGCCGCCTGGTTACATGATTGTGTGGTCGTGCCTAAAGACTCCCCGCAACGGCCGTATGCCAGCCAGATGGCGGCAGATACGGCCGTCGCTTTCCTGCACCGACGTGGCTATCCCGCACCATACCTGGACGGCATTGCCCACGCCATTGCCGCCCACAGCTTTTCCGCCGGCATCACCCCTAACACTATCGAAGCCAAAGTGGTCCAAGATGCCGACCGCATAGATTCCCTGGGTGCTATCGGTATTGCCCGTTGTTTTGCGATGGGGGGGATGATGGCACGGCCGTTGTATGCCGAGACCGATCCGTTTTGCGACGGCCGTACACCTGATGACAAAGAATCAAGTCTGGACCACTTCTACACCAAGCTGCTCACTCTGGCTGAAACGATGCAAACAGAAAGCGGGCGAAGAGAGGGGTACGGCCGTACACAATTCATCCATCACTACCTTACCCAGCTAAAGCTGGAAATAATTCATGAACAAAAAAAGTAGCAAAGCCTATTGTTTTCTCCCATTCACCCTTCACAACATCTGCTTTAGGATAGTAGATAAGTAGAACACTGCACTCCATAACAGTAAAAAACAAGCCGCATCTGACCAAAATTCCGATTTTGCCCCGAAAACTCCCAAAAACCCTTGACAGCCCCCAAATGGAACGTTATAATCCCCGACTGTCACTGCAATAGAGGATGTCGCCCAATTTACAGCACATCAATAAAACCAAATAACAGAGTAAAAAAGAAAGTCGACTCTTTCGAGTCGCTTTTTTGTCTCCGTTATATGGTATAATTGCAGAACCGAACCTTGACAACTGAAAAGTGGTAAGAACGAAAATAAACCTTAATCAATTGTTTGAACAGTAGTCCGTTTGAGTACGGATATAACTCTTTTTTATGGAGAGTTTGATCCTGGCTCAGGATGAACGCTAGCGGTGTGCCTAATGCATGCAAGTCGAACGGGATCCTTGGATTCGTCTGAGGTGAGAGTGGCGAACGGGTGAGTAACACGTAGGTGACCTGCCCTGGAGAGGGGGACAACCACTGGAAACGGTGGCTAATACCCCAGATGTTTATCGGGTTAGAGTCCGATAGACTAAAGTTCCGGCGCTCCAGGAGGGGCCTGCGGCCCATCAGCTAGTTGGTAGGGTAACGGCCTACCAAGGCGAAGACGGGTAGGGGGCGTGAGAGCGTGACCCCCCACACTGGTACTGAGACACGGACCAGATACCTGCGGGTAGCAGCAGCAAGGAATATTGCCCAATGGACGAAAGTCTGAGGCAGCAACACCGCGTGGAGGATGAAGGCCTTCGGGTCGTAAACTCCTTTTCTGGGTGAAGAGAAAGGACGGTAGCCCAGGAATAAGTCTCGGCTAACTACGTGCCAGCAGCCGCGGTAAAACGTAGGAGGCAAGCGTTATCCGGAATTACTGGGCGTAAAGCGCATGCAGGCGGTTTTTTAAGTCGGACGTAAAAGCTCCCGGCTCAACTGGGAGAGGCCGTTCGAAACTGAAAGACTTGAGGATGGTAGAGGCGAGTGGAATTCCCGGTGTAGTGGTGAAATGCGTAGATATCGGGAGGAACACCAGTGGCGAAGGCGGCTCGCTGGGCCATTCCTGACGCTCAGATGCGAAAGCTAGGGGAGAGAACGGGATTAGAAACCCCGGTATTCCTAGCCGTAAACGATGTCAACTAGGCGTAGATGGTTATAAACCCCGTCTGTGCTGCAGCTAACGCGTTAAGTTGACCGCCTGGGGACTACGGCCGCAAGGCTAAAACTCAAAGGAATTGACGGGGACCCGCACAAGCAGCGGAGCGTGTGGTTTAATTCGAGGCTACGCGAAGAACCTTACCAGGGTTTGACATACACGTGGTAGGACGATGAAAATCAACCGACCCTTCGGGGAGCGTGTACAGGTGCTGCATGGCTGTCGTCAGCTCGTGCCGTGAGGTGTTAGGTTAAGTCCTGTAACGAGCGCAACCCACGTCGCTAGTTATATGTGTCTAGCGAGACTGCCGGTGATAAGCCGGAGGAAGGTGTGGATGACGTCAAGTCAGCATGGCCTTTATATCCTGGGCTACACACACGCTACAATGGCCGGTACAATGGGTAGCCAAGCCGTGAGGCGGAGCCAATCCTCTAAAGCCGGTCTCAGTTCGGATTGTAGGCTGCAACTCGCCTACATGAAGTCGGAGTTGCTAGTAACCGCGCGTCAGCCATAGTGCGGTGAATACGTTCCCGGGTCTTGTACACACCGCCCGTCACGTCATGGAAGTTGGCAACGCCTGAAGTCGGTGGGCTAACCTAACGGAGGCAGCCGCCTAAGGTGGGGTCGGTAACTGGGACGAAGTCGTAACAAGGTAGCTGTAGCGGAAGCTGCGGCTGGATCACCTCCTTTTAAGATGATTGCTTATGGCGTAAGCCAATAAGCTAAACAGCAAGATGCAATGGCTATCTGCCAGAACAGCTTTGCTGAAAGGTTTATGTTCTTACCACTTCTTAGTTGTCAAGGGGATGAATTAAAAAACTAGAGCAGGAAAGTTGAGGGCCTGTAGCTCAGCCGGTTAGAGCGTTCCTCTGATAAGGGAGAGGCCGTTGGTTCGAGTCCAACCAGGCCCACCTTATATGGAAAGATGAAGTAGGAATTATGAATTATGAAAACTCCATTTCATAATTCATCCTTCATAATTCATAATTCCCACAGGGGGATGTAGCTCAGATGGGAGAGCGCCGCCTTTGCACGGCGGAGGCCAGGAGTTCGAATCTCCTCATCTCCACTGTTTGTCAGAGCATACCATCCGCTCACGTGGCAACTGCACTAACCGGAATCCCGTTTTTACAAAGTAGAGTTAAGAGACTGGCAAATGCCATTAATCTGTAGTCCCTATTGATTGATGGTAATTGTTAGTAGCTTAGCTTGCCCACTTGGGCAGCAAGTTGCTGAAAAGCTCTTTAACAGCTAAATAACGAAGAAACAAATTGTAGTACATATTTACATGTATGTGAGAGTGTCGAATTCTCCGTATCATGTGTGTAAGCTACTAAGGGCACATGGTGGATGCCTTGGCGTCAAACGCCGAAGAAGGACGTGGTACACTGCGAAAAGCCCCGGGGAGTTGTGTGCAGACGCTATATCCGGGGATTTCCGAATGGGGAAACCCGCCAGGGGTCAATGCCCTGGCACTATTACTTGAATACATAGGGTAATAGAGGGAACGGAGTGAACTGAAACATCTAAGTAACTCCAGGAAAAGAAATTATTCCCTGAGTAGTGGCGAGCGAAAGGGGATTAGCCCAAACCGTTATCTGTATGGTAGCGGGGTTGTAGGACTTGCATTAAGGAGTAAGAAATTTTTCTGATAGCAGAACTTTTCTGGAAAGTTAGGCCATAGCGGGTGACAGCCCCGTATGCGAAATTGGAAAAACTCCTGCAATGTTCCTGAGTACGACGGAGCACGCTAACTCTGTCGGAAGCTGGGAAGCCCACTTCCCAAGGCTAAATACGTTTGATGACCGATAGTGAACAAGTACCGTGAGGGAAAGGTGAAAAGACCCCCAGCAAGGGGAGTGAAAGAGAACCTGAAACCATGTGCCTACAACCGGTCGGAGCACTATGCCCTGCGAAGGGAATGTGTGACGGCGTGCCTTTTGGAGAATGAGCCAGCGAGTTAATCTCAGTGGCAAGGTTAAGTCAGAAACAGACGGAGCCGCAGCGAAAGCGAGTCTGAATAGGGCGATTCAGTCGCTGGGATTAGACACGAAACCAGGTGAGCTACCCATGGGCAGGCTGAAGCGAGGCTAAACCCTCGTGGAGGGCCGAACTCACTAATGTTGCAAAATTAGGGGATGACCTGTGGGTAGGGGTGATATGCCAAACGAACTTGGAGATAGCTTGTTCTCTCCGAAATAGCTTTAGGGCTAGCGTTACGTGTTTAGTATGGGGGGTAGAGCACTGGATGAGCTAGGGGGCGCAAGCTTACTGACCTCAACCAAACTCCGAATACCCATACTTTAAAACGTGGCAGTCGGACTATGTGAGATGAGTTTCATAGTCGAAAGGGAAACAACCCAGACCGCCAGCTAAGGTCCTTAAATTGATGCTAAGTGGGAAACGATGTGAGAGTGTTCAGACAGCCAGGAGGTTGGCTTAGAAGCAGCCACCCTTTAAAGAGTGCGTAATAGCTCACTGGTCAAACGCTTTTGCGCGGAAAATGTAACGGGGCTAAAGCATCATACCGAAGCTGCGGATAGTGATGGATTTCCATTGCTATGGTAGGAGAGCGTTCTGTAGGAGATACAAGCAATACCGTGAGGAGTTGTGCGGCCTACAGAAGTGAGAATGCTGGCATGAGTAGCGAAAAACATGTGAGAAACATGTTCCCCGTAAACCTAAGGTTTCCGACGGAAGGTTAATCCTCGTCGGGTTAGTCGGGCCTTAGCCGAGGCCGAGAGGCGTAGGTGATGGACATCCGGTTAATATTCCGGAACCACTTGAAAGGAGCGAAGGGGGGACGCAGCGTGGTAGGTCAGCCCCTTATTGGATTGGGGTGCCAAGCGATTAGGGCAAAGAAGGATGTAGGTAAATCCGCATCCTGAGCCTGAGGCGCGATGGCGGTGCCTTTAGAGCCAGAAGTGATTGAGCCAGGCTGCCAAGAAAAACCTCTAAGTGTTGATATTCAAGTGCCCGTACCGCAAACCGACACTGGTAGGTGGGTAGAGTATACCAAGGGGATCGAGAGAACCCTCGTTAAGGAATTCGGCAAAATACCCCCGTAACTTCGGGAGAAGGGGGGCCTCTGCTGGTGATACAACTCGTTGAGCTGGCGGAGGCCGCAGAGAAATGGCTTCTTCAACTGTTTAACAAAAACACAGGTCTCTGCAAAGTCGAAAGACGATGTATAGGGGCTGACGCCTGCCCAGTGCTGGAAGGTTAAGGGGAGAGGTTAGCGTAAGCGAAGCTTTGAACCGAAGCCCCAGTGAACGGCGGCCGTAACTATAACGGTCCTAAGGTAGCGAAATTCCTTGTCGGGTAAGTTCCGACCCGCACGAATGGCGTAATGAGAGAAGCACTGTCTCAACGAGGGACTCGGCGAACATTGAAGTACGTGTAAAGATGCGCGTTACCCGCAGCTGGACAAAAAGACCCCGTGAAGCTTTACTACAGCTTGGCATTGAGTTAGGGCTTAACTTGTGTAGGATAGCTGGGAGGCTATGAAGCTGGGACGCTAGTCTCGGTGGAGCCGCCGTCGAAATACCAGCCTGGTTAAGTTTTGGCTCTAACCTGCAACCGTAATCCGGTGTGGGAACAGTGCCTGGTGGGTAGTTTGACTGGGGCGGTCGCCTCCGAAAGAGTAACGGAGGCGCCCAAAGGTTCCCTCAGGCTGAATGGAAACCAGCCGTAGAGTGTAAAGGCACAAGGGAGCTTGACTGCGAGACCAACAAGTCGAGCAGGGACGAAAGTCGGGCTTAGTGATCCCACGGTTCCGAGTGGAAGGGCCGTGGCTTACCGGATAAAAGCTACTCCGGGGATAACAGGCTAGTCTTGTCCAAGAGTTCATATCGACGACAAGGCTCGGCACCTCGATGTCGGCTCATCGCATCCTGGGGCTGGATAGGGTCCCAAGGGTTGGGCTGTTCGCCCATTAAAGCGGTACGTGAGCTGGGTTCAGACCGTCGTGAGACAGGTCGGTCTCTAT
>CAADGU010000299.1 GCA_900696625.1 uncultured Chloroflexota bacterium | reverse complement strand
GGGTCGGCCAATGTGCAGCCGCACACCAGACCCAATAACTCATTTTCCGGCACGGCCGTGCCCCGGTAAAAATGGGTGGCGCCGATGAAAAACTCAATCTGCGCCACACCGCCTACCTCTTCCGCCACCTCGCGCAAAAAGGCATCGGTGAAACTTTCCCCCTGGTCTACCCGCCCGGTCACACATTCCCAACTGCCCGCGCCAAAGTCTTTGCTCTCCGCCCGGCGCAGCAGCAGGTATTTATCATTTGCCGGATTCCAGATAAGGGCGGCGATGCCTGCAATAAAATGTCCTGGTTGCATAGTGAACTTGTATGGAGATTAAGAGATGGGGAGATTGAGAGATTCGTAAATCCCCTAATCTCCCCATCTCTCAATCTCCCGCTTTATACCCGCCAAATACAGCATGACCGGCGCGCAGCCAGTACACATCCACGGCCGTAAATCCCGCCGCTTCTAACCAGTTCAACTGGTCTAACAAACGAGATGGTTTGTCAAAATCCGGGTCGGGGTGGCGAAACAGATTCCATTCCAACCGCTCAAATTCGGCAAAGCGTTCTATGCTGCCGTCTAGCTGCTGTGTTTGTTCTTTTACCGCCTCGTCCCAGGCGTCGGCTGCCAGCGTGCTGGCCCACTGGCTTGCCGGTTCAATTAGATCGGCGATGATAAAAGCGCCGCCGGGCGCCAGAAGGGCGTGCATGTCTCGGAACAACTGCTGCTTTTCCGGCTCATCCAGATGATGCACAGTCAGGGAAGTGACGATGGCCTGCGGCGTAAAATCCGGCTGACGCCAGGCCTGTTCGCGCAGGTCAAAGTAATGGGAGTGGAAACGGCCGTCAAAACGCGCCAATTTGGCCACGGCCGTTTGCCGCATCCGGGGTGAGATGTCATACCCATGCACGACGGCCGTGGCAAACCGTGCCAATATCGCCTCCGCCAGCAGCCCTTCGCCATGCGACAATTCCATTACCACAAACGGCCCATCCAGCGGCGGAATCAGGCGGCAAATCGTCTCCATTTGGCGGGTGCGATCCGGTACAAAGTAACGGCCGTAATCAATAAACGTCGTCGAAGCCTCTTCACTCCATGTCGGTTCTTCATCCATCGTTTAATCCCCCAATTACCCAATTACCCAATTACTCAATTACCTAATTCCCCCATTACTCCATTATCCAATCACACCCGCCCCGCTTCCCTCGCCATCACGATCTCTCTGGCATTAATCAACCGCATGAGAATACCAAAGACGGCCAGCGAAGCCACCAGGCAGGTAAAAATGATCGTCATCGTCGCCAATGGCCCCACGGCTTCAAAGCGCTGCCCGATAAACCAGGGAATGGTCATGCCACCCAGACTGGCCCCTACAAAAAAGTAGCTGGTGGTTTTACCGCTGACGTGCAAATGTCGTTCTGCCAGGGAAAGGGTGGTGGGGAAAACCGAGGCCATAGACAGCCCCAAGCCAATAGTACCCAGCCACACGGCCGTTGCCGACTGCGACCAGACCATAATAACTGCCACACTCACCAGACAGCCGATCAAATCCGCAAAAATGACGGTGCGGTTGCGGTAACGGGTAGCAATAGGAATGGAAAGCAGCCGCCCGGCAGTTAACGATCCCCAAAACACGGATGTTAAAATGGCAGCGGTGGCTTCGCTGGTCAAACCTAACGTAGTGGCATAGGTAAAAATCCAGCCGCCGTAAGCCACTTCCGCCCCGGCATATAGAAAGAAGAAAATGGCAATCAGGAGAACCAATGACCAGTTGGTCTGCCCACGGGGATCACTTTCAATGATGGGCGGCGCGGTGGGGCTGGGCTGCCGCACGATAAACAGCGCCGGCAGCAAGATGAGCAGCCCCAACGCCCAAAATGCCCACTGAATCCCGCCACTGACGCTGATGGCCCAGGCCACAATAACCGGTGAGATAAACGCGCCGACGCCAAAGAAGAAGTGTAGCCCATTCATGTAAGGGGCTACCTTGTGTTGGTGCAGCCAGACGATGAGCGTATTACCACCCACATCCACGCCCGGCTCAAACAGGCCCAACATAAACATGAGTACAACCAGCAGCGGCAGCGCCGGTACAAACGGCACTAATGCCATAGACAGCGCCATCATCACCAGCGCCAGCGCCATCAGGCGATGCCCGGTCACGCGGTCATACAGCCGCCCCGCCAGTAACGCCCCCACCAAAAAACCAAACCCCCGTGCCGTAAAGAGAATGCTGATCGCCTTGAGCGAGGAACTGGTCTGGTTTGCCAATCCGGGCAGCGTCGGCCCCAGAGCCGAAACCGCCAGCCCCAGAGCAATGAAGGCGGCATAATAACCGCCGGTAATTTTTAGACTTTTGTTCATGGTTTTTCCTGAATCAGGTGAATGTCGCGTTGGGGGAAGGGGATGGTAATGCCCGCCTCATCAAAACGCGCTTTAATGCGTTCGCGTAAATCAAACTGCATATTCCAGTAATCTTCTAGTTTGACAAACGGCCGTACCCCCACCAGAATGCCATTTTCGCCAAAATCTAATATCACCACCGACGGCGGCGGATCGGGCAGCACCCGTTCGTCAGCCGCCAGAATGTCCAGCAAAATCTGTTTTGCCTGCTGTAAATCATCACCATAACTCACCTGCACATTCACGTCTGCCCGCAGCGTGCCCAGCCGGGAGTAGTTGACGATGTTGCTGTCTTGAATTTTGCCGTTGGGGGCCGTGACCAGCTTGTTGTCAAAGGTCATAATGACCGTGTGAAAGATTTGAATTTCTTTAATAATGCCCATTACGCCCGCTGTCTGCACGATGTCCCCCACTTTGTAGGGTTGAAAGAGCAAAAACAGCACCGTCGCTGCCAGATTAGACAGCGACTCCTGCAAAGCAATGCCTAAAATGACAATCACCACACCAACTGCCAGCACAATAGAAGTAATGGGAATGCCCATTAAAACCAACGCCAGCATCACCGCCAGCAGCAAGATGCCGTAGTAGGTCACGGCCGTGAACAATGACACCAGCGACTCCGTCAGCCCGGCCTGGTGTAATGCCTTTTTTACCAGCTCCCGCGCGATTCTCGCCAGACGTCGCCCTAATAACAACACAATAATCGCCACGGCCAACCGTAGCGCCCAGGCAATTAAGGGGAGTTCAGTTGCTAATTCCATTGTGCTATCCTCTTGTGAAGTACAAAAAAACCCTTCGGGCCAGATTACCCGAAGGGTTTAGGCGGAGAGGGTGGGATTCGAACCCACGGTGACCGCAAAGCCACAGCGCATTTCGAGTGCGCCCCGATCGACCACTCCGGCACCTCTCCAAATGTGAGGGGGTGAGCAGGTGAGTGGGTGTTGGGGTGAAAACCTGCCACCTGCCACCTGCCACTTGTTATTTGCTTCTTAACTGTTGAAAGAACTGCTGTAAAAGGGCTGCCGCTTCCGCTTCTAAAACGCCGGAGATAACCTCGACCCGGTGGTTAAAAAGCGGCTCGTCCAGAATGTTAACGATGCTGCCATGCGCGCCAAAGCGGGTATCTTTGGCCCCATACACCAGCCGGGGCAGCCGCGCCTGTATCATGGCCCCGGCGCACATCGGGCATGGCTCCAATGTGCAGTACAGGGTGACGCCAATCAGACGCCAGTTGTTCACGGTTTGGGATGCCTGCCGCAGCGCCATCATTTCCGCATGAGCGGTGGGGTCTTGGGACTGCTCTTTCAGGTTATAGCCCTGGCCCACAATAACGCCGTCTTTCACGGCAACTGCCCCTACCGGGACTTCGGCCAGCGCTATTGCCTGTGCCGCCAGACTCAGCGCCACCCGCATCCACTTTTCATCCTCTGGGGAATTGGTAATGTTCTCCTCAGCCACAGCGCCGGAATTATAACAGATTTCAAACAGGCAACCATGCCAGGGTGACGGCCTGGCTAAACGGTATGAGCTGCCCCTGTGACCAGGCGGCATTGAATGTGGCTTCATCCAATTGGGCGCGGGCTGCCGCCAGATGCCGTTCTACATCGGCGTTGTCGGCCGGCCAGAGTGTGGTACCTAAATGGTCAAAACGGGTGTAGACAGCCGAAAAAAGGGTAACGGCCGTCTGCGCCTCTCCCTCTGTAACCATCACCGCCGCTAACCCGGCCAAACATTCCGCTTCGCCCCTTTTAATGCCCAACTGCTGGTGAAGGGCCAACGCTTCGCTGAAAAGCGAACGCGCTTGCGCCTGTTCACCACGTGCCAGTATCACCCAGGCCAGGCTGTGATTGGCGCGGGCCAGGTCTGGGGCTGAGTTGATTTGCCGGAACAGGTCATGGCTTTCCAGGTAGAATGGCACGGCCGTGTCATAATCACCCCGGTAACGCGCCAACTCCCCAAAATTATTGACCGCCGACGCCACCACCCAGGGATCGCCAATTTCCCGGCCCAACGCAAGAGCCGCCTGCGTGTGCGTTTCCGCCTCGGCCAGATCACCCTGACTGAAGAACACATTGCCCCAATGCAAACGGATCATGGCCTGGAACCAGGTGTACCCGGCGGCGGTGAATAGCGGCAGCGCCTCGGCCAACAACTGGTGCGCCAATGCCGCGTCACCTTGATTCACCGCCAGCACGCTGCGCGGGAACAGGACATCCAGCAAACCGGATTCATCCCCGACGCGGCGCATCATCGCTAACCCCTCATCCATGAGCCGGGCAGCCGCAGCCAGGTCGCTTTGCCACATGGCTATCAGCCCCGCGTGGGTCAAAATGGCGGCGCGCAAGGCAGTATCGCCCGGTGAAGCGGTTTGGACGATGGCCTGCTCGCACCAGCGGCGCGCTTCGTGTAGATAACCGCGCCGGTAGGTAAACCAGACCAGGCCGGGGATGAGCGGCCAACCGGCTAACCAGAACTGGTGTGATGACTGGCTCCATACTAAAACGGCGCGAAAGTTGCCGATGTCGGCGTTCAGACGGTCCAACCAGCGTTCGCTCTCCCCGGAAAACAGTTTGGCGCGCGCGGCCAGTGCGTAATCGGCAAAAAAGGCAGCATGTTGTTGTTGCAGTAGTTCCCGTTCCCCATTTTCCTGCAACCGTTCCTGGGCATATTCGCGCACCGTTTCCAGCATGATAAAACGGGGCTGGTCATCCACGATGCCGGCTGTTTGCAGCAGCGAGTTATCCAGAAGGGAGGAGACCCCATCCAGAATATCCAGACGGCCGTCCCCGTTACCAATCGCTTCGGCCGTTTCCAGGGTGAACCCGCCAACAAAAACACCCAGGCGTGCAAATAAGGTCTGGTCGGCCGGCGAGAGCAGGTCATAAGACCAGTCAATGACATTGCGCATGGTTTGCTGCCGGGATGGCAGGTCTTGCGCACCGCTGGTGAGAAACTTGAGGCGGTCGTTGAGCCGGTCGAGGATGAGGTGGGGCGGCAGCAGTTTCAGGCGGGCTGCTGCCAGCTCAATCGCCAGGGGCAGCCCATCCAGCCGCTGCACAATTTGGGCGATGACACGGCCGTTGGCCGCCGTCAAGGCAAAATCTGGCTGAACCGCCTGCGCCCGCTCCACAAAAAGACGAATGGCTACCGATTCCGTCAAAGCGTCGCTTGTGGCCGGGGGTACCGGCAGTGGCTGCACGGGGAAGCCATGCTCGCCGCGCAGGTGCAATGAGACGCGGCTGGTGGTGAGTATCTTCAGACCGGGGGCGGCTGCCAACAAATCAGAGAGCAGCGGCGCCGCGGCCGTTACCTGCTCAAAATTATCCAGCAGCAGTAGTTGTTGTTTGTCAGCCAGGTATGCCTGTACGCTTTCCCGCAGCGGATGGCCTTCGCGTTCACGCACATCCAGCGCCTGGGCAATAGCAGAGATGACCAGATCGGGCTGCGTAATGGGGGCCAGATTGACCCAGTAGACGCCATCTGTAAACTGGTCTGCCAGACCGGCGGCTGCTTCCAGGCTGAGCCGTGTCTTGCCCACGCCACCGGGACCCATGAGCGTAACCAGGCGGATGTGGGACCGGCCGAGCAGCTCGCGCACGGCCGTTACGTCATCTTCCCTTCCGAGCAGACTGGTGATGGGATGGGGCAGGGTGACACGGCCGTGCGCCCGATGTGGCTGCGGCGTTGTTGGCGCTGGCGACGCCAGCCGCGCCTGCTCAAACTGCTCCGTCAGCAGCAGCACCAGATCATTGCCGATCAACTCGCCCAATTCGGCCGCGCTGGTGAAGTATTTGTAGGAAATGTCGTCATCACTTTTGATGCGTTGCAGCATGGTTTTGAGCCTGGCTTCCTGGTCAGGCGCGGGCGTTTTGATGTAGATCAGTTTCGGCAAACCGTGACTGAGCCGCAGTTCATCTTCCAGGCCAGAGATGTCCATATCAGGCGCTACCCATCCATAACTTTGCCAGTAAATACCAACAAAAATATGGCTTTGCGCCAGGTAAGCCCGGTATAGGTTGCGCGGCGGGTGGGGGCGCGCGCCCGTTTCAAACAGCACCGGGATCAGCCGGAGTTGTTCAATTGCCTGGCGTGCTGCATCCCGCTCGGCGGCTAACTCCTTCAGGGTGGAGCTGATAAAGACCCGCAAACGCTGGTCAGGAGTACGAATAATCATAGTAGCTTCCTGTTTTTGTTGCCCGGAGGTGGGTGTTGTCATGCTATAACCCTCTGATTACGATTCCTTTTTATTCTACCTCGTCTTGGTACAATGTGCCTTGTGTGGGAGTATACTTTTATGGCACGTCCAACCAAACATTTGTGGAAATGAACAAACCAGGTAGACAAGAAATCTTTGTATACGTGTGGGAATACGTGGTGAAAGAGGAGGCACAGGCCGATTTTGAGCGCATTTATGGGCCACAAGGCGACTGGGTGCAGTTATTCCGCAAAGGAGAGGGTTATTTGGGAACGAAACTGCACCAGGATGTTGCCAATGGGCGGCGGTATCTGACAACCGATTATTGGGTCTCCCCAGTGGCTCGTGATGCTTTCCGCCAACAGTTTGCCCAGGAATTCAAGGAACTGGATCAGCTTTGTGACGCATTGACGGAAAAGGAAGTTTTTCTGGGGGATTTTGTGAGCCGCAGCACACGGCCGTGGCCGGTAGAGATGTAAATCAATGAATCAACAAAGCAGGCAAGCAGCAAACCGACCGACAACTCGCATCCCGCAGCAGTTGACCCCTTTTATTGGCCGCCATATGGAAATTGCCGACATCGGCCGTCTGCTGGCCAACCCAGACTGCCGCCTGTTAACGCTGGTGGGGCCGGGTGGTATTGGTAAAACGCGCCTGGCCATTGAAGTAGCGTCCAGAGTAAGCGCCCACTTTGCCGATGGCGTGGTGTTTGTGCCGCTGCAAGCGGTGTCGGCGGCCGAGTTTTTGGTCACGGCCGTAGCCGATGCCCTGAAAATCGCCGGTACCGGCCAGGATGATCCCCAGACCCAGTTGTTTCAATACCTCCGTGACAAAACGCTGCTGTTGGCGCTGGATAATTTCGAGCAGTTGCGGGCCGCCGCCGGATGGCTGGCCGGACTGCTTCAGGCAGCGCCCGGCGTAAAACTGTTGGTCACCTCACGAGAAACGCTAAACCGGCAGGAAGAGTGGCTCTATCCGGTTGGCGGTTTATCGGTGCCGCCATCGCAGACAACCGACTGGGCCAGCCATGACGCTGTGCAGTTGTTTGCCGAACGCGCCCGCCGGGTACGACCAGACTTTTCCCCGGCGGTAGAAGCGGTGCACATTGTTCACCTGTGCCGATTGGTGGAAGGGATGCCGCTGGCGCTGGAACTGGCGGCTTCCTGGCTGAAAAGCCTGACCCTGGCCGATGTGGTGGCCGAACTGGAAAGCAGTCTGGATTTTCTGGCTACGTCCCAGGCCGACGTGCCCGAACGCCATCGCAGTATGCGCGTCATATTTGACCATTCCTGGCAGCGGCTTTCCCCGGAAGAGCAGCAGGTGTTTATGCGCCTTTCTTTGTTTCGGGGCGGTTTTAGCCGGGAGGCGGCTACGGCCGTTACCGGGGCGGCGCTGCCCCTGTTGGCGGCGTTGGTGGATAAGTCGCTGTTACGGCGGGATGGGCACGGCCGTTACCAGCTTCACGAACTTTTGCGCCAATATGCTGCCGATCACCTGACCGCTGACCCGGCTGTATTCAATTCTACCGCTGATCGCCACGCCGATTATTACACGCGCTTTCTGGGTGACCGGTTTGCCGAATTGGCCGGCGGCGCGCAGGAAAAGAGTTTGGCCGAAATTAGCGCTGATCTGGACAACGTGCGCGCCGCCTGGCAATGGGCAGCGGCGCGGGGGGAGGTAGCCGCCCTGGAATACGCCGCTACCGGGCTGCATACCTTCTACCAGTTTCGCGGCCGTTTTCAGGAAGGGGCTGAAGCGTTTGCCCAGGCCATTATGGCTGTGGAACAAACGCCGCCATCCTTAGCCCGTGACCGCGCCCAGGCCATTATCCTCACCTGCGCCGGTTGGTTAGAGATGCGTTTTGGCCGGGTGGAGCAGGCCACCCATATGCAGCAGCAGGCGCTGTCGCTTTATGCCGCCCACGATTTACTGCCCGTTCCCGGCGCGGGCACAGACCCGCTGACGGCGTTGGCGGTGTTGGCGGTGACCGGCGGCCAATTTGCGCAGGCCATAGACCTGGGCCAGCGCGCCTGGCAGCGAGGCGCCGCCCGGAACGACGCCCACAATATGGCCTATGCCGGTTATGGGTTGACCAGCGCTATGCTGGCGCAGGGTGAGGTTGAAGCGGCGCTGCGCCAGGCACAGGCGACATTAGCCCAGGCGCAAACGGCCGGTAACCGTTGGTTAATGGCCTTTATTTATAACCAGTTGGGGCAGATCAACCAGGTGTTGGGCCAGAGAACGGCCGCCCGTCACTATTACCAGGCCAGCTATGCTGTCCGCGAAGGGTTCGATGATCCGGCGGGTATGGCCCTGGCGCTCAATTATCTAGGCGAGTTGGCGCTGGCGGAAAGTGAGTTAGGGCAGGCGCATGACCTGTACCGGCAGAGTATGGGTCTGTACCAGAAGTTGGGCGACCGGGGTGGGCTGGCGCGGGCTTGTTATGGGCTGGCGGTTGCCTGCGCCAGGATGGGTGAGCAGGCAGATGCTCGCCGTTATTTTGAGCAGGCATTGCGCGCGGCGGCGGCGGTGCAAACGGCTTCTCTGGCCTTGTCGCTGTTTGTGGGTATTGGGGAATTTCTGGTGGCCGGTGGGAGGCAGCGGCCTGGTATGGCGGCGCTGGCATTGGCCATTCACCACCCGGCGGCGGAGCAGGCGACCAGAGATGAGGCCGTGCGGCTTTGGCAAAGTTACGGGCTGGCGGAAACGGCCGTCACCACCGCCAACGAGATAACAATAGAAACAGTGATACCGCTACTGCTGGCCGAGTTGACGGCCGTGTTCCCATTAAGCCATGTCCTACCTGTTCCACCGGATGTGGCCGGGCCGTCCGTTCTGGCCCACCCTTTGCTCGATCCCCTCAGCGAGCGTGAACTGGAAGTGTTGCAGGGCATTGCCGCCGGCCTGAAAAACCAGGAAATTGCCGACCAATTGACCGTCAGCCTTAGCACCGTCAAGACGCACATCAACAACATCTACAGCAAACTGGGCGTTTCCAACCGCGTCCAGGCTCTCGAACGCGCCCGCACTCTCCACCTGCTGGAACAATAGCCCCTCAATCCCCTCGTCCTACCCCTTAGCAGCCACGAATTTCACGAATAGCACGAATTTTGTCGCTGCTTTCCCTTCATACCCCTACTGCTTACCACTCACTGCCCACCACTCACTGCCCACCACTCACTGCTCACCGCTCACTGCTCACCGCTCACTGCTCACCGCTCACTGCTCACCGCTCACTGCTGCCTGCTCACTGATCCACCCCCCGTTCAACCTTTCGGTTGATGACGCTCCACCCGGTTCATCCCTACACTGCTCATAACTAAACATCCGGCGCCAGCGCGCACCATAAAAAAAGGAGAAACCTTATCATGATCAGTGTAAATCTTAATAACCTATCCCTTACCGAATTTTGGGGCGAAAACCGCCCGGAAATTCACAATCGTTCCACGTTTCCCCTGTTGGGGGCTATGGGTACCCAAAACTCGGCCACCGTTTATTTTGAACTGGACCCTGGCGATGTATTGGGTTGGCATACCGACAGCGTGGAAGAACTGCTGCTCATCCTGGCCGGAACCGTCGAGGTGTTTGTGGGCGAAGAGAAAGGGCAGCTTGTGCAGGGAGACCTGGCGCTGGTGCCGACGATGGCCCCCCACAATGTGCGCAACGTAGGCCAGGAAACGGCCAAAGTATTGGGCTTTTTTGGCAGTAATCATTTTGTGGCTACTTTTGACGTGCCTTTTGCTCCGGCTGGGGTCAGCGTCATTGATACGCGGGCGCTCACCGAAGCGGCTGCTGCCTGATGGCAACTCATATGGCGTATTGCGCATCCAGCCATGTGGCGCAATACGCCCCACACAATTTGGAGGATAAATCATGTTACGCAGAAGATTTAACGTTTATACCATGTTTATGGCATTGGTTCTGCTCCTGTCGCTGGCGGCCTGCCAGAGCGGTGATGTGACAGTGGCTCCCCATGAAGCCACGTTCACCGCCCGCGCCAACAGCTTTAGCGGCCCGGATACCATTCCGGCGGGCTGGACCCAACTGCGGCTGGCGAACGAAGGGCCGGAGTTTTACCACATGCAACTGATGCGGCTGGAAGAAGGCAAAACGGTGGCCGATCTGACGGCGGCGCTGGCCCAAAATCCGGTAGCGCCAACCTGGGCCAAACATTACGGCGGCCCTAATCCACCACACGTAGGCGAAAGCAGCACGGCCGTTGTCTATCTGGAACCGGGTGATTATGCCCTGATTGACACAGTTCCCAGCAAAGATGGCACGCCTCACGTCCATTACGGAATGGCCAAAGCGGTGCGGGTGACGCCCAATGGGAACGGCACGGCCGTTGAACCTAAAGCCGATGCGGTGATAGATATGTACGACTTCAATTTTACAATGTCACAGCCATTGGTTGCCGGTAAACAAACTATCCGCGTGAACAACCGGGGTGAACAGCCACATGAACTTTTCCTGGCCCGACTGGCCCCCGGCAAGACAGTCAACGACTTACTGGCATCCCTGGCGCCTGATGCACCGCCAGAAGCAATTGATTGGCGCGCGTTGGGTGGCGTCAGTGTCATTGAATCTGGCGCACACAGCTACTTCACCGTTGATCTGGAGCCGGGCACGTATGCTCTGCTCTGCTTTGCCCCTGAACACCACAGCGGCGCCCCCCACTTTATGATGGGCATGATGCAGGAATACGTTATCGAGTAACGATGGCTGGTTGAAGCCCGTGATGCGTGAGGCGTCACCAAACTCCTCACGCATCACGCATCATCCAACTAAATGAGGAAAGATAATGAAAGAAGAAAAAATGAGCCAGCACAAGATGTTGTACCCTTCGTTGGCCGGAAAACGGCATATGGTTGACAGTAATGATCTCAACCTGGCCTTGCAAGATGTCAGTCTCAGTTCGGCCGGCGGTGCGCCTTTTTTAATTGCCTATGGATTTACCCTTTGTGTAACGGCCGTGCTGTACTTTTTCATCCCCCTGGAAACGGCCGCGCTGATAGCCATGTTCCAGGGAGGTATCGCTTTACCATTGGCTTTCTGGTTGGAGCGGCGGCTGGGTATGACGCCCATGGCAACTGACAATCCACTGCGCGCGCTCTCTGTTCAGATGGCGATGTCACAAGTAGTCGCCCTGCCGGCGGTCATCATTGCTTTTAATCTCAACGCCATTACCGTGCCGGTGGTGCTGGCCGCTGTCGGCGGCGGCCACTTTTTGCCTTATGCCTGGCTGCACCGCACCAGGCTGTATCTGGTGTTGGGCACGGCCGTATCCGTTGGCGCGTTTGCCCTGCAAATTACTCTGCGCTCAGATGCCTTCCCCTATGTGTTGTTCTATATGAGCTTTGTCTATTGGTTGCTGACGCCATTGGTATACAGACATGCCCGGCAGATAACCCGTGATACCCGCATCGCTGCCAAATAAG